>JAFWYO010000186.1 GCA_017517715.1 Bacteroidales bacterium
GCTGACGATGTACAGCAGTATGCAAGGGATTGGTGAAGATTTGAACTTCCGTAAAATCGATTTGCCCACAAACAGGTATCACCTTTTTGAGCGCGGTTCGACGGTGCCGGAGGTGTATGCCGGCGGAATGGCAACAGATGACGATGAAATGTTTGAAATTGATTCAATGGAAGTCGAGTCCATTGACGATTATGAATCTGCGATTTTTTAGGAACATTATGAACAAGAGAATATTATATACGATTTTTGGTGTGGTGCTGACACTGGGCGGATGCAGTGGCGGATATGAGCTCGGCGACTATTACCACTCCGGCGGCGAGAAGGGAATAGTGCTTGCTGTCGACGACGAAGGCAAGGTCACGATGCTGATGTCGGTCGACGAAGCGCTCAACCTCGACTCCGATTCGGCTATGAAGTGGGCGTCAAACTACGCCGACGGCAGTTGGCACTTGCCTACAAAAGAGGAAATGGCTGTCATAAAAAAATATAAATCGTTGATGAACATAACCATAGGACACAAAAAGCTGCAGCCTGTTATGGCTGGACATACGTTCTATTGGACATCGACGCCGTGCTCCGAGTCGCACACCTTCGCTTGTGGCCCCGACGGCATAAGGTGCTATTTCAACACCAACACGTCGCCTTTCTATCGGGCAAGGGCAGTGAAGACGCTGTGAGACAGATGGCGCGAAAGAATAGGAACAAAACGGTGGGCGCGAGGCCTGCATAATTAATATAGAATAATATAATAATAAATAAAATGAAGATTTCATACAATTGGCTTAAGGAATATGTAGAAACAACGCTGAGTCCTGAAGAATTGGACGATCTGCTGACTTTTTCGGGTCTGGAGATTGAGGGAGTCGAGAAGGTTGAGACGATAAAAGGCGGATTGGAGCACGTGGTGATAGGTAAGGTGCTGACCTGCGAAGCTCATCCGGACTCGGATCACCTGCATCTGACCACGGTGGATGTCGGCAACGGCGAACCTCTGCATATAGTGTGCGGCGCTCCCAATGTCGCCGCCGGCCAGAAAGTGGTATGTGCCCAGATAGGAACCAAGATATGGACATCAGATACCGAATTCCACGAAATCAAGAAAGGCAAACTGCGTGGTGCCGTCAGTGAAGGAATGCTGTGTGCCGAAGACGAGCTGCAACTGGGCAACAGCCACGACGGAATTATGGTTTTGCCAGACGACGCACCTGTGGGAATGCCGGCAAAGGAGTATTTCAACGTCAAAGACGACTATACGCTCGAGGTGGCCATTACGGCCAACCGTTCGGACGCCACTTCGCATATCGGTGTGGCGCGCGACGTGGTGGCGGTTCTGAACACCCGCAACGGCGAGCAAAAGCGGATCCTTTGGCCGGAGGTGAACAACACGCTGACCGTCAATGAGAAACAGTCTACTGATGCCATCCGTGTGGATGTCGAAGAAAAAGAGCTTTGTCCTCGATACAGCGGATTGACTATAAGAGGCGTAAAGGTGCAGGAATCGCCCGACTGGCTGAAAGACAAACTGCGCACAATCGGATTGCGCCCAATCAATAACATAGTGGATATCACCAACTTTATCCTGATGGAAGTTGGGCAGCCGCTGCACGCTTTCGATGCCGACAAGATAGAAGGCGGTCACGTGGTGGTGAAGTGCCTGCCGCAAGACACGCCGTTTGTAACCTTGGACGGTGTCGAGCGCAAGCTTGACAAGCGCGACCTGATGATTTGCAACGAGAAAGAAGGTATGTGCATTGCCGGTGTTTTCGGCGGCGAGAAATCGGGTGTGACGATGGCGACGACCAATGTCTTCATCGAAAGTGCTTATTTCAATCCCGTCAGCATCCGCAAGACGTCGAAACGTCACACGCTGAAAACCGACGCCTCGTTCCGCTACGAGCGCGGTTGCGACCCCAACATCACGCTGTGGGCCGTAAGACGTGCCGCGTATCTCATTCAGCAGTTGGCTGGCGGTGAGATTTGTGGCGACATCGTGGATATCTATCCGAAACCGATCGAGAAAGCGGAGGTAGAAATCAACTATAAACGTGTTGCCGACTTGATTGGCAAGACGATACCTGTCGACACCATTCGTACCGCCCTCACTTCGCTCGACATCGAAATAGTGCGCGAAGACGCAGAGGGAATGTTGCTGCGCATACCGACGTGCAAGGTGGACGTGTATCGCGAATGCGATGTCGTTGAGGAAATTATGCGCATCTATGGGTACAACAATATCGACTTCGACGAGCGGCTGAACAGCTGCCTGTCGTATGGCGTGAAACCCAATCCGCAAAAGTTGAAGAATATCGCTTCTGACTACCTGACATACAATGGTTTCAACGAGATAATGAACAACTCGCTGACAAAGAGCAGCTATTATGACGGCAATGCCGACTTCCCGGCACAGCACTGCGTCTGCATACTGAATCCGCTCTCCAAGGAATTGAATGTTATGAGACAGACGCTTCTTTATGGCGGACTTGAATGCATTGTCTACAATATCAACCACAAGATTTTCGACCAGAAGATATACGAGTTCGGCCGCAGCTATGTTAAGAACGACGCCGACGATGCTGCAGAGCTGTCGGTAACGAAACGCTACAGCGAGACTCAGCATCTGACATTCTTTATGACAGGCGCCGTGAATGGCGAGAGTTGGCACGGAGAGAAGAAGAAGGTCGATTTCTTCGATGCTAAAGCTCACTTGATGAACATTCTGCATCGTCTGCGTATGCCGTTGGGCAGGCTGAATATTGTGCCGTCCGAGGTCGGTTTCCTGTCCGAAGGCCTGGCTTTCCAGTTAAAAGACAGCAAGAAACAGTTGGCTGTTGTGGGACGCGTCTCGCGCGAAACGCTTCAGGCATTGGATTGCAAGCAAGAGGTGTTCTATGCCGACATAGACTGGGACCTTATGCTTAAGTCCTATCCTGCCAAAGATGTCACTTTCAGCGAAATACCAAAATTCCCGGAGGTGCGTCGCGATTTGGCTCTGGTGCTCGAAAACAAGTTCACATTTGGACAGATCGAAGCTGTCGCTTATGCCAGCGAAAAGAAATTGCTCAAAAAGGTGTCACTCTTCGATGTCTACCAGGGCAAGGGCATAGCTGATGGATATAAATCCTATGCAGTCAGTTTTATTCTTCAAGATGCCGACAAGACGCTTAACGACAAACAGATAGAGTCGGTAATGACTAAATTGCAGAAAAACCTCGAAACACAATTGGGGGCAAAGATAAGAAGCTGATAGATTTGTGATATCTTAAAGCAGGATAGCTTTATGGGTCTTGAGAAATACGACATAAAGATTTTGTTGGCTTTGACCAAGTGCATCGCCGGTCGGAAGGACTTCTTCCGCTGGCTGATGGACAACGGCTATCCTGAACTTGCAGCTTTTTCGAATGCCATTCGTGGCGATGTCGAGGCTATGAAGTGGCTCTTTGCTAACAACTTTGCGTGGCTGGCCATCCTCTCCAATGCCATCGATGGCGAGGACAAGGCTCGCGTTTGGATTGGTAGGGCCACCCATCGGTGCAACTTGATGTTCGCTTTGGCCTGCCGCGAGGATATCGATGCTATCAAATGGCTGGATGCAAAAGGGTTACATATATTCCTTATGATGGCCAAAGAGGTGGCAACGGTACTCGAAACCCAGGCTTTGGAAAACACCGGACCTTATGTGCTTCATTTCTAGATAAGACAATATATTTTTACCATATATTTTATCAACACTAAAAAGACTAAACAAACAATGGAAGAAAAAACAGATCAACAAACAAATGGTGGGCGCCCGCGTCGTCTGCGTATTGGCAAAGTAAGACTGGACAAAGGTGCAACAGAACAACCTAGAAGAATCTATCGCTCGAATGGCGAGGATGGCGCTGACGAGCAGCAGCATCGCGAATTTCGTCGCAATGCTAATGGCAACGCTAATGGCAACGGCAAGCCTAAAAAACAACGTAAAGCCAAGAGACCGAAGCTGTTGAAAGGGTCAGATGAAATCATTTCCAACAAAATCCGTCGCCGCAAGGGCCGTCAGGCTCCTCCTGAGCCGAAGTACGACGGGACAACGCGATTGAACAAATATATCTCCAATGCTGGTATCTGTTCACGTCGTGAGGCAGACAAACTGATCGAAGCCGGTGCCGTTTCTGTTAACGGCGAAGTGGTTACTACGCTTGGTTTCAAGGTGAAAGAGGGCGATGTCGTTTCTTACGGCGGCGAAGTGCTGCGCAGCGAACCTAAACGCTATTTTCTTCTGAACAAACCCAAAGGATATATCACTACACTTGACGACCCGCAGGAGCGCGACACGGTGATGCTGCTCGTTCAGGGTTGCTGCAAGGAGCGCATCTATCCCGTTGGCCGACTGGATAAGAACACGACGGGCCTGCTACTTTTCACCAACGATGGCGAAATGGCAAAACGACTGACGCATCCTTCGTCGAACATATATAAGATCTACCAGGTGGAATGCGACCGCGCCGTCAGCCGCGAGGATATGAAGCAGATGATTGAAGGCATTGAGCTGGAAGACGGACCGATAGCTGTCGACGATATCCAATACCAAGGTGACGGCAAAGACCGTCGCGTGGTCGGTGTGGCGCTGCATTCTGGCAGAAACCGCATTGTGCGCCGCATCTTCGAGCATTTCGGCTACGAGGTGAAAAAGCTGGACCGCTGCGTTTTTGCGGGACTTACAAAGAAAGACCTGCCGCGAGGCAAAGTCCGCGAACTTACTCAGCAGGAGGTCAATTACTTGATGATGGTTTAGCGTTCATCACATCGGCGACAATCTGCGTCACCATTTGTTTCAATTCTTCTATAAACTGTGCGGCACTGTAGCGATGCGCTTCAATGTCGCGCAGTTTCTTTTCCCATTGGCCCGTCAGTTCGGCACTTTTCAGCAACTCTTCATTGATTAGTCCTATGAGGTTTATCCCAGTCGGTGTGGCGTTGAGCGACTTGCGTATTTTTGTAATGTAACCGCGTTTGAAGAGGGTTTCGATGATGGCGGCACGTGTCGACGGACGACCTATGCCGTTCTCTTTCAGCGCATCACGCAACTCGTCGTTGTCCACAAAACGACCTGCCGTCTCCATAGCCCGCAGCAAGGTGGCTTCGGTATAAGGCTTTGGAGGGGTCGTCCATTTCTCCGTAAGGGTAGGGGTGTGAGGCCCTTTTTCGCCTTTGACAAAAGCCGGCAGCATCCGGTCGTCGTCTTTCTTGTTTTCCTTGTCGCTGTCCGAGTCCTCGTCGCGTGTGTTTTTCTTTTCCTGATGCCAACTGCCGTTCTCTTCAATCCATTTGCCGAAACAGACACGCCAGCCGGGATCAAGCACCTGTTTGCCTGATGTTTTGAACGACAGCTTCTGCGACTTGTTTTCAATCTTGCCGTCCACTTTGCCTGTCACCGTGGTTGTCGAAATTTTGCAATCGGGATAGAAAACGGCAATAAAATGTCTCGCCACAAGATCGTAGACGCGTTTCTCGTTGATAGTCAGGTCACCGTTTGAAGGATTCTCTCCGGTTGGAATAATGGCGTGGTGGTCAGTGACTTTGCTGTTGTCGAACACCTTCTTGCTTTTGGGGAGTTTCTTTGCAAGCAGCGGCTCGGTCAGGTTGGCGTATGGCAGCAGCCCTTTCAGTATCGTTGGGCATTTGGGATAAATGTCGTCACTGAGGAATGTCGTGTCGACACGCGGATAGGTGGTAAGTTTCTTTTCGTAAAGGCTTTGTATGTATTTCAGCGTCTCGTCTGCCGAGAAGCTGTATTTTTTGTTGCATTCCACCTGCAGGCTGGTAAGGTCGAACAGTCGCGGGGGCGTTTCGTTGCCGCTTTTCTTCGCTATCGAGGTCACTTCGAAGTCTTTGTCTTTTATGGCTTCCAGTGCTTGGCGACCTTCTTCCTCGTTCGTAATGCGGCCTTTGATCGTTTTCTTTTTGCTGCCATCTTCCTCACCGTCAGCCTCTTCGTCGTCGTTGTCTGCCCCTTGCAGGGTGAAGAGGGTGTCGCGATAAATGGTCGAAAGAACCCAATACTGTTCGGGTTTGAAGTTCTGTATTTCCAGCTGACGGTTGACGATAAGTGCCAGGGTGGGAGTCTGTACGCGCCCGATGGATAGCACTTGCCCTTGTTGCGTGCGGTATTTCAGGGTGTACAGCCGCGTGGCATTCATACCGAGCAGCCAGTCGCCGATTGCACGACAAAGCCCCGCTTCGTAGAGCGACTGATAGTCGTCCTGCGGCTTCAGGCTCTTAAATCCTTCGCGGATAGCCTCTTCGGTCAGCGACGACACCCATAGGCGCTGGACGGGACACTTGGCACGGGCCTTCTGCATCACCCAACGCTGGATAAGCTCGCCCTCCTGACCGGCATCGCCGCAGTTCACAATGCTGTCGGCTTTCTGCATCAGCGATTCGATTATGTGGAACTGTTTTTCGTATGTCTTGTTGTCAATCAGCTTGATACCAAATCTCTCCGGTATCATCGGCAGTCGGCTCAGAGCCCAAGCTTTCCACATCGTGTTGTAATCGTGTGGCTCCTTAAGGGTGCAAAGATGGCCGAAAGTCCAAGTGACTTGATAACCATTACCTTCCATATACCCTTCGTGACTGGCGTTGGCACCAAGCACGCGAGCAATTTCGCGAGCCACACTCGGCTTTTCGGCAATACAGACAATCATTTATTCTTCGTTTTATTCTTTGTTCAGATAGTCTTAACGCAAAAATGAAAAAAAAATTATACATAATATAATATATTGCGATGTGTGTCGTTAATAAAATTAAGAATCATTTAAAGATGGACAATATAGACATAAAGAAAAATATTGAAACGATAAAAGCCACATTGCCTGAACGTACGCGCCTTATTGCAGTCTCCAAAACCAAGCCGGTCGAGATGTTGCAGGAGGCCTACGATGCCGGCCAGCGCCTGTTTGGCGAAAACAAAGCCCAGGAAATGCGCGACAAACACGAGGTGCTGCCTGACGATATCGAGTGGCATCTTATTGGTCATCTCCAAACCAATAAGGTCAAATATATAGCCTCTTTTGTGCGTATGATTCACAGCATCGACTCGCTGCAACTTCTGCAAACGGTTGAAAAAGAAGCTATAAAACACGACCGCATCATCGATTGCCTGCTGCAGTTCCATATCGCCAGCGAGGAGACAAAGTTCGGTCTTTCCCTGGAAGAGGCAATAGAGCTGTTGAATTCGAATGAATATAAAGCACTGAGCCACATTAGGATATGTGGCGTGATGGGAATGGCGACCAATACCGACGACACAACGTTGGTCCGCTCCGAGTTCGCCAATCTTCGCCATATATTCGAAACGCTGAAGAGAGACTATTTTGCTGACAATGATTGCTTTTGCGAATTGTCGATGGGAATGAGCCACGACTATCCCATAGCCGTCGAAGAGGGTGCCACACTGGTGCGCGTCGGTTCCTCAATCTTCGGTGCACGCTTCTATGGCACAGCTAATTAACAACAATAAAGTTAACTATATAATTCGTTTAAATTCGCGTTTTGCTTGCAAAACATAATTTTGTCCAAAACAATTCGTTCAATTCGTTTAATTTGTGGTTAGAAAAAGAGTTTGCCCAAAGTTAAAGTCAAGATTGAAGTCAATAAGTTAAAGTCATTAATATGCATATCTTTAAAAACAAATCAAAGCTCGTTTTGTCATACGTCATAATTACGTTTGGCATTTTGGTTTATACATTCGCCTGGTCGGCGTTTATGCTGCCGGCCAAGATTGTCGGTGGAGGCGTCAGCGGTATCTCGTCGGTGCTCAACATCGCCTGTGGCATCCCGCTGCCCATCGGTGTCATCAACTTCATTATCAATGGCATCCTTCTCGCAATCGGATTCAAGGTGCTGGGTTCCAAGTTCGGTGCCAATACCATCTACGGCATCGTGATGAGCTCGCTTTGTTTCATCCTTTGGCAGCAGGTGCTGCACGTTGAGAATCTGTTCCTTATCGACGGCAAGATGGGTTTCGAACCCTTTATGTGCGCCATCATTGGCGGCGCGCTCTGCGGCGGCGGAATTGGACTCACCTTCGCAATGGGTGGCAATAGTGGCGGAACGGACATCATTGCGCTCATCATCAGCAAGTTCTACAACGTATCGCCGGGCAAAGTGATTATGTATCTCGACATATTCATCATCGGCAGTTCATATTTCGTTTCGCATCAAATCACCAATGTCGTCTACGGTTACATTGTGATGGTGACGATGACGTATGTGCTTGATATGGTGCTCGATGGCAACAAACAAACCTATCAGATTATGATTTTCTCGGCCAAAAACAAAGAGATCGGCGATGCCATCACCAGCGAGATAGGACGTGGCGTGACACTCCTCGACGGCGAAGGCGGCTACACCCACCAGCCCACCAAGGTGCTTGTCATTATGGCCCATAAGACCGACAAGCCCAACGTTATGCAGGTCATCCATCGCATCGACGAAAACGCCTTTATATCAGTCTCTAAGACCCAAGGCGTCTACGGCCGCAATTTTGAAAAAATTAAACTTTGACCTTAACCTTAACCTTAACTTAAGATACAAATACTATTGTCCCTTAACTTCCTTTAACTTCCCATAACTTCCTTTAACTCCCCCAAAATCTTTAACCTTTAACCTTTTTAAAAAGAATGAAATTGATTTCCCCTTCGCTGCTTTCGGCCGATTTTGGCAACCTGCAGCGCGACATAGAGATGCTCAACGACAGCCAGTGCGACTGGCTGCACGTCGATGTTATGGATGGCCTTTTCGTCCCCAACATCTCCTTTGGACAACCTATTGTGAAACACATAAAAAAGCACGCCCGCAAGCCGCTTGACGTCCATTTGATGATTATGGATCCTGGCCGCTATATTGCCGACTTCCGCGACGCCGGTGCCGACATATTGACCGTCCACTACGAGGCCTGCACCCACCTGGACCGCACCCTCCACGCCATCCGCGACGCCGGTATGAAGTGCGGGGTTGTGCTCAATCCGCACACCCCGGTGTCGCTTCTTGAGGATACGGTGCAAATATGTGATATGGTGCTTCTTATGAGCGTCAATCCCGGGTTCGGCGGCCAGAAATTCATCGAGAACACCTATTCCAAAGTACGCCAGTTGCGTCAGCTCTGTGACCGCAAGAACCCACAGTGCCTTATCGAGGTGGATGGCGGCGTCAATACGACCAATGCCCCGCTGCTGTTCGAGTCCGGTGCCGATGTGCTCGTGGCTGGCAACGCGGTCTTCAAATCGCCTGACCCACAACAGACTATAATCGACCTCAAGCGATGAACCGTCCGCAACTCATCCTGGCTCCTGGCAAAGAAAAAGCCCTTCAGCGGCACCATCCGTGGATCTTCTCGGGTGCCGTGCGCCGCAAGGTGGGCAACCCTGCCGATGGCGACTTGGTCGATGTCCTCGGACCTGATGGGATTTGGCTTGCTTCGGGACACTACCAGGACGACTCGATTATTTGCAAGATTCTATCGTTTGAAACACAGAATATTGATATTTCTTTCTTCAAGCAAAGGTTTATGTCTGCAATCGGCTATCGTCGCCAGCTCGGTTTCTTCGACAATGCCGATACCAATGTGTTCCGGCTCGTCTATGGCGAGGGCGACAATATGCCCGGCCTGGTGTGCGACTGGTATAACGGAATCCTTGTCTTTCAGGCTCATAGCGTCGGTATGCATCGCCTGTTTCCCCAGTTTGCCGAGATACTTCACCAGCTGCTGGGCGACAGACTTTATGCCGTTTTCGACAAAAGCAGCACCACGCTTCCCGGAGGCTGCGAAGATGGTCCCGTAGCCGTCTATAAGCCCGATTTCGACGTTCAAGCTTTCAACGACTGGGAGATTCTGGAAAATGGTATTCGTATGGTTATCAACTTCTACGAGGGCCAGAAGACCGGATTTTTTATCGATCAGAGGGATAATCGCCACCTCGTTTCGCAGTTGGCTCGCGGACGGCGCGTGCTGAACTGTTTCGGCTACACTGGCGGCTTTTCGCTGGCGGCCCTCAAAGGAGGCGCGGAATATGTCGAAACGGTCGATGTTTCCAAGAAAGCCATCGAACTCTGCAACCGCAATGTGGAACTCAATTTCGGCAGCGGCGCGCTGCACAAGGGCACTGTGGCCGATGTCCTGAAATACTTCTCGCAATCCGAAAATCAAAATTCAAAATTCGACTTTATCATCCTCGACCCGCCGGCTTTCGCCAAAAACCACCGCTCGCTGCAACAAGGTCTCAAAGGCTATCGCTCTATCAACCAGAGCGCTATGGAGAGCCTTGCCGACGGCGGGATGCTGATGACCTTCAGCTGCAGCCAGGCAGTGTCGAAAGAGGACTTCCAGACTATGGTGTTCACCGCCGCCGCCAATGCCCGCAAGCACGTCCGCATCGTCCGCCAGCTGCCGCACGCCGCCGACCATCCCGTCAGTATCTATCATCCTGAAGGCGAATACCTTAAAGGCCTGCTGCTGCAGGTGGAGAATTTCTAGTCCGCAAGTCCACACAATCGCAATAACACAACAACGCAAAAACGCACTAATGCAATGGAAAAAGGTTACCTCAAAATAGACAAATACGACGAGCAGTGCGTTGCCGAAATGGCGACACACTACAAAGAAATCATCCGCCTCCTTGGCGAGGACCCCTCGCGCGAGGGGCTGCTCAAATCGCCCGAACGCATCGCCAAAGCAATGCTTTTCTTCACCAACGGCTACGACCTTGACCCCGAAGAGATACTGCGCTCGGCGATGTTCCACGAAGACTATAAGCAGATGGTCGTCGTCAAAGACATTGAGCTCTATTCGCTTTGCGAGCACCATCTGGTGCCCTTTGTCGGCAAAGCCCACGTGGCCTATATCCCCAACGGTACTATCGTCGGACTCAGCAAGATACCGCGTGTCGTCGATGCCTATGCCCGCCGCCTGCAGGTGCAGGAGCGCCTCACCAAACAGATCAAGGACTGCATCCAGAACACCCTCCAGCCGCTGGGCGTCGCCGTCGTCATCGAGGCGCAGCATATGTGTATGTCTATGCGCGGTGTGCAGAAACAGAACAGCGTCACAACCACCAGCGACTTCACCGGCGCCTTCCTCAAGGACCCCAAGACACGCGAGGAATTTATGAATCTAATCGGCGTCAACCTGCACTGATTTAATTGAAAAATGTCGGTTGGCTGTTAGAAATCAAGTGTTTAACTTGGTTTATGCCACTGTGTTTTTGCGGCAACCACCCTCAGGCTTTTCATAGCACCCGCTCCGCCCGTTCCTATATCGTTCCTATATCGTTCTTATATCGTTCTTATATTTTTATATAGGAACGATATAAGAACGATATAGGAACGATATAGGAACGGCCCTGCCGGGTCCGGTCGCGAGACGTGGCATAGGGGAAGGGTAGGGTGAATGTTTTTTTTATTATTCATACAATTTTTTTCCTGCTGCGCAGTTATTATCATAGAAATTAAAGCCAGACTTGTTGTCGGCAGTTTGTTTTCGGAGGCTGTATGCCGACGGAAACTTGCCGACAGGGTTTTGCTTTGGTGAGTATATGTAATTTAAAATCAAGAAAATAGAATAGTATATAATGTCATTGCAATGTGGTATAGTAGGGTTGCCTAATGTTGGCAAATCGACCCTTTTCAACTGCTTGAGTAACGCTAAGGCGCAGGCCGCCAATTTCCCTTTCTGCACCATCGAGCCCAATGTGGGTGTCATCACCGTCCCCGACGAACGCCTTGCCAAACTGGTTGAAATCGAACATCCCGCCAGCGTGGTGCCTGCCACCGTCGAGATTGTCGACATCGCCGGCCTGGTCAAAGGCGCGTCGAAAGGCGAGGGTTTGGGCAACAAATTCTTGGGCGACATCAGGACCACCGACGCCATAATCCACGTCCTGCGCTGTTTTGACGACGACAATGTGACGCACGTCGACGGCTCGGTCGACCCTCTGCGCGACAAGATGACCATCGACCTTGAGCTTCAGTTTAAAGACCTGGAAACCATCGAGAACCGACTGGCCAAAGAGGAAAAGAAAGCCAAAACCGGCGGCGACGCCAAAGCAAAAAAGCTGGTTGAGGTGATGAACCTCTATCGCGACGCCCTTCTGCAGGGACGAAGCGCCAGAACCGTGCAGCTCGACGAGAGCCAACAGGAAGCCGCAAAGGAGCTTATGTTGCTCACTGCCAAGCCGATATTGTATGTATGCTATGTCGACGAGGCTTCGGTCGTTTCGGGAAACAAATATGTCGATATGGTTCGCGAAGCCGTGAAGGACGAGAATGCCGAGGTGCTGGTTATTGGTGCTGGTATTGAGGCAGATATCGCCGAACTGGAATCGTACGAGGAGAAGCAGATGTTCCTTGAGGATTTGGGCTTGAAAGAGTCGGGCGTCAACCGCCTCATCAAGGCCGCCTACCGCCTGCTGAACCTGCAGACTTTCCTCACGGCAGGTCCCAAGGAGTGCCGTGCCTGGACTTTCCGCAAGGGGATGAAAGCCCCTCAAACTGCGGGAATTATCCATAGTGACTTTGAGCGTGGCTTTATACGCGCCGAGGTCATCAAGTTTGAGGATTATGTGGCGCTGGGCAGCGAGGCCAAGTGCCGCGAAGCAGGCAAGATTGCCGTCGAAGGAAAGGATTATGTGGTGCAGGACGGCGACATTATGCACTTCAGGTTTAATGTGTGATGGTGACCAGTGACCAGTGACACGAATGCGCTCGTTTCACAGGTCGCATACCGCAAATGATTTCATTTTTCAATTTTCAATTCTCAATTCTCATTGTCGTGTTGTTATAGAAATAGAAGAATGTTAGGTGTGGCGCTGATGGCCCTCCTTTTGGCATCCTGTTCGACACAGAAGGCCAAATGGGCTAACATCACCTATCACAACACAACTTGCCACTACAACACGTGGTGGAACGGCAACGAGAGCTATCGCATCGGACTGAAAAAACTCGGCAAGACCTTCGCCGACGACTATACGCAGATTTTGCCTGTGTATCAGATTGGTAGCAAAGAAAAAGCGATGGCCATCTATCCCGAAATGGACAAGGCCATTGAAAAGGGCATCAAGGGTATAAAAAAACACAGCATCTATGTGCAGGGCAGGGAGTATGTGAAGTACGTGAAAAACTGCTACCTCCTGACGGCCTACGCCACCTTCTACAAGCAGGACTATGCCGCCACGGCCAACACTTGCCGGCTCATCATTTCGCAATATGGCGGCAGCAGCGAGTCGGACGAGGCGCGCATCCTACTGGCACGATGCCTGACGCAAGAAAAGCAGTACAGCGATGCCGAGTCGGCGCTGGATCTGCTGGTGAACGACCAGGAGAAGGACAACTTCTCGCCCAAGCTGACCGACAAGCTGTATATGGCTATGATAGAGTGTGTTCTGCCTCAAGAAAAGTACAAAAAGTCGGTGCAGTACATCCGCCTGGCTCTGGATGAGACAAAGGACCGCCGCACGAAGGCTCGCCTCTATTTCATTATGGCTCAGATCTATCAGAAGCTCGACAAGCGTCCCACGGCGACCAAATACTACGAGAAGGTGCTGAAATGCAGGCCAGACTATGTGATGGAGTTCAACGCCCGCATCAACATCGCTTCGTGTGCCAACGAGGAACGGACCAATCTGGCAGAAGTCGAGAAAAGTCTGGACAAAATGCTGAAAGACAAGAAGAATGAAGAGTTTAAAGACCAGATATACTATGCCAAAGGCGAAATGTATCTCGGTATGAAAGATGCCAAGAAGGCCTGCGACAACTTCAAACAGTCGGTGGCAGCCGCCAGCGGCAACCCGGCACAGAAGGCCAAGTCGGCGCTCCGTCTGGCCGATGTGCTCTACGAGCTGTACGAAAACTACGACGAAGCCCAGATCTACTACGACACGGCTATGCATATCATCAAGGCTGGCTATCCGCACTTTGACGAAATCAGATCCCGCTACAACACACTTACAGCCTTGGTTGAAAATACCAGACTTATCTATCGCAACGACAGTCTGTTGCTTTGGGCCGATATGGACCCGGGCGAACGCTCTAAGCTAATCGACAAAAAGATTGCCGACTTGCGACATAAAGAAAAGGAAGAGGCTGAAAGGCAGCTGATAGCAGAACTGAACCAGGAAGCCACGGCGCAACAGAACACCTTGCAGGGCGACTGGTATTTCTACAACCACAACACGGTCAGCAAGGGCAAACAGACGTTCCGGCAGCGTTGGGGCGTGAGAACCCTCGACGACTACTGGTTCCTTTCGAACCGCTCCACTTTCGCTATGGGTTCGATGATACCGGGTATGGAACCTTCGGGCGACGACTGGAACGAGCAGAGCGACAGCACTTTGGCTGACAGTACGACGACTGTCTCGCCTCGCGAGAACCCAGACGACCCGCACTATGCGGCATATTATTTGAAAGACCTTCCGAAAACGCAAGGGCAGCGCGACACAATGCATTTGCAAATTGCCAAATGTCTGCTGAATGCGGGATACATCTACTATGACGGCATCGAGAACACCGAGCGGGCTTTGGAATGCTATCACCGTCTGGCCAAGGACTATCCCGATGCCGACGAAATCGTTCAGGCTTTCTACCAGATGTGGCGCATCTACAGCAAGCAGGGCAACACTCCGCAGGCCAACTACTATAAAGATATGGTACTGATGGGATTCCCCGATTGTGATTATGCCAATATGATTCGGGACGACCAGTATTACCTTGAAATCATTAAGCGCAGCGAAGTGGCTCAAAACGAATATGCTACGGTGTATAGCCTCTATCGTCGCAAGCGTTACCACGACGTTGTGGCTCACGTGGACCAGGCCCTGAATCTCTACAACGAACAGCCCCTGATGGGCAAGTTCAAATATTGGAAAGGACTGGCATCGGCGCAGTATGGCGACACGAACACCGCCACGGCCACATTCGAGTCGATCATTGCCGACTATGACGACACCACGCGGCTGGTCGTCCTTGCCAAAGAGCAGCTGGCATATCTCCGCACCGGCTATTATGGTTCGAACGACGAGAATATCTCGTCGGACGATGAGGCAAAGGGCAAGAAGCGTTACAACGAAAATGTGCGCGATGTGGCTTCGTCGTCGACAAATACAGAAACGGCGTCGCAAGGCCAGAAAGAGGAGCTTCCGACGGAGAGCTTGATGTACAGATACAAAGAGAATATGCAGCACTATGTGGCAGTGCTGATTGACGACCGCAAGATTGTGGCCACGCAGCTGCAATATGCCATTGCCGACTTCAATATGCAGAACTATTCAAACAGTGGCTACAGAGCCAGTCCGCTTCTGTTCACCGATACTGTCCAGATGCTGACGATCCACCGCTTCAAAGATGCCAAGGAGGCAGAGGACTACCGCACCCACCTGCTTTTGGACGGAGGCCCGATGTCAAAGTACGACCCGAAGGATTATGTCGTCTTCAGCATCTCGACCCAAAACTACAACACGTTCTATAACCAGAAAAATATCGAAGCGTACAGGAAATTCTATGAGTATTATTATAGTGAAAAGTGAATGGAGAAAAAGAAATATTCGTTTTAAATATAAATAATCATTTTTAAATATAAATAAATGGCTAAATTTGCAGAAATGGAAACAACAATCAACACTATCGCCCAGGGTACAACGATTAAGGGTGCCATTAGCGCAGTGGGCGATTTCCGCCTGGATGGTACATTGGAAGGCAATATCACATTGAATGGCAAACTTGTAGTTGGCGAATCGGGCTATATTAAAGGCAATGTGGTTTGCCAGAATGCAAACATCATTGGTCGTGTGGATGGCAACATCTCCGTCAAAGAGCTCCTGTCGCTGAACAGCACCGCTAATGTTAAGGGCGACATACTCATCAATCGCCTCAGCATTGAGCCGGGTGCCACCTTCTCTGGCTCGTGCCGTATGCTGGACGAAGTCAGGAAAGAGACAGAAGAGGCCGCCGAGTGAGTCAAGGTATGAACGACTGGATACGCTATTCCACACTGGGCATAGAAATGGCTGTCATTATTGGTGCCTCGGTCTGGGCCGGAGTGGCCATCGACCGCCGACGGGCAGGCAATTTCCCGCTGTGCACTTTGCTGTTTGCGGCATTTGGTCTGGTAGTGGCTTTGATACGTATGGTTCGGGCACTCAAGAAATGGAATGAATAAGGTGCATACTGCTCTTTCTACTAAACTATAACATAATAATATGACAGATTTATTTGAAAAATGGGCTGGTGAAAGTTGCAAAAACAAGATTCAGCTCACTGCCAACGGTTCGAACCGACTGTACTTCAGACTGGAAGGCGACACAAAACGATGCATTGCAGCCTACAATGCCAATGTGCGTGAAAACGAGGCCTTTTTCAGTTTTGCCAAACAGATGCACGATTGTGGGATTAATGTCCCTGAAGTCTATGCCATCAGCGACGACAGGACAACCTATCTGCAGGAAGACCTGGGGAACGTGACACTCTATGGCTACCTCAGCTCGCGCAAGACAAGCGGAGTGGACATAAGCCAGCCTATGCTGACATTGTATCGGCAGGCGATCGATCTGATGCTCCTTATGCAGCGCAATTGCGGTAATGTGGATTTCAGTTGTGCCTATCCTCGCGAAAGATTTGACCGTCAGGCAATCCAATGGGATCTCAACTATTTCAAATACTATTTCTTACGATTGTTCCATATCCCCTTTGACGAGCAAGAACTGGAGAACGATTTCTCCACTCTGACCGATTACCTCCTGGACGGCGATACCGATTCGTTTATGCACAGGGACTTCCAGTCGAGAAACATAATGATTGCCGATGAAAAGCTGTATCTTATAGATTTTCAGGGCGCTCGCCGTGGTGCGCCGCAATACGATCTGGCGTCACTTCTCTATAGTTCAAAATCGGACGTTCCTGATGGTATCCGCCAGCAATTGCTTGATTATTATATCAATCAGCGTTTCGGCGAAGGTGCTGACGCGGAAGCAGAGAAACGCCTGTTCCGCGAAAAGTTCTATGGCTATGTCATTGTACGAATGATGCAGGCTATGGGCGCCTACGGCTATCGTGGTGTCATCGAGAAAAAAGAGCATTTTGTCAAGAGCATTCCCTATGCCGTACGGAACTTGAAAACATTTCTGGAGAACGACTTGTTGCCGGTCGAAGTGCCTCATTTGCATTCCGTTTTGGAGTCTATAACTCAACTGCCGGGCTATTCGGACGCCAACGACAAACTGCTGGTGAGCATATTCAGTTTCTCCTACCGTTCGGGTATCCCGTTCGACAAAAGCGGCAATGGCGGAGGTTTCGTGTTCGACTGCCGTGCTCTGCCTAATCCCGGACTGTACGACGAATACCGTATGCTTAACGGACGCGACAAGGAGGTGGTGGATTTCTTCTTGGAACACGAAGAAACCGAACACTTTCTGCAATCGGTCCGCAATATCTTGAAACAGTCCATAGAGAGTTATATGGAGCGCGGCTATACGCGTCTGATGGTTAATTTCGGGTGTACCGGTGGCCGGCACCGTTCGGTATATTGTGCCGAACAGATTGCGCGCTACATCAACGACAATTTCGATTGTCGTGTAACGTTGCACCATTTAGAGCAAAGCAAGTTGACAAAAACCGAAAGTTAATAGTTTCGCGCGACAAAAATCTGGCAACAACGGATTAAAGACACCAAGAACGCCTCTTTTTTGTCAGTCGTAATATTTTGTCAATTATAAAGTTGGGAATTATTTGTTTTTTTTTTCGACAGTAGAACGACGATTTTTAATAAATATTCGTATATTTGCAAACTCAATTTGAATAAAAAAACTATAAATTATAAATAAAATGAGCAAAACTGGATCTATTATCCTTAAGAGTGCACTCGGTCTCTTGATCGTGTTCCTCGTTGTTATGATTTTCCTGTGTATTGACCGCCCGCAACAGCGTGAGTCAGAATTCGTTACGCGCCGCAATGCCTGTGGCGAGAAACTTAAAGTCATCCGCACCCTCGAAGAGGCTCACAAACAAGCTTTTGGCTCCTACTGCGGCAACTACGACACTCTGCTTTTCAATCTCCACAAGCAGGAACAGCGTGTGATGAAGAAAGAAAAAGCTGAAAACGCTCCCGACTCTGTGTATGATATGCCGGAACTGGAAGCTATCCGCAAAGGCTGGATCGTCCAGAAAGAGGCTTTTGTTGTGCCTTTGGAAAAACTCCGCGAGGACGGCAAACTCACTCTGACCGACGAGCAGCTGGCCGATGTGATATATGTACCTTATACTCACAAACAGACCAAGTTCACCCTCAAGGCCGACTCGGTTGCTGCTTCGCTTTCGGGCGGCGGCGACAAACTGCCCACTTTCGAAGCCTATGTGACCCTCGACGATTTGTATGCCGACTATATCAATGCCGAAAACCAAGGCGGCTTCCATAAATTTGTCGAGCTCTTCACCGGCAGCGATGCCCAGTGGCTTATCAACAAGAAAGCTGACCTGAAGGACAAAGGCAAGTTCTTGGGCTGGAAAGTCGGCGATATTACTGCCCCTGTGACTGAAGGTAACTTCGAATAATCATTATGTTTAATTAGCAATGTCATACAAAATCAACTATTTTATAGCTTCAGACAAAGACGTTGCTTCGTACGAAAAAAGATTATCCATTTGCCTTATGTCAAATGGATTTTCTTTTTCGCTTACGGATGTGTACGACGAGCTGCTGGCCTTGGGCGAAGTGGAGTGCAACCTGAATGCTCCTATTGGCGCGCTGCTGACGGACATTAGAGGCTTTTTGGCTGAAACGCGTATGCAGACTTTCGGCCTGAAGGAAGCGGAACTCATTGTTTTCAGCGACCAATTTGTTTGGATTCCTCAACATCTGTTTGATGCCGACAACTTGCGACAATATCTCGATGTGATGTGCAAGGTGCCTATGGGCTACTCGGTCTTTGAGGACTATAACGACCTTATCAAGGCGCATCTTGTTTTCTCGGCCGACAACAATATCCTGTCGGCTTTCAAGGTCGCCATCCCTGGTATCAAAATCAGATGCCAACACAGCAAAATGGTCAATCCTGTTGTGCTTGACAGCAGCGACCAGCGGACAATGATGCTCATCAACATTCGCGATGGTGTGACGGATTTTGCATTGTTTGAAAACAAAAAGCTGCTCCTCTCCAATTCATATTCTTGTGCCAATATTGACGAGACTATGTTCTATGCTCTAAATATTTCGCACCAGTTCCATCTGGAAGATGGTCGTCTTCTTGTTGGTGTGTGCGGCGATGTCGACCGCGAAAAGTTTGCTTTCCTGAAAGGCTATTTCGCTGATATTGCTCTTTATACAGGACGCCCGCTGACGCTGACGGTGCCACAGATGCAGCATATCCACACCTATCGCTGCGCTCTTGTCTTATCGTAGAAAAAAGTAATTGTAGCTATGCGTATTATCGCCGGAACGCTTAAAGGTCGCAGACTGAATCCACCTGCCAATCTGCCTGTTCGTCCGACAACGGATATGGCTCGCGAGAGTTTGTTCAATATTCTGAACAATTATGTCGATTATGAAGAGTGTTCGGTGATGGATCTCTTTGCCGGTACCGGTGCTGTCAGTATCGAATTCATATCCAGAGGCGTAAAGGATGTCACATCGATCGACATTAATAATGCGTGTACAGAATATATCAAATCGGCTTCCAAACAGCTAAATATAAGCAATATACACGTTGTAAGGGCTGACGTTTTCGACCTCTTGAAGCGCGCCTACAAGAAATTTGACATTATCTTTGCCGATCCGCCATACGCTTTGCAGGATCTGCCTTCTCTGCCGGATATCGTTTTTCAAAGCAATGTGCTGAACGATGATGGTATCTTTATTCTGGAACATCCTAAGGAGCACTCTTTTGAAGACCATCCGCATTTCTGGCAGCATAGGGCCTACGGCAAAGTCAATTTCACTTTTTTCGCCAACAGACTCGATGAAGACTAAATAAAAAATATATACTTATACATTGTTAAAAATCAATTCTTAATATGCAAGCAATAGTAAAAACAAATTTCCACTTTCCTAAACAAAAGAGCCTTTATGTAGGTAAAGTGCGCGATGTCTATAACATCGACGACAAATATATGGCTATGGTTGTCAGCGACCGTATCTCTGCTTTCGACGTTGTTCTTCCCAAGGGTATTCCCTTCAAAGGCCAAGTGCTCAATCAGATAGCGTCGAAATTTCTCGATGCCACTTCCGATATTGTTCCCAACTGGAAACTTGCAACTCCTGACCCGATGGTGACCGTCGGTCTCAAATGCGAGGGTTTCCGCGTCGAGATGATTGTCCGCGGTTATCTGGCCGGTTCTGCTTGGCGCGAGTACAAGGCTGGCAATCGCGTGCTTTGTGGTATCACGCTGCCCGAAGGAATGGTTGAAAACCAGAAGTTTCCTACGCCAATCGTTACTCCTACCACCAAAGCCGACGAGGGACACGACGAGAACATTTCCCGCGAGGAAATCATCCGTACGGGCCTTGTTTCGAAAGAGGACTATGACCAGCTCGAGAAATATTCGCTCCAGCTCTTCCAACGCGGTACTGAAATGGCCGCTCAAAAGGGTCTTATTCTTGTTGATACAAAGTATGAGTTTGGAAAGAGGGACGGAAAGATATACCTTATCGATGAAATCCATACACCCGACTCCTCGCGCTATTTTTATGCCGAGGGTTATGAGGAGCGTCAGGCCAAAGGCGAACACCAGCGCCAGCTCAGCAAAGAGTTTGTCCGTGAATGGCTTATGGAGAATGGCTTCCAAGGCAAGGAAGGACAGAAAGTTCCCGAGATGACAGACGAGATAGTGAACTCTATCACTGATCGTTATATCGAACTTTACGAACATATCACCGGCGAAAAATTTGTCAAAGCCGACGATTGCACTGATGTCGAAGCTCGCATCGAGAAAAATGTGACTGACTGTCTGGCCAAGTTATGAAGCGCATTCCGCATACTTTTACAATTGTTTTCTTCCTTATACTGTTCGCCGCCCTGCTCACTTGGATTGTCCCGGGCGGCGAATTCGTAAGGGAAACGGTCTCTGTCACCAATGCCGACGGAACGGTCTCGTCGCGCGAAGTGGTGAAGGGTGACACATTCCACTATGTTGACCGCCAGCCGCAGACT
The DNA here is from genome assembly GCA_017517715.1 of Bacteroidales bacterium. Classification (GTDB taxonomy): domain Bacteria; phylum Bacteroidota; class Bacteroidia; order Bacteroidales; family P3; genus Colimorpha. The sequence continues at coordinate 21,168 of JAFWYO010000186.1, forward strand.
TGGCAGATTTTTTCGTCGCTTTTCTCCGGTTTTTGCGACAAAGCCGACATCATCGTCTTCATCTTGATGGTCGGTGGCGCTTTTTGGATACTCAACAACAGCCATTCTGTCGATATCGGAGTGATGGCTTTCCTGCGACGGGTGCAGCGGCTGAATAAGTACCGCTTTTTCCAAAAAATCGGTGTCGATAATCTTATCATTTCACTGGTAATGATTATGTTCAGCCTCTTTGGAGCTGTCTTTGGAATGAGCGAGGAGACCATCGCTTTTGTTGTCATTTTTGTTCCTTTGGCCATCTCTATGGGCTATGATTCTATTGTGGGAGTGTGTATGTGCTATATGGCAGCCCATATCGGTTTTGCCGGTGCGATGCTCAATCCATTCACTATCGGTATCGCTCAGGGTATTGCCGGACTGCCTATCTTTTCGGGACTCGAATATAGGTTTTTCTGTTGGATTATATTGACAATCATCGGTATAACTTTCGTTCTTCTATATGCAAGAAAAGTAAAGCGTCATCCTGAATCATCGCCCGTATACAAATTGGATGCCTATTGGCGCGAACGTTCGCAGCAGCAGGCTGAGTCTCAGGTTGTTTATCATACACCGCGTGTTGCGTGGATCCTCTATGTTTTGCTTGGTATTGTTCTGGTTTGGTGTGCATTTCTTTTCCCAACGACAGAAATTGCCATTGGCAACAGCAGCTCACGTCTATATATTTTGCCTGTTTTGGCTGGATTATACTTTCTTTTCGGCTTTCTTGCCTTGCGCAAGTCGGTGCATTTCTATATACTTGTGCTGCTGATTTTTACAATTTTTTATCTCGTCGTGGGTGTTTTGGGCTACGAGTGATATATGATGGAGATTTCTGCACTTTTTCTTGCTATGGGAATTCTTGCCGGTATTGCCGACAGTCAGCGCGCCGATGAAATCGCCAAGCTTTTTCTTGCCGGCTGCAAGGATATCCTTTCGGCAGCCCTTGTCGTCGGTCTTGCCAGCGGCATCATCTTTATCCTGCGCGACGGAAGGGTTATAGACACTATTCTTTACGGCTTTACAAAATCGTTGGCCAGTGCTGGCGAGATGACCTCAATGGGGGCTATGTATCTGTTCCAGACAGCCCTCAATATCGTTATGCCGTCGGGATCGGCAAAGGCGGCTCTTACAATGCCTATAATGACACAGTTCGCCGACCTGACCAACATTTCGCGCCAGGCGGTGGTGTTGGCATTCCAGTTCGGTGACGGATTCACCAATATGCTGACGCCCACATCGGGTGTCCTTATCGGATGTCTTGGTATCGCCAAAATACCCTACGCTACGTGGCTCAAATGGGTATGGAAATTCATTTTGGCACTTGTCATTATCGGTTTTGTACTGATTATTCCTACACTGTTTTTCCATTTTCCTGGATTTTAAAACAATATGACTATGAAAAACATAATCTTGTCTCTGGTCCTTTTTCTGTGTGCTCTGTCTGTATCGGCACAGGACACTAACTATATGCGCCAGGTGCTTCGCCAACTGACTTCCGAGCAGTTCAAAGGTCGAGGCTACTCTTTCCGCGGCGACAGTATTGCTGCCGAATACATACGCAAAGAACTGCGTCGCTTGCAGGTCAAACCTTTGGCGGACAACTATTTCCAGTCCTATTCTTTCAGCACCTTCGCAATGGAAGGCCCGTTGCGCCTCAAGGTGAACGACCGCAAACTGAAACCGTACGAGCATTTCCGCGTTCCGGCCTGGTCCAAATCGACGTGGGGCGAATATAAAGTCATCACCGTTTCGCCCGAAGTGATGGTGGACACCGATGCTATGCGTAAGTTCCTGAAAAAGAACAATGATATGTTGCAGGATGTCTTTGTCTACATCGATGCTGGCATATGGCAGCTTTCCAGTCTGGGCGATGCCAAGAAGGTGATGGCGGCTGTTGACAACCTGCGCCGCCGCAATCCTTTCAATTCACGCGGCATCATTGTCGGACTTAACAGCCTGAATACCTGCTCTCCTGCCTATACCGATTATGAACACGGATATGCCTACATTGAAGTTCTGGACTCGTTGATGCCCCAGAAAGTCAAAACACTTAACTGCGACATATTCACGCAGTTCAACCCTGACTACAAGACGCAGAACATCTATGGCTATGTGCCTGGCGAAGTCGATACGATGGTGGTCTATACGGCCCACTACGACCACCTGGGGACGATGGGCGACAGTGTTGTTTTCTACGGTGCGCACGACAATGCCAGCGGTGTCGCCACAGTGCTCGATATTGCCAGAATGGCAGTGCGCGAAAAGCCTCATTACACTCACGTTTTTTGTTTTTTCAGTGGCGAAGAGGCTGGGCTTAAGGGCTCTAAATACGCTGCCGAACATCCGGTGTTCGACCTCAGCAAAGTCAGGCTGTTGATCAATATAGATATGTTTTGTGGCGGCGATGAAGGCTTGATGGTATTCAATGCCGATGCTCTAGAGACTCGTCCTTTTGTTGACCGGCTTGAAACGTTGAACAAGGTGTTGCAGATAGCTCCCGAAATCCGCCGACGCGCCAATCGTCCCAATAGCGACCACTGGCATTTCTCGAAGCAGCTTCCCGCTGTTTTCATCCTTACGATGGGACAGCGCTACGGTGGCTATCACGACCCTCAGGATACTTGCGAACGCTGTGGATTAGAGAACTATATCAATTATGTCACACTGATTTCGTCGCTGGCGCTTTGAAAGCGGAAAGCGGAAAGCTATACTGACAAGTAGGTTTTCCGCTTTCACTTTTCTGTTCTTTTCAGTCTTTTGATTATGTCGACGGTGAAGATTGTCAGTCCCAGCCAGATGCAGGCGAAGCAGATGATATGGGCGGTGGTGAAGGACTCTTTGTAGACGAATATTCCTATCAGGAACTGTCCTGTTGGTGAGATATATTGCAGAAAACCCAGTGCTGTCAGCGTTATGCGTTCGGCCGCTTTGCCGTAGAGCAGCAGTGGTATTGCCGTTACGGCTCCCGAAAGAAGCAGCAACAGCCACGTGAACCAGTCGAAATGATTCAGTGCCGACTGGCCTTGGGAGCACAGGAACGTGATGAATACCAGGGCTGCCGGCATCATCCAGATCGTCTCGACGGTCAATGCCGGTGTGGCGTTCAGACCCATCTTCTTTTTCAGCAGTCCATAGATGCCGAAACTGAAGGCCAAACCAAGCGAAATGATGGGGAAGTGGCCATAATCGATTGTGAAATAGACCACTCCGGCCAGCGCCAGCATAAGTGCCACTGTTTGTGCGCGGTTCAGCCGTTCGTGGAGGAACAGATAGCCCAGCAGTACGTTGACGAGCGGGTTGATATAGTATCCCAAGCTGCTTTGCAGGATGTAGCCGTGGTTTATTGCCCAGATATACAGACCCCAGTTGAAGCTGATCAGAGTGCCGGTCAGCAGCAGCATAAGATACTGTCGCGGACGCTGTATGTGGTTTCGGAGTCTCATACGGCGTATGCCGATAAAGAGTGTCACCATAAAGACACCCGACCACAGCATTCGGTGTGCCAGTATTTCAAAGCTGTCCACATCGTCCAGCAGCCGCCAGTAGAGCGGGAACATACCCCAGATGAGGTAGCATAGAAAGCCGTAAAGCAATCCTTTTCTGTCTTCGCCCATAGTGCTTTAGCGGTTCCAGTATTTGTCGCGCTCCTTCTTGCGCCACAGAAGTATGAGAATCAGTCCCACAAGCATTCCTCCCAGGTGCGCAAAATGGGCTATGCCGTCGTTGGTGCCCAGTACGCCGGTCACCAGTTCGACGGCGGCGTATCCGATGACGAACCATTTGGCTTTGATGGGGACAAGGAAGTAGAGGTAGATGCGCTCTTCGGGGAACATCATTCCGAAAGCCAGCAGGATGCCGTAGATGGCACCCGAAGCGCCCACGGTCGGAATGCCAATGACGCGCTCGTTGTAGATCTGCATCAGCGCGTTGGTGGTCTCGTAGCCGAAATCGCCCGGTGCGCCATTCCTCCACGCGCTGGTTACCTGGGCAATCCATTGCGGATTGATGATGTTGTGGAAATGGTCGTTATAGATTTGCATCAGCGCGTCTGGCGAAGGGTCGGCGGCATAGGCGTTGATGGCGTTGAGGACGGGCAGCGATATCAGCCCCGTGACGGCGGTGTGGAACAGTCCGGCACCAATGCCGCAGAGGATGTAGAAGATAAGGAAACGTCGCGTGCCCCACAGGTTCTCAAGTATGTAGCCAAACATCCATAATGCAAACATATTGAAGAATATATGTTCGAAACTGCCGTGCATAAACATATAGGTCAGGTACTGCCACGGGCGGAACATATCGCTGCCTATATAGTAGAGTGCCAGGTAGTTGTCGAGGTCTATATTCATAGAGCTGCGGAAAACCATAGCCGCCAGATAAAACAGCACGTTGACAATAAGCAGGTGTTTTACGCCAGTTGGCAACATCCTGAATCCTTGAGGTGAATACTGTTGAGACATTTTATATAATTAATAATTAAAAATTAAAAATTAATAGTCAATAGTAACACGACCGCGTAAGCCCACTAACACATTAACACATTAACAAATTAACACATTAAAAAAACGCAATCCCGCAGGTCATTTCATTTTTTCCTCCAGTTCTTTTTCTCCCAAGATGAACATAGTGCGTTTGCCGCTGGGCGAGATGTCCGGAGCCTTGCAGCTGAAGAGGTCGGCGATGAGGCTTTGCATCTCTTCGGGTTGGAGGCAGGTGTCCGATTTGACGGCCATCCGCTTAGCAATGCTGAGACAGATGCTTTGATTGCGGTCGCCGAATTTTTGCAGCATAGAGCTTTTGTAGTCGTTAATGGTCTGTTCCAGCAGGGATTGCAGCTCCTTGTCGCCGATGTCGGGCGGGGTGGCGCTGACCACGAAGGTGTTCTGTCCAAGCGGAGAGATGATGAACCCCAGCTGTTCCAGTTCGGGCAGTAGTTCGTTGAGCAGCTCGCTGTCGGCGGCGTTGAAGCGCAGGTTGACGGGGAAGAGCAGCTGCTGGGCCGAAGCCTGCGAACCCTTGCGGGCCATCAGGCGCTCGTAGAGTATGCGTTCGTGAGCGCGATGCTGGTCGATGATGGCGATGCCCGATTTTAGGGTAGTGATAATGAAGCGGTTCTGGTATCCGATGGGTGCAGTGCCGTTGGTGGCAGCATCGTCGTTAGGACGAGGCTCCTCGTCCAGCGGCAGCCGTTGCGCCACCTCGTCATTGCCGTTGTTGCGGGCGCCGATAGCGCTGTCGAAAAAGTGCTCGTACTCATTGCGTTGCGTCGGTTGGCTTGGTCGGGTGCTGCTGAAGGGGTTATAGTTAGGGTTGTAGCTCACTTTGGGCTGTTTGGGGGTGTAGTCTTTGGGGGCCGGCGAGAAGTCGATCTCGGTCGAGGGGTTGAATTCTATTTCTGTTGCCAGCTGGAATTGTCCCAAGGCCTTTTTTGTGGCGGCGCGGAGAATGGCGAAGATGATGTTCTCGTCCAGGAAGCGGACTTCCGTTTTGGTTGGGTGGATGTTGACATCCAGACGACTGGGGTCGACGTTCAGCAGGACGAAATAAGAGGGGTAGGTGCGTTCGGGGATGAGTTCGCTATAGGCCCGTTCGATGGCTGCCGAGAGCGAGGGGTGCTTTATAAAGCGTTCGTTTACAAAAATATACTGTTCGCCGCGCGTGCGTCTGACGAATTCCGACTTTCCGACGTAGCCGTAAATTTTGACAGGTTCGGTGCTTTCCTGGATGTGGTAGAGCCGTTCGCTGAAGCTTTTGCCGAAGATGCCGGCGATGCGCTGAGCGAAGTTGCCGCCCTTGAGGTCGTAGAGCAGGCGCCCGTTGTGGTGCAGAGAGAACGCCACCTTGTAGTTTGGCAGCGCCACACGGCGGAACACCTCTTCGATATGCGACATTTCGATGGAGTCCTTTTTCAGGAAGCTGCGTCGTGCCGGGATGTTGAAAAAGAGGTTTTTGACGGCGATGGAGGTACCCGTTGGACAGCTGTAGGGCGACTGTTCCTTGACGTCCGAGCCTTCGATGACGATCTGCGTGCCCAGTTCGCTGTCCCTCTGTCGGCTTTTCATTTCGACCTGAGCGACGGCGGCGATAGAGGCCAGTGCTTCGCCGCGGAACCCCATAGTCTTGATGTCGAAGAGGTCGTCGGCGCGCCGTATCTTGGAAGTAGCGTGCCGTTCGAAACAGATGCGAGCATCCGAGTCCGACATACCGCATCCGTCGTCGATCACTTGAATCAGAGTCCGGCCGGCGTCTTTGACAATGAGCTGAATATGAGTGGCTCCAGCATCGAGGGCGTTTTCCAGCAGTTCCTTGACAGCCGAGGCGGGCCGGTCGACGACCTCGCCGGCAGCAATCTGGTTGGCGACACTGTCGGGCAATATATTGATGATATCAGACATTATTCATTTTTTTGTTGAAACGGAGAACGGTGTTTTTTATTATTGCCATCCGATAAAAAAACGGACAATTTTGAAGTCGTGACGTAACATTGTGTCATTCAAGAGGGATGTACTGCAGGAAGCCTTTATGCAGGACACCTGTTTTTGGTCCGAATAGGGCAGGGGCTTCCCCGGCTTCGGACTGGACCCGCTCCGCCCGTTCCTATATCGTTCTTATATCGATCTTATATCGTTCTTATATTTTTATATAGGAACGATATAGGAACGATATAAGAACGATATAGGAACGGGCGGAGCGGGTGGTTCGGGAAATCTGTGTTTTCCTGAAATCGCTTGACAGATTTTTGCTGGTTAAACTGAATTGCTTGTCAATTTTTATAATGTTAGACTGTTTTGCTTGTCAGGTCGTACTGAATCGCTTGACAGTCCGGATGGCAATGGATAATGCAGAGCC
>JAFWYO010000002.1 GCA_017517715.1 Bacteroidales bacterium
GATGCATACGAGAATTGTGAACAAGAATCTGATTTTTTTCATTTTGATTTTGGTGTTTGATTGTCAATTAATTAAAACAGATACCAACGGAATCCGACGCCTCCGGCGAATCCGCCTATGGTTTTGTCTAAAATGCGTACTGTGAGATAGAGGTCGAACCGTTCTTCGCAGTAGCCGGCGACGATTTTGACGCTGTTGCCTGTCGATTGGGCCTTTGCTGTCGTGTTGTCGGCCGATGTTTTGCCAAAGGTCATCAAGGATATTTCTCCGCCTAGTCCGACAAACAGGGATTCGTCGAAGTTAAGTCGTATTTCGGGTGCGAGGTGCAGGTTGGGTTTGAGGAAGGAACCTACGGAAGTTCCCACGCCGAGGAGGGCGTTGACAGTGTTGTGTGGACGTCCGATGCGAAGCACCACGTTGGCCTCGATGCCGCCGTAGACTTTAGCGGTGTCGTAGTTGACCTTGGAGCTGTCGGGTAGCGTGAGGAACGGTTCGGCTCCTACACCGATGGTCAGCAGCGACTCGTAGGAGCTTTTTTTCCGCGACGAGGATGTGCTTGCTGGTTTGTAGGGCGTTGGGGCCTTGGTTGAAGGTGTTGTGGTGCTTGTTCTCGCTTTGGAATTCTGGTTGTTCCCTTTTTGCCCTTGCAGGAATTTTTTCCCTTCGGTGCGCAGCAGGTTGGAGACCGTTGTGTAATGTTCTGATTTAGGGTATTTGGTGATGTAGGAGCGGCACAGGTTGAATGTTTCCTTGTTGGGGATGGTGGTGAAATTGTATGTCTTTTGCTTGAGACTGAGGTAAAGGTCGTTTTCGGCCTTGGCTGCCAGGGCATTGTTGTATATTCCCAACAGGTCGCTGGGGACGTCGGTTTTCGGCACTTTTTCAATGCATTGTATGAGTTTTGCCATATCGTTTGCCGCTACGGCCATACGGGCTTGTTCCAGGAAGTAGTCGGTGCTGTCGCTGGCGGGGATTTCGACAACCATAACGTAGGTAACGTTGCTCTGAATGGGGTCAAATTCGTGGCGCAGAGGGAGGTATTGCTTTGTTTTGATTGTGAGCCAGTTGGCACCATTCATCATATAAATAAGCCATTCGCCGTTGTTGTATTCGGTCGATAAGAAGTCGCCTTCAAACTCGGCATCGGGAATGACCAGACCGAGTTTGATGAGTCCGCAGTTCACACCGTTGGCGTCCTTTACGGGATTCTTGGCGGCATCGGTCATAGTCAGGTCAGCGCGGAATTCGATGATTTTCAGTTCCTGCGCATTCATTGTTATTGCGCACACAAGTGCCAGGCAAAATAAAGCTAGTTTTCGCATATACAAGTGTTTGTTTATTTCAGTTTGAAATTGCTAAGTGTGAAGATGTCATTCTCATCCACTTCCATAGGTTGCCAGGTGCGGACGAGGATTTGCGGGTGCAGTTCGTCGCTGAAGTCCCAAATGATGAAAAGGATGCCTTCGTCGCTGTAGTTCTTTGTGAACCAGCCTTGTTTGAGGGTTACTCCATAGTAGTTGGGCTTGGCACCGTGACGCACTATTTCGATGTCGTCGAACTTGACGTTGATATAGCTGTTGCGCGCAAAAACGCCTTTCAAGTGCTTCAGGTACTGCTGTTTTCCGTAGGAGGTGTATTCCACCGAGACAGGCTTGATGTCGCTATGGACACGTTTTACCACTCGGCCGGTAACGATCAGTGCATCGTCGCTGAAAACGTCTTCCATAAAACTCATATTCTTCTGTATGTAGGCCATTTTGAAACGTTCGACCCACTGCAGTATCTGAATGCGGCGGTCGGCATCGTTAAGGCGCTCACCTTCGCGGATGATGCTCATATACTGCTGCACACCCATAGTAATGTTGAAGTCGGTGATGTTTCCTTGACGGTCGTAGTTTATGCAGACTTCCTGGTTGATGTCGCCGTCGTATGAATCGTCGAAAGGTTTCATTTCTACGGCTATGTTGCGCACCTGGTACTCGATGACGGCTCCGGTGCTCGACTTGATTTGCAGGCAGTGTTCGACGATGTCGTCGTCGACTATGCGGAAATGCACATTGTTCCACATCATACCGATGCTTTGCGAGGCAAGATTGTCGATGTTGATTCCGCTGTAGTTTATGTCTTTGCCACTCGATTCAGCCTGATTTATGGCGGAGAGGAGCATAGACGTGTTTCGTTCGATGTTGCTTTTAAGTGCGGGGTTTGTTACACCATCCGAAATTTCAAAGTTGACAGCGTCCTGGGCGTTTGCGCCAAGTGTCAGGACTAAAGCCAACATATACATAATAATTCGCTTCATCTTAATTGTTATTTTATTGCTGAAAGTGTATTAGTGGTGTTTTTATTTTGCGAAGTTAAACCATAATGCGTTCATCCCTTTGTGTGCCTCGAGCGAGGACTTTGTCATTGTCCGGTAGTCGATACGTTCGGTCTGCCCGATGCCGAGAATTGTCACCAGTTTGCCTTTTTCGTCGAATATGGCCCAAAATGAGTTGGCAACAGACGGACAGCGGTCGACGGTGCCATAGTTTTTGATTTTGTATTCTGCCTTTAGGCGGTTCAGTCGTGCACGGAAAGATGCCAGGTCGGCGCATTTCATAAGGGAATTTATGGCATCCTGTTTCCATCCGCTAAGTGACGGTTCTGCTTTGTCGGCTGATTGTGTAACGGGCTCCTTAGGGGTTGGTACGGGAGTTGTTTCGACTACTGGTGTTTTTTCTGCTTCGATGGTCGGCTGGACGGTATTGGCGACAACTGGTATGTCAGTGTCTACAACTTCATCCGGCTCCATTTCTACGGCTATCTCCGATTCCGGTATGTCGATTGTTGCATTTTCTGTTGAAACTGTGGTAGTGGGAACATTGTTGGAGTTTGATGGTTTGTCGTTGACCGATATGGTTGTGCCGCTTTTGGCATTGATAACGGTAGTGTTGTTGACACCTTCGATGTCGGATTTCTTGACGTATACGAAAACGCGGTACATCGTTCCACGCATCATTGTCATCGACTCGCTCTTGGAACTGATGTTCTTGATGAGGACGTTGTCGGCATTGGTCAATTTGCGTTTTGTGGCGATGTATTCCTCGATCTGTTTCATCAACAATTCGTTTGCCACATCTCGTGCTTCGGCTTCGGTCGCCATCGTCGACTCGGAATAGAGGTACATCTGATTGCGTTTGATGTTGTTGATTTCTTTCGATGTGGTCTGTGCCGATATCGCTCCTGTAAACAAAAGCATTAAGGCTATGGCCAACAGTCTTTTGATATGGTTATTATTCGTCATCTTTGAAAATGTTTTTCACGTTCGACAAAGGAATGTAACAATTCATTCTGGCGTTGATTGTGCCTTCGTTGCTATCCAGGACTGACGGGTTGAAGCTGATTTTTGCGATATGGGTGTATCCGAGCATTTCGTTGTGCATAAACAGTTCGCAAACAACGTTTTCTTTCTCGTTGCTGATTATGCCATAGTACGGTGTGCAGCCCTCCGATAAGCAATATGCGACAAGCTGTCTGAGCGGGACCGTGAAGGTGTCGGTTTTGAAGTTGTTTTTTACGAGGACCACCGATATCTGTAGCGCGCTACTTATATCGGTGCCAGTAAGCAGGTTTGCCATTGTTTCGCACGGATAGTCGCTGCTGTACAGCAGGCTGTAATGGTCTTGGTCTTTCACATAGTAGCGGTTGCCGCTCAGCTCGGGAATCAGAAAGGTGTTGCCTTGCAGCAGATAGATTTTGCTTTGCCCTATTTGTTGCAGCAGTTGGTCGGGTATGTCATATTCGCCAGTTGCATCTATCGTTGTCTTGCGTATACTATTTTCGAATGCGTCTTCGGCATCAATCATATTGGTTCCGAGAATGAGCCGATAGTCGGCAGGATATGACAAAGAAACAATGTCTGTGCTGTCGCGCAGGAACTGCAGAAGGTATCGTTTCCCGTCAGCGAGGTAGATGTTCATTGCTGCCAAAGAGTCATTGCACAGCCTTCGGAGGTCGTCGATACTTCCTTCGCTAAGAAATATTTTTTCAGTTTGCAGATATTTATTCCACGGCATTCCGTCAACTTCGCCGATTTCGGCATACGAAACAAGCCTGTTGGCAAATTGCTTATGGATTTTGATGTAGTCGGGCTGCGCACAAACCACCCCTGAGCCTACTGTAAAGAGTAGGCTCAGGAACAGTGTTTGTATGATTTTCGGCAATTTCATCAGCGTTAGCAGTTGAACCACTTGCGGGTGCCGTCGGCACGGTGCAGCTCACCGGCACGCAGACGGCCATTGTCGAACTTAGTGTTCTCGATGGTTTCGCCGGAGCGGACGTCGAGCTTGGAGCCACGGCCGTCTTTGAGGTCAATGCTGTAGCTGCTCTTCACTCTGATGGTGCCGCCCACGCCGTGGGGTTTGCCACCCTGCATAGGACCGCTGTAGCTGCCCCATCCGAGGTTGGTGCTGCCGCTGGTGGAGCCAGTACTGGTTTTGACCGATTTCTTCTTAGCATTGGCGATGGAGTCGGCAATGCGCTGAGCCTCTTCGGCTTGGGCTATAGAGTCGGCGATGCGCTGCTGCTCGTCCATTGCTGCCTGGTTGGCGGCATTGACGAGGGCTATCGAGTCGGCAATGCGCTGCTCTTCAGCTTCGCGCACCTGTCGGATGGAATCCTGTATGCGCTGTGCCTCAAGCATCGCGGCCTCTTTCTTCTTGTTGCTGCTCGAGATGCCCATTGCGGCACCCACGCCTCCACCGATGACCACTACGGCTGCGGCGATGAGGATGATGAGCTTCTTCTTGTTAGGGTCGAGTCCGCCATTTTTTTTCGTTTCGGACACTTCCTCAAGGGGATTATGACACTCAGAACAAACAAAATTCAAATCGTCTGCTATCTGGATCTCCTCTTTGTCAGCCAGGCTGCAGTTGACTACATTTTTGCAAATACCTTTTTTTTCTGCCATTTTTCGTTGGGTTTTATAGTTCTTGTAAATTGTTTTTGATAATGTCAGCCACTATGTTGGTGTAGCGCTCGTAATCCTCGTGATACTTGTCCCCGTCACACAGGCTGTTCAACACCTCGTTTTGCAATACGGCAACCAGTTTTTCTTTTATCTCTGCACGTTGGGTATTGCTGCGGGTTTCGTTCTTGAGTTTTATATCCACCTGTTGTTTGATGCGGTCTGCAATGGCTGGTTCCATACATACGGCATTCCACGTAAGGCCAAAATTGTCGGCTTTGCTTTGCGGTATTGGCAGGTCGTCCTCTACGCCAAGGGCATTTATGCCCCTGTAGCAGGCGAAACGTTCGCCGGTACTCTTGGTCTGCTCGGTTATCAAGCCGAAGGCGTAGGCCAGCATCATCACAGGCAGCATTTCGCGTTGCAGTTCCTCGACACTCTTGTTGAAAAGGGCAGGGAACGCCTTGTCGAAGTCGGCGAAACTTTCGGTGTGGAGCAGCATACGGTTGTACTCGCCGTCGGGTCCTGACACTTTGGAGTCATATTTTTCCTTCAAGGTTGTCATATTGGCCAGATAACGCAGGGGAAATCCCGATGCGGCAGTGACCACTACAATCTCATTTTCTTTGTAGTGTACAGAGACATCGCTTTTGGAGACGGGGTAGCCGTCGGAATTGTTGGCAAAAGCCTCAATGAGTTTTTCGCGGAATTCTTGCGTGGTACTGGTCGGTTCGGGAATTGACAATTGTATCATCTTCATCATCTTCACGCCGTCGGCAGTCTCAGTGGGGTTGAACTGCACACAGGGTTTTGCCATCTTGACCACCTGCGAGACAAATTCTTTCATCTTTTCGGGAGTCACCAGCTCCTGTTTCGGTTTCTCGAGGATGTTGACGTTTGTCATCCTGTTGGCAGAGTCGCTGGCTGCTGTGTTTTCCATAGCAGTCTTCGCAATTTTTCCGCATTCGATAAACATTGTGGTGCGGATGGAGTCATAGTCAACCATCTTGTTCAGAAGTCCAAACGACACCTCTGCGTTTTCGCCAAGCATACTGACTAATTTCTCGCGTATGTTTTTGGCTGCTGATGTTGTGGAAATCTGTTCGTTTTTCGACGTCATATACTGTTTTACGATGGCGCGGACTTTGTTTGGGTCGTATCTCTTCAGAACGGTGTCGGTCTGGTCTTCTGATGGGTTGCATTTGGATGCAATCTCATCCAATACGTTCTCTATAATACTGTCGACTTGCAAGTGGCACTCTTTCACCTTTTCCTTGGTAGCATTAAGGCGGAATGCAACTTCCTGAAGTAACATTTTCGCAAATCTGAGTGCTTCCGCTTCGGTGGAGCGGAAATAGTATTCTTTAAGGGCTGTCTGGAATTGGTTGAATATCTTTCCCGAGGCTCCGGTTATGGCATCCTTGAGCCAACCGATGTTGTCGTATTGGTCGCGTACTTCCTTCACTTTCTGCTGCAACTGCGGAAGTTTGTCATTGACTATGCTGGAACTGCGTTGTTCGAACTGTTTCATACGCTCCTCGGTGTTCTGAATCAGTAGCGATAAACATTTTTCGACTTCAAGCATACTGCGTTTGCCTTCCTGCCATTCTTTGAAAAGAAGCGTTTCTATATGACGGCTGATGTGGTTTGCCATTCCTGACAATTCTTTTTCCTTCTGCAGTGAGTAGAACTTGACGACACCCGTACCGCGGAATTTCGATGCCTTTTCATCAATATCACTGTCGTAAGCTTTACGCATCAGTGTGCTGAATTCGCGAACCCAGAGTTTTTTGTCTTGAAAATTTTTCTGCACGTTGGCAGCAAAGGCATTTGCGAAAGCCTCCCATGTCTTTTCAAGGCTTTTCCATTTTTCGCTCGACTCATTGCTGATAATAGGAATTGAGAGCTTCAGGTGCTCTTCGTCTAACATATAGATGCCCAAATTCGAGTCTTTCTGCAGTGTCTCGTAAAAGCCGCTTGCAATCTCGTCGTATGTGCATTTGCTATATCCCTGGCCTTCCACATAGTGGTTGTAGGCGATTTGCAGCGCAGCCTGCTCGGCATAGCTATAGGTGGCATATTCGTATACTTCGGTCTCGGGATAGTTTACCCTTGTGATGCCGAATGTGAGGAACTGACGGCCGTGCACCTTGCGTCCTGCGCGGTCTTCCTCGGCGCCGACACCCTCGTTCTCGCAGCCCACCAGTCGGGCCAGTCTGCCCTGTGTGCCAACCTTTTCCGGTACCACTATTGTCTGGAATAGGAAGTTGGCAACCATTGTCGGCAAATCATTCTTGATGTCAAAAATTTTGCCGGCTTCGTTTACGTTGCTGTATACATAGCAGGCTTCAAAGGGCTGGACACCCTTCAGCAGGCGGCGCACTTTGCCTGTGCCGATGTCGGGTTTGCCGCTGACGTCAACTGGATTGTATGTCCCCACGCTCAATGCGTTAATTTCCGATAGGGCTGCATAGCCGTTGGCCTGATAGAATCCGCCCTTTGCAAAGTCGGGGTTGGCCACATTGCGTTCAGGCATATATGCAAATATCCTTATCTTGTATGTCCAATCAACATTCAAACCTTCGCCTACTTTGACGGATGGATATTCAGAGCGGATTTGGCTAACAACATCGACAATAGACCCTGATCCCGTGCCGCCTGCCAATCCGGCACATATGTGGAAAGTGATGTTTTCGTCGCCACCTTTCAAATTGTGCAGTCGTGTAACGGCATTGGTCAGGACGTTGTAGAAGTTGTCTGGGATGTTTTCGTTGCTCATATTGTTGGCAATGAGCATTCTGCCCAGTCGGCGACGCTGGCCACCGATGCCAGAATTGATGAGGCTTACCATATTGCTGTCGCGCTGCAACATAGCAATCTCGTTGGGCTTCATAAACGCTTCAACACCGGGATATTTCCTTGTGTTGGTCAACAAGTCGCTGTTGACACCGTGGGTACTGGCACACTGGGTGCTTTCCAATGCCACGGAATGACCCATCACTTTCCAGGACTGACTTTCGGCAAGGTCTGCCGTCGACGAATCAAGATATATATACTCGATGTTAACTCCTTCGGGGGAATTGCTGTTGAACTCTTCGTAAATTCGTTTGCGGAATTCACGAATAACACTTCCTCCTGTACCTCCAAGGCCTATTATAAGATGATTAGACATAACTGAGAATATTTTATGATTAATGTTTTGTTGCGATTTTTATAGAGTTTAGCCGGTCAAAATCCGAGGTCGTCGTCAAGGCAGTTCCCGGAATTGGTACTATATCCATTGCTGTATCCTCCACCGCCGATGCTGGCGGCTACAGACATAAACACTGTTGTCAGCACCAGCGTTATGGCCATATACAGCACCGTCGTCCAGATGCGGTGGCTGGTGCTGCGGCTTACGGCCTGACGGATAATGATGCTGCTTTCGGCAATGGTGTGCCCCTCAAGGTCTTTTGGCTCAATGTATTTTGCCACTTTGGGATACAGCAGACGAAGCCCTATCTTGACCCCCGATGCGTCCTCCCGGCTCAGCCGGTAATTCTCGGCATCGCCGGTAATGTACGTCTGGGCAGCTTCCTGTATGGCTGCAACCGTGTTGTCGGCGTTATTGCGCGAGTCGATGGCTCTTACAAGCCGTATGCCTTCGGCAGTAAAAGCTACAAAGGCTGCGACTGCAACAATATATGTCAACGCAGATGGGTTTTTCTTGCTCATTGCCGTAAACAGCACGAAAGCAAGAGCTGTGAGTACAATACCAATAAGTATGGCCCAGAACATAGCTTCATACAGTTTGTCCGCTATGAGTTCTCAGTTTGCGGGGGAATAAAAAAGCATAGAACTCGCGTTGTTGATTCTACGACTTTTAGGTATTGCCAAACACCTTTCCAAAATAAAACCAACTTTGAACCTTATCCTATGCTCCGATATGTAAGGGCAGGATGCCAATACATAGGCAGAGACAAAAGGCATCAGTATCATAGTCCTTTGGATTAAATTTTGGCGAATTTTAAAAGTCGGACCTATACAAATGCTTTCTTCGCATCGCACGACTACTCGCGTCGTTTTGCGGTGCAAATATACACTTTTTTTCGGATACTAATGCCTTTTTGATAAGGTTCTGTTTTATAGCTTTGATTTCTAGTGGTTTGTGTTTTATGTTTTACTTTTGGTGGTATTGCTTTTCGTGATATTTTTTTTGCTAAACGATTCTTTTTCGTTCATATTGTATGCTTTTATCTACAATCGTTCATTATATAATAATTTAAACTGGCTGTTGCTTTTTTGATCGAGATTTTTTTGTTTTCAGCAGGCATCGACAGCCACCCTCTCCGCGGAGAAGGTGGCTGTCAGTTGTACCGGATCTGCGGTTGTACGCTGTTGTGCCAGATGGGGTAGTTTTTTTTGTCTTTCTGTCACCCTGCTTTTCGTCGCGCAGCAAAATACGTTTTTTTGCATACATAATGCATTGATTCACACCACCTGCTTCGCCCGTTGTACGCTATATGTACGGTATATGTACGGTATTTGTACGCTTTCGAAGCGTACAAATACCGTACATATACCGTACATATAGCGTACAACGGGCAGGGAAGGTGTGTCAAAAAAAGACAGCAGTGGCGTTTTGCCGCTGCTGTCTTTCGTGTGTTTTTTTTGTTTGTCTACGGCCGCAGCGATGCGGCCGTAGTGTTATTTTTGATGACCTCTAAAATTCGTTTTAATTCGTGAAAATCGCGGGCGAAACAAAAATTCGTTTTAATTCGTGTTTTGCTTGCAAAACAAAATTGATGTTTTGTAGAATAATATTCGTTTTTTTCGCTAAATTCGCGGTCAAAAAATGAAATTTAGATGTTGTTAGAAGAGTCCTTCGAGGACGCTGTCGTCGACGAGGTTGGGCATCGTGACCTTGAGCTCGGGGCAGATCTCCATAGCGCGACGGATGGCGAACATAGCGCCTTCGTTGCGGGCCCAGCTGCGGCGGCTGATGCCGTTGTTGACGTCCCAGTGGAGCATCATCCGCAGGCGACGGTCGCAGGCTTCGCTGCCGTCGAGGACCATACCGAAGCCGCCGTTGATGACTTCGCCCCAGCCTACGCCGCCGCCGTTGTGGATCGATACCCACGTGGCGCCGCGGAAGCCGTCGCCGATGACGTTCTGGATGGCCATATCGGCGGTGCGGTTGCTGCCGTCGTAGATGTTGCTGGTTTCGCGGAAGGGGCTGTCGGTGCCGCTGACGTCGTGGTGGTCGCGGCCGAGGACGATGGGTGCGCTGATTTCGCCCTTGCGGATGGCTTCGTTGAAGCGGGCGGCAATCTTGGTGCGGCCTTCGCAGTCGGCGTAGAGGATGCGGGCCTGGCTGCCGACGACGAGGTGGTTCTCCTTGGCGCCGCGTATCCACTGGATGTTGTCGTGCATCTGCTGCTGGATTTCGGCGGGGGCGGTGGCTGCGATTTCGGCCAGGACCTCCATAGCGATGTGGTCGCTCTTGTCGAGGTCTTCGGGCTTGCCGCTGGTGCAGACCCAACGGAAGGGGCCGAAGCCGTAGTCGAAGCACATCGGGCCCATAATGTCCTGTACGTATGAGGGATAGCGGAAAGCGCTGTGGTCGGCGTTCCAGATGTCGGCGCCGGCGCGGCTGCTTTCGAGCAGGAAGGCGTTGCCGTAGTCGAAGAAGTACATTCCCTTGGCGGTCAGCTTGTTGATGGCGGCGACGTGACGGCGCAGGCTCTCCTGTACCTTCTCTTTGAAGAGTTCGGGCTGCTCGGCCATCATCGTCTTCGAGTCTTCGAAGCTGATTCCGACGGGATAGTAGCCACCGGCCCAGGGGTTGTGGAGCGAGGTCTGGTCGCTGCCGAGGTCGACGTGGATGCCCTTTGCGGCGCAGTATTCCCACAGGTCGACGACGTTGCCCTGGTAGGCGAAGCTGCGTGCCTGCTTGGCGGCGATGGCTTTATTGACTTCGACGAAGAGCTCGTCGAGGTTGGCGTGGACCTCGTCGACCCAGCCTTGCTCGAAGCGCTTGTTGGTGGCTGCGGGGTTGATTTCGGCGGTGATGCTGACCACGCCGGCGATGTCGCCAGCCTTGGGCTGTGCGCCGCTCATACCGCCGAGGCCGGCGGTGATGAAGAGCTTGCCGGCGGTTGGATTCTCCGCTGCGCTATCGGAACGGCCACTGGCAGTTCCTTCACAGCCAAGCTTGCGGGCTGCGTTAAGGACGGTGATGGTGGTGCCGTGGACGATGCCCTGCGGTCCGATGTACATATAGCTGCCGGCGGTCATCTGGCCGTACTGCGTAACGCCGAGGGCGTTGTAGCGCTCCCAGTCGTCGGGCTTGCTGTAGTTGGGTATCATCATACCGTTGGTGACGACCACGCGCGGGGCGTCCTTGTGGCTGGGATAGAGTCCCATCGGGTGGCCGCTGTACATCACGAGGGTCTGCTCGTCGGTCATCTCGCTGAGGTATTTCATCACGAGGCGGTACTGTGCCCAGTTCTGGAAGACGGCGCCGTTGCCGCCGTAGGTGATGAGCTCGTGGGGATGCTGTGCCACGGCGGGGTCGAGGTTGTTCTGGATCATCAGCATAATGGCTGCTGCCTGGCGGCACTTGGCGGGATACTCCTCGATGGGGCGTGCGTACATCTTGTAGGTGGGACGCAGGCGGTACATATAGATGCGGCCGTATTTGCGTAGCTCTTCGGCAAATTCGGGAGCCAGCATAGCGTGGTCCTTGGGGTCGAAGTAGCGCAGCGCGTTGCGGATGGCCAGCTTCTTCTCGGCGGGCGTGAGGATGTCCTTGCGCTTGGGGGCGTGGTTTACAGTTGGGTCATAGGGTTGCGGTTCGGGCAGCGGGTTGGGAATGCCCTGACGCAGTTCGTTCTGAAATTCTTCTAAGGTCATAATTATATTTTTTTTCGTTGATTCAATTGTTGGTTTTTATTCTCAGTTTTGGCGGATTATAAATCCTTATATTAATGTGCGTCGGATTGCAAATCCGCCGCAACGATAACGGTTTCCGCGTTATTCAGATGTGGCACTATTAAGTATAACGAATATCTGTGTCAGTTATTGTGTGCTTTTTTTGTGTTGCAGATATCTTGTGCGGGCGCGCTGATTATCTGAGGGCTCCAATCGAAAGGTTGATGCCCACTTCGAGGCGAGGCATCAGCACTTTGTCGGCGGCGACATCCTTGCCGATGCCGTTGAGGCGGTAGCGGGCGTAGAGGCCAATCCAGTCGCGCGTGATGCGCGTGGTGATGCCGTAGTTCCAGCGGTAGTCGGCCAGGGCGTTGAGGTTGCGCAGGGTCTGTTTGCGCGTCGAAGCGACGTCGCCGCTGTGTTCGCCTTTCAGCTTGTAGACGTTGAAAGCCCAGTTGCCGTAGACGCCGAGGTCCCAGTGCCAGCCGTTGTGGAAGACGCCGCAAGGGCGCAGGCGGATGCGCTGGAAGAGCTCGATGCCCAGTTCGCCGAGGTTGACTTTGTGCTTGATGACGCCGTTGTCGAGCCAGCGCAGGTCGTCGTCCATAGCCATCAGCGTGTCAAGGTGGTTGGCAACGGTCTTGTCGAAGCGGAAACTGGTGTGGCCGTACTCGATGGCGAAACCGAGGCCGTAGGCTTTGGATAAATGCTTGATTTGGCGAATTCCGATGCGCTTGGCGGGCGACCAGATGCGGGTCGACAGCTCGTCGCCGGAGGTGTTGAGGGCTATGCCAAGCTGATAGTAGCTTTCTTTGATGGCTCCACCTTCATCCAGACTGTAGCTGAAGTGGGTTTCGTCGGTCTTGAAAACGACTGCGGGGAAGTAATTGGTAGAAAGAAATGCATTGTTGGAATTCTTCACGGTATATTCTGCAACATATCCGTCCATCTGTGCGGTGATGATTTGGCCGCCGCTGAGGATGAGGGATTTGTCTTTGGTGAAGTCCTCCAGCTCAATTTTCTGATAGTTTATGATTTCGCCGCTGGGATTGCTGTTCTTTATAAAGATGCGACATTTTTTATAGTCCTTAAGAGGGACGATTGTCAACGAGCTGTCGGTCTGGACGAACTTGAAGGTGGGCTTGGCGGGTTTGCGGTCGCCGGTGAAGTAGTCGGCCTGGGGCACACCGTAGCCGTAGCTGTAGTCGCAGTAGGGGTAGAGGTCGGCACTTTTCTCGATTTCGTGGAAGAGCTGCATAGCCGTCAGGCCTGGCTTGGCCTGCAGGGCGCAGGCGGCGAAACCGGCCACGAGAGGGCAGCTGAAGGAGGTGCCGGGGACGACGTGATATTCCTCGTTGCTCTTGCCGGTGTTGGCGCTGCGGGCCCAGGCGAAAGCGGTGACGTTGGGCTTTTGGCGTCCGTCGGCGCTGGGGCCGAAGCTGCTGAAGCTGGTGCGCTGATAGTCGGTAAGGCTCGGGTCGAGGCCTCCCACGCAGAGCACGCTGTCGGCATCGCTGGGGGTGATGATGGTGCGCCACTTGTTGTCGTCGCCCTCGTTGCCAGCGCTGTTGCAAACAAGCATACCCTTGCGGGCAGCCATATTGCCAGCTTTGGCCACATAGCTCTGGCCGTTCATATCCTTAGTATAGTAGCGGTCTTTGCCGTATCCGAGCGACGAGCTGATGATTTGCGCGCCGTTCTTGTCGGCCCATTCGACGGCCATCTGCCACCAGACCTCTTCCTTGAAGGGTTCGGCTTCGATCTCGGTGCGTGCCAGCAGGTATTCGGCACCTGTGGCCATACCGAGGTCAACGTCGCCCTCGCGTCCGGCGATGCAGCCGAAAGTCATCAGGCCGTGGCTGTTCCAACCGTAGACATCCTCTTTCTTGTTGGGGAAGTTCCAGGTCTTGATGATGCGGTGCTCGTCGCGCACGTGCTTGAAAGCGGCGTGGGTGTTCACCTGCGGGAAACCGCCGTCGAAGATGGCGATGCGGATGCCTTTGCCGTTGATGCCCTTGGCGCGGAAGTACTTGCCGCCCATACGCTGCAGCTGGGCGTGGAGATGGGCGTTGAGGGCCGAGTCGGTGCCGGATTGCAAATCCGTCGCAACATTGTTGCTTTCCGCTCTCCGTTCTACGCTTTCCGCTAATTGCATATTTGCTTCAAGCATAACGACTTCGCGGACGAAGGGGAGTTGCTGTATGCGGGCCACCTGGTCGGGCGTAGCGGTGACAGCCACGGCGTTGAACCAGCGGCTCTGGCCGAAAATTTCGGTGCCGGATTGCAAATCCGTCACAACGGCGTCAATCTGCTGCACATAGCTGTCGTTGAGCGGGTAGTTGGTGATGTCGTAGAGGTCGGCATTGTTCAGGCGGTAGCGTTCGATGGCCTTCTGGTCGAAGTAGCTGTAGGGGTCGAACGTGGTGCCGGCTTTGTCGGTCAGCATCACCCAATAGTGCGACTGGGCGTGCAGTTGGAAACTGGAAATTATCGCAAAAGCGATCAAAAGGATTTTTTTCATTGTCTATTGATTTTGTTTATTTTCAGAAAGATAATTGTACGCCGAGTTCCAGACGAGGCAGGTCGAGGCTGGGCTGGCTCATACGGTAGCGACCGTAGATGCCTATCCTGTTCCAGACGAGGCGCGAGGTGAAGCCCCAGTTCCAATTGCTGGCGGGCTCGACTTCGTCGTAGATAGTAGTCTGTATCAGGGCGTTGTTGTTGTTTTCGGCTGCATTGTAGCGCACTGTGTAGCTGTTGCCGTGAGGGCCTCCGTAGATGCCGAGGTCCCAGTGCAGGCCCTTATTGTCGTTGCCCTTCTTGATGATGCGTATGCGCTGGAAGAGCTCGATGTTGGCGTTGAAGAACAGGAAGCGTTTATTCTCGACATTGGTGAAGTTGGTGAGCGAAAGGGTGTTGTCCCAACCGTTGGCGGTGGCGGGGTCGTAGCGGAAATATTGTGTGTTCCCTTCCAGTCCGATACCGACGCCATACCATTTGTTGAAATGACGCAAGAAGCGGAAGCCGATAGTGTAGGCATCGCTGTAGCGCATCGTGTAGGGGAAGAACCAAGAGATGCCGTATTGGATGTAGAATTCGTCGAGGTATTTCTGACCCACGCCCCAGTTGCTGACCTTGTTGTCGTCGATGTGGCGTGCACCGCGTTCGTTGTATCCTGTCAGGATGCGGCCGGTGTTGTAGTGGATGAGGTAGTAGGGCTCTTTCTCAAAGTCGTTTTCGGCATAGGCAATCTGGTCGTCCGGCGAGAGTTTGTGCTGATTTGAAAAGCCATCGACGCAGGCCACGAGGGTCTTGTTTCCGATGTATACTTTTGGAATGGCAATAGCCAGGCTGTCGTTGAAATCCAGCATTCCAATGTTGTAGTAGCGCTCGATGAGGCCGTTGGCGTCCTGCATCTTGAACATCACTGCATCCTCGCGGATGTCGCCGTCGTCAAGTCCGTCGATTTCTTGCTGCCAGATGGCGGTTCTCGTCTTTTGGGGATGAATCAGTATGTAGTCGCCATAGTCTTCGAACGCGAAAGTGGCGGCTTTCTCGATGATGCGTTTGTCCTCGTCGAGGAAGTAGCTGGCCTGCGGCACGCCGTAGCCGAAGGCGTAGTCGTAGTAGGGGTAGAGGTCGGCCGACTCTTCAATCAGCGCTTTCATCTGCATTGACGTAACGTTTTTTTGCTTGCGGACGGCCTGCATTGCGCAGGCGCAGAAGCCCGTCGTCAGCGGCGACGAGAAGCTGGTGCCGGCGGCAAAGGTGGTGGCGGTGTCGTTGCCGCTGTCGGCGCATTCGGCATAGCCGAAGTTGCAGACATTGGGCTTCATACGGCCGTCGGCTGTGGGGCCATAGCTGCTGAAACTGATGTGGCTGTATGCTTTCAGCGAAGGGTTGATGCCGCCCACCGACAGGATGCTGTCGGCATCGGCGGGTGCACCGATGATTTTCCAGTTGCTGTCGTCGCCAGAATTGCCTGCCGAGTTGCAGACAAGGATTCCTTTGCGTGCAGCGAGGTTGGCGGCACGCGACACGTAGCTGCGGCCGTCCATTTGCCAGGTGTAGTGACGGTCGCGGGTGTAGCCCAGCGAGCTGTTGATGATGTCGGCGCCGTTCTTGTCGGCCCACTCAGCAGCCTGTGCCCACCAGACCTCTTCCTTGTAGGGCTCGGGGTCCACCTCGGTCTTGGCCAGCAGGAAGGTGGCGCCGGTGGCCAGACCCAGCTGGCGGTCGCCCATACGTCCGGCGATGCAGCTCAGCACCATCGTGCCGTGCGAATGGTTGTCGTAGACGTTCTCCTCTTTGGTAGTGAAATTCCAGGTGGCTATGATTTGTCCGTTGTCGCGCAGATGCTTGAAAGCCTGATGGGTGTTCACCGACTTGAAGCCTCCGTCGAAGACGGCGATGCGGATGCCGGTGCCGTCGAGTCCCTTCTCTATAAACCGCTGTCCCTGCATACGATGTAGCTGTTGGGTCACTTGCTGCGAATTGAAAACGGAGTTTTCTGTTCCGGCCTCTTTCTTTTCGACAAGAACCATATCGTTGTTGAGCTGGATAATCTCC
>JAFWYO010000003.1 GCA_017517715.1 Bacteroidales bacterium
AGCCCGAGAATCCGAAGCCGTCGCAGTTGTAGCTGCACATAACGCTGCCGTCTGTTGAGGCTTTTTTGCCGACGATGAGGTTGGTGCAGGCGTTGGCGACTGGCGTAAGGAAGGTGAGAAGTGAGATGATGGCTGCAAGCAGGGTCTTTTTCTTCATAAAAGCTGTGTTTCTTTATGTTAAGGTGTTTTTATAATTCATACAATAGTATCCACTTTCCGTTTTGGCGGATATAAACAATCTCTGGAGAAAAAGGTTCATAATTGAAGTATTTTCGGGGTTTCCAGACGCGTTTGCTTTTGTTTGTTTTTTTGAAATATACGGGACTGATTTCCTGTTCGGTAAGCAGGAAGTAACGGCCGCGGAATTTAATGTAGCCATAGATGGGACGGTACTGGTAGTCATACTCTAAGCGCTCGAGTTTGAGTAGGGCTTGGGGAATCGAAGCGGAGGATTGCAATTCGGCAACAACGGCAGAGTCGATATAGTCGCGGAGGAAACCAAGCAAAGCTGTGTCGGTTGCTTTTATGTCGACAAGGGAGATGTTGCAAGATGATTTTCTTTTCAGTTTTGTATCCTCGTCTTCTTCATAATCTTCCGAACCGGTAGTACCTTTGATGACATTTCGCAGCACGCGTCGCAACTGGCGGTCGGCGATACGGTAGCGTGGTACTGCCATCGTTGCCGTATCGGGTGGGGGCGGGGGTACGAGCGTCGTGTCGAATGCGCGCCAGGCACTGTCCTGCGAATGCAGATGGTCGTAGTAGAATTCGAGTATTGCCCCCGACATATTGTCGGGATGGTAAACGCCACGCGCTTTCATATAGGTCTGCAGCCGCGAGCCGGCCCACAGACCCCAGTTGTTGCGCAACCACATTCCAAGACCGAAGTGGTATTTGCTCATTGCGTCACGGTTCGTTTCGTTGATGATGCCCTTGCGGTCTTTGGGCCACAGAATGGAGTCGAGCGAGGTGAAGCAATCCTCTATATTGCGGGGAATGTATACACCGTCAATGCTGTCGGCAACCAGGCGACGTTGGTATTCTTCGTCTTCGCGTTGTTGTTGCTGTTTTCCCTCGCGATGGGCTACAAGTTTGTTGCGCTTGTGCATCGCTTCAGACAGCTTGCAGTACCAATAGTCAATACCGTCGGGGAAGTCGCAGTTGTATGTCATTCCTTCGATGACCTTGCGGATTTTGGCTTCGGACAGGCTGTCGCGGTTATCGAGCGAGAATATCTCCGCCTTGCCGTCCCGTCCGATGCGCAGCAAGGAGCTGATATGGTAATATTTGTAGGCTGAATAGTATGTGTCGCCTTGCGGAACCATTCGCATCCGACGGGCAAATTGGTGGCGGATTTCTTCTTCTACATAATCACTTGGGCAACGGAAATTCTTTTTGTCGCAGCGCTGTGGCGCAATCTGTTGCAGATAGTTGACGCTGTGGTACTCGTAGGGCAGCGTATCGATTTGGCCTGACAGCAGGTGGATGCGCAGCAGGTTGTGCTGCGAGGTGTAGACAAACACCGTGTCGCCGTCGGCGAAAGCGGGACGCTGGGAGATAAGGCTGTCGCGATGGCCGAGGGTGGGCGTCCAGTTGTATTTTACGTTGTAGAACAACTGGCAGTTGCTCTCGCGTTTGTAGCAGCCCGTCAGCTCTTTCAGCGTCAGCTGCTTTGCTACGTTTCCGTCGCGGTAGAGCGTGAAACAGTGGGTGTGCCGAGGTTCTTCATCATTCGGACTTAAATCCCTGTTCATCAGGTGTAGCAGCGAGTGGCCATCGTTGCTGACAAACAGCGAGCCGGCAGCTAGGCAGACAGGAAAGGAATAGAGCATCTGCGAGTCGCGGCTGTCGAAGACCTCGGTCTTGCCCAGCGTGGTGATGTCGAGGCTGCGTGCAGGCGTGGTTGTCGCATAGTAGCGCCCATTGGGCGAGGCCACGGTGATGATGTCCCGCGACGGAGAATGCCATTGCGCCGAAGCCTGCAGGCCACAGCACATCAGAGCGGTCAGAATGATAAGGGCTTTTGCACTGAACGAATGTGCAGGTTTGATGTTTGATGTCGTTTTTTCGTTGTTCATAATACTTTAGTTTTCAGCCGCCATCGGTAGCGTGTTATTGTCTTCGAGAGAATATGGAATGATTCTCGTTGCATCTGACTTTTGTTCTTCCGTTTCAGCAGAACGGTTTTTCTTGAAGTTTTCTGCCTGTTCGAAGATGGCCTTGAAGACTTCGTCGCGAGTGGCCGGTGGGTATTTGTGCTTGGCGAGGGTGAGGATTATCTGTACTTTCAGCTGCGCCTTGATGTCTGCTTTCTTGTCCCAGTCGATGTATTGTGTCTTGTCGTCGACAACATTCTTGACATCTTTGGCAAGGGCGATGTATTGCTCTTCGGTATATTCGTTTAGGAAACCGTATTGTTCGGCCACGGATTTCAATATATCGTAGAATGCCTTAACCTCGATGTTGGGAATGCCTTCAGGCAACACACTGTCTTTCTTGATTTCCTCGAACAGTTGTGCCAGCTGGTTGGCCACCTCGGTAACTATCTCGTCGGCCAGCACGATGTCGTCCGAACGGTCGTTGTATTTGTCGATGATACCGTTCAATCGGTTGGTGAAGCTGACGGCCTTGACCTTGTTCACCTTCTTCACGCTGTCGATGACCCTTTTCAGAAGCTGTTCCATCAGTTTCACCTTGGTATTCTGATAGGGCAGCCGTTTCAGTTTGTCCATATATTGTGAGGCCAGCAGGTCTATCTGCTCCGTATTGTCGAGCCGCATCGTGTTGATGGCGACCACCTCTTCCGATACGAGTGCTTCGTTGACCAGTTGCAGCACGTGGCGGTTCATCTGCGTGGCATCCGGCGACTCGCCCGTGGTGGTCTTGTAGATGATGGAACGCACGCCCGAAAAGAAATGTACGTCGTTCACCTCTTCTCTGGCGACACGGTCGTCGCCCGTACACATATTGTAGGCCGACTTCATAATGCCCACGTGTTTCATAAAACGTTTCTCCAGCTCATCGGTCTGCTGGATGCGCTCGGCGGCAATCTGTAATGCATCCAGTTGTTCCAATGGTGTGCCGGTGAAGAACTTGCTGTAGTCAAACCCGTTGAACATACGCCGCAGCAGGTCGAGCTCGTCTTTGAACAGCTTGACGGCGTTGTCGATGGTTTCGATGGGCGTCTCGTTCTGTCCGCCGTTGGCGTAGCGCTTCATCGCCTGGTTGAATTTCTTCTTTATGCCCAAGTAGTCCACTATCAGGCCCTTGTCTTTGCCCGGATAGTTGCGGTTCACACGGCTGACGGTTTGAATCAGCGTGTGCATCTGCAGCGGCTTGTAGCAGTACATAGTGTCCAGACAGGGCACGTCGAAGCCCGTTATCCACATATCCACCACGATGGCTATCTTGAAGTTCGACTTGGCTTCTTTGAACTGCAGGTCGAGCCGCTTGCGTTCTTCGTCGGTGCACAGCAGGTTGTACAGTTCGGGGTCGTCGTCTTTCTGGCGGATGAACACCATCTTGATTTTCTCGATGGGCTTTATCTTTTCGGCCTCTTCTTTCGTCAGCTGCTCGCCGTCGCTGCATATTTTCTTCTCTGCCCATTCGGGTCGCAAGGCGATTATCTCCTTGTATATGGCATAGCCTATTTCGCGCGTGGCGCAGACAATCATCGCTTTGCCCTTCACGGTGCTGCCTTCTTCAACCCTCCGCTCGTAGTGCTGGACGAAGTCTACAGCCAGACGGTGTATCAGGTCGGGACTGCTCAGCAGCACGCTCATCTGCGTCATCGCCCGCTTGCTTTCCTCTATCTGATAGTCCGTCGAGCCCTCTTCGGCACATTTGTCGTAGTAGGCTTCGATTTGTTTGACCAGCTCGCTGTCGGCAAACACGTGCGAGGCGCGCCCCTCATACATAATGGTCTTGGTGATGCCGTCGTTCACGGCTTCAATCATCGAGTATTCGTCCACGATGCCGCCAAAGACATCCAGCGTGGCGTCGATGGGAGTGCCGGTGAAGCCGACATAGGTGGCGTTGGGCAGCGAATCGCGCAGGTATTTGGCGAAGCCATACGAGCGGCGGACTCCCTTGTCGGTTATCTCGATTTTCTCGTCGAGGCTTGTCTGTGTGCGATGGGCCTCGTCGCTGATGCAGATGATATTGGCGCGGTTGGAGAGCAGGTTGATGTCTTTCGAGAATTTTTGTATCGTCGTCAGGAACACGCCGCCGCTGGTGCGCCCCTGCAGTTTCTGTCGCAGGTCGTCGCGGCTCTCTACCTGTTCAATAGTGTTGTCGCCCACAAACTGCTTGGCATTCAGCAGCAGGCGCGACAGCTGGTCGTCCAAGTCGGTGCGGTCGGTGATAAGGATGATGGTAGGGCTGCACAGGGCTTTGCTCTTCATCAGCAGGCGCGACAGGAACAGCATTGTCAGTGACTTGCCGCAGCCTGTGGCACCGAAGTAGGTGCCTCCCTTGCCGTCGCCGCCAGGGTTGAGTTTGCTGTGGTTGAGTATGTTCTGGTACAAGGCACGGGCAGCGAAATACTGCGGATAGCGGCAGATGAACTTCTGCTCGTCCTTGGAGGTGTCGGGGAAATAGACGAAATTGCGTATTACGTCGATGAGGCGGTCTTTGCGCATCAGGCCCGCAATCATAGTCCGCAGCGAGCTGATGCCGTCGCCCGCCTTGTCCTTGGCATTCACTTTGCGCCAGGCGTAGAAGAACTCGTAGGGCGTATAGAGCGTTCCGAACTTGTTGTTTACCCCGTCGGAGATGACGATGAAGGCCGTGTATTTGAACAGCGAGGGGATGTCGCGGCGGTAGCGGATGGTGAGCTGCTTGTAGGCATCCTCGATGGTGGTGTTCTGCTTCAGGGCATTCTTGAACTCGAAGACCACCACGGGCAGGCCGTTGATGAAGATGATGGCGTCGGGGATGCGGTGCTCGCCTTCGACGATGTCGAACTGGTTTACCACCTTGAAGATGTTGTGACGCAGGTTCTTCTCGTCGTAGGCGATGGGGTAGATGTAGAGGTTCTGCTTCGAAGCGTCCTCGCGCTTCAGCGAAAAGCCGTCCATCAGCAGGCTCAGCGTGTGCCTGTTCTCCTCGTAGAGCGACAGACCCTGCTTCTGCACGATGACGCGTATGGCGGCCTCCACCTCGGTGTCGGTGATGCCGTCGCTACTGTAGCGGTTGCGCAGATATGTCTGCAGGTCGTCGCGCAGCACCACCTCGTCAAGGTCGCGCTCAATCGCTTCGCCTTTCACGTGTTCGTATCCCTGTTCCTGCAACAGGGCTATAATCGATTCTTCCAACTGCTTTTCGTTGAAGTACGGCATAATATTATTCTCCTTTTGTTAATTCATTATATAGAGCCACGCCCTTTACCGTGAGCAGATATTTTTGTTGGGGGTGGTTTGGCCGGTCGGGGTATTTTCGGCGTACAAACCGTTCTTTTAGCGCGGGTTCAAGGTGATATTCCAAAAAGTTCTTTCTGTCTTTCAAGCCTTTATTCTCCATCATATGTTTTATACTCAATTCCTCATTTCCGACAATCCGAACAAGTTCAAGGATGTTTATATTACTTGTATAAAGTTTACTATTTGGATTAAAGTCCATTATAGATGTACTTATGGGGGTACTTGTGGGGGTACTTGTGGGGGGTGCGAGATTGGGTTGTACACTCCATTCTTGGGTCGGATGGATATGTAGATACCGGTTTCTTAGGTCCCACTGCTCGCCCAACAGCAAATTGCGGAAGAAACGCTCCAAATACACAGGTGTATAGTCTATCCCCTTGGACACATTACGATAGTTGGCTCGTACCAGCGCATTGCGGAAATACCACGAGTGACTTGCAAAAAGGTCATTCTCGACATCAAACCCCAACGAACGTAAATAAAGGATTGTGAAAACGGCAGTGGTACGAGTGTTGCCTTCAGGGAAAGCGTGAATCTGCCAAATCCCCGACACAAATCTGGTTATGTGTGCAACAGTCTCGTCTTGGCTTTTCCCTTTGTAAACGAAATTGCGTTCCTGTTCAATGTCATAGTCAAGAGCGCCACGCAGGTCTTCCCAGTTCAGATAACGCACAGTGTCACCCTCCAACACCCATTCCTTCTTGGTGATGTCATAATGGCGAAGTTCGCCCGCGTGTTTGAAAACGTCCTCGAATATACGACGATGAAGGCTGACAAGGCCGTTGGTTGTGAAGTTGAGTGTATCGGATGAGAGTATTCTTTTGATGTTTTTCGAGGCCTTGTCTGCCTCTTCCTTGTCATCATCGTCCGCATCGCGCACGGTCTTGCTCTCATAATAGCTTTTCAAAAGCCTGTCCACCTCGTCGATTGTGATTTCACCTTCGATATTCCTCCGTGCCAAATCGTTCAGATAGTCCGATGTCTTCAGACCATCCACCGCCTGAAGTCCAATGGCTGTACTCCAAGCGTATGCAGCCTCCCGTTGTGCCGGCTCCCCTTGGCGTATATACGCGTCAAAATCCAAATATCCGTCAGTCATAATCTGTTATTTGTTTTCTTTAAGAAATCGTTTCAAGAGAAAAGCAAGGAAATAGGGGAAGGTGTAGAACTGTCCGTTCCACCCAATATTTTTGTATCCGAACTTGACCCCATATTTTACATCTGGATATGAGTCCCATTTTATCAGATTGTTGAGCGATGCTGTCGCCCCATCTCTGGCCTTTACTTCTACTGGTACCAGAGAATCGGAGTCGCGGACAAAGAAATCCATCTCCAATGAGGGGTTGTCGCGTTTAAAGAAATACAGCTGTTCGTATCCAGACTTACGCAGCATCTCTCCGACAACATTCTCGTAGATGGCACCCTTGTATGTTCCGAAATTCTTG
>JAFWYO010000187.1 GCA_017517715.1 Bacteroidales bacterium
GGTCGTAGTCCATCTTGACGACGCTGTTGGCCTTGCAGCCCTCGTAGTCAAGCATCACGATGCGTTTGTGGTACTCCACGCGGCTCAGGCCCGACTCTTCCATAAAGACCTTTGTCGAGTCGAAGGTCGTAATCGTGTGGCAACCCTTGTATTTCGTTGGTTCTTTGAGGTATTCCTTCTCCTGAGCCTGCATCGTCGTGGCGGCAATCAGGAGGCATAGCAATAAAAACTGTCTTTTCATTTTATCTTGTTTTTCTTTAATTCTTAAACTTTTAACCTTAAACATTATTCAAAAATCAATGACTGATGCGGTCAGGAAAATCGCTTTCCGTTTTCTGTTTTCCGCTTTCCGCTTAAACAAAGCCTGACCAGAAGCATAAGTATTATTGGCAGGACGGCGCTGTTGAAATGTATCGGCGGCAGCAGCCAGCCGACAAGGGCGGCCAGCAGGCAGCAGGCGACGATAAGCACGATTGTGGTGTTGCGGTGACGCAGTCGCAGCAGCAGTATCAGCATCAGCGGGTTGGCCCACAACAGGTTGGGGTTGGCTTTGGTGCACCAGTGGTCGCTGCCGAACCACATATAGGCCAGCAGCAGCCCGACGAGGCCGACGACGCCATAGAGGATGCCGTCCAGCCAGTAGAGCCGCCACCCCTTGCGGCGCGCCAACAGCGTGAGCAGCAGCACGATGGCAAAGAGCAGCCAGAAGCACATCGTCGGCGAAACGCTCTTCTTCATCGGCACGCGCTTGTCGGTCAGCAGCTGCACGGTAGGCTCGGCCAGCGTCGTGCCGTCGGCCGTCAGCAGCGTGTCCAGCTGCATCATCATCTCCATCGGGATGTACATATATTGCGCTGCCGTCATCGGCTTGTCGCAGCGCGCGCCCAGCAGCAGATCCACGCCCAGCCGCCACCACAGCAGGGTGCTGTCGGTGTACTTGTAGACCAGGTCGCGATAGGTGGCCGCGTCCGCCGGGAGGCTGTTGTTCAGTATGGTACGTCCCTCGAGCGACTCCTCGACCTTGTCGCGTACACGCGTGGCGCAGTTGTCGCGGAAGAAGTCGTAGAGGTAGTATTTGTTTTCGGGCAGCGCATTGGTTTTCAGTGCTTCGTACAGATTCTGCAGTTCGCTTGGCGTCAGCCGCAGCCGCTGTTCGAAAACCGAACGGCCAAAGTAGTGGTATTCCAGAACGAAATGTTCAAAGGGCTGGGCAGAAACAAAATAGTTGAGCTGTCCGCCGGCGAATTTGAGGTAGAAATGCGGCTCGTCGAAACTGAACATACCGTAATTGAACACGGTGTCGATGCCGTTGGCGGTGTCGCAGATGCGCAAGGCGCTGTGGCCGAACGTCTCGTAGAACTCGTCGCCGGGGCCGCAGGTCAGCACGCTGGCATAGGCGCCTTCGCCCGGCACTTGCCCCTTGCTAAGGGTGTCCTGAGCAGCGGCGGTTGCGATGCTTAAAACTAATGAAATCAATAATATGATGCTTTTCTTCATTGTCTTTCTTTGGGAGTGAAATAATTTGCAAATTTACATAAAAAGTATTTATTATTAAGGAAAAATCTTGCGAAAATTTGCAGGTGCAAAAAAATGTGTAAATTTGCATACTGGCAACAGAATCGTATTTTAAATAAAACGTGTTGATTTTATGAATTATAAGGACATCATCAACCATTATCCCGACTTCCCCAAACCGGGGGTCGACTTTATCGACATACTGCCGTTCCTTTCAAACAAGGAGGCCTTTGCGCAAATCGTGGCCGACATCGACGCCAACGTCCATTGCCCTAACGTCATCACCGTCGAGGCGCGCGGATTCCTTTTCGCCGCC
The DNA here is from genome assembly GCA_017517715.1 of Bacteroidales bacterium. GTDB lineage: Bacteria > Bacteroidota > Bacteroidia > Bacteroidales > P3 > Colimorpha. The sequence goes on from JAFWYO010000187.1 coordinate 1,832, forward strand.
CCGCTGCTGACGCAGTCCAAGCTGGTGCAGAACGTCATTCCCATCCGCAAGAAGGGCAAGCTGCCTTACGCCAAGGGCGACCTGCACGACGTGCAGATAATGAAGGAATACGGCCCCGAACGCGTCTACTACCGCCTGTCGGACATCGCCGCCGGCAAGCCCGAAGGCGACACGTTCTACCTGACTTTCTTCGACGACATCCTGGCCACCGGTGGCACCGCTGCCGGCATCGCCGAAGCCCTGAACCGCGAGGTCATCCACCTCGACGGCAAGGAATACAAAGTCAAAGTGCGCGAATTCATCTTCCTCGTCGAATTCCCCGACCTCTACGACCACGCCCGCCTCGAAGCCATAGCCCCCATCAAATCGTTCCTCAAAATCGAAGGAGAGTAGAGAACGGAGAAGTGAGAAGTGAGAACGGAGAACGGAAACCGCGTCAGCATTAACGCATTCACAATCAACTATGCCTGACAATCTGAACGAGAAACTATTGCAGCTGGAGGCATTGCTGCTGAACGAGCAGCCTTGTCTGGTCACTGCCGAGGCGATGGAGGAAATGACGTCGCTGGGCATCAGCGACGAGATGGCCTACGTGCAGCTGCTGGCCTCGGCCTTCGGGTTGCGGCCCGACGAAACCGACAGCGACCGCCGGCTGGTATACGACCTGCTGCTGCCGTCGGTCAATGCGCTCGACGTTGCCGAATTCGACTCGAACCCCTACTATCGCAACATCCACCTGCCCGAAACGTCGCTGGGCGATGTGGCACTGACCACGATGCAATACGAATCATATCAGGCTTTTCCCTGCGGAGACCTGTACTTCGAAAACCAAAAGTTGCGCGCCCCGATGGGCTTCTTCCGCACGGCGTTCCGCTACCCAGCCATCACCAAGGGCGGGCGCGAGTGGATGACCGTCACGCCCAACGAGATACGCACTATGCAGACTGCCGTCGACGCGGCCCGCGGCAATGTGCTTGTCTACGGCCTTGGACTGGGCTATTATGCTTATATGGTGGCAGTTAAGGACGAGGTGGGAACCGTCACCGTCGTCGACGTCGACGAGTCGGTAATCGAACTCTTCAAAAAACACATCTGGCCCCAATTTCCCGACGCGGCAAGCCGCAAAATAGTTGTCGTTCAGCAGGATGCCTTTGCAAATGCCGAACAGTCGCATTTCCTGCGCTACGGGCGACCTTACGACCTGGTTTTCACCGACCTGTGGCACGACGTTGGCGACGGCATACCCCTCTATCGCCGTATGCGCGCCCTGCAGACCCGCTATGCCTCGCCCGGCCAGCAGTTCCACTACTGGATCGAACCCTCAATCAAATGCTACGAGTAGAGAAGCGGAAAGCGGAGAGCGGAAAGCGGAAAGCGGAAACCCCGAAGGGGTGATGAGAACACAGGCAGGGGTGGAGCGCAGCGAAACCCCTGTAAAAAAAGAGAAAATAAAAGAACCCCGAAGGGGTGAAAGGAAAACGGAAAACTGAGAACTATGACGCGGCAGCCAGTTCTCCGTTCTCCGCTTTCCGCTTTCCGTTTTCCGCTCATTTCTAGGCTGTTAAAGGTACCTTCTCTGCCCGTTGTACGCTATATGTACGCTATATGTACGGTATTTGTACGCTTCTGAAGCGTACAAATACCGTACATATAGCGTACATATAGCGTACAAC
>JAFWYO010000188.1 GCA_017517715.1 Bacteroidales bacterium
GCCCGTTCCTATATCGTTCCTATATCGTTCTTATATCGTTCTTATATTTTTATATAGGAACGATATAAGAACGATATAGGAACGATATAGGAACGGGCGGAGAGGGTGGCTCGAAATGCATTCCCGGTGCGACAAAAAAATGGTCGCCATTATAGTCTGGCGACCTGATAGGGTTTGATGGTTTGTTGTTCGGCTCGTTGCCTGCAGGAAGAATTTGTCGTTCAGCTGGTTGCCTGCAGGATGAATCGGTTCAGCGGCACGGTGGCGCGGAACACCTTCATAACGTAGTCCTTCAGGCCGTCGCCTGCCATATACTTGTCGGGCACGGCGTGCATAGTGCAGTAGTCGTTGAATTTCAGCCAGTGGGCGTGTTCCCAGTCGTTGGGGTAGCCTTTGGGCGCGCGGCTCAGGATGCGCGTGGTGAAGAACGTGTCGCCGAAATACTTCTTGTACTCCTTATTGTTGACGATTTTCAGGAACTCGTCGAGGTTGTAGAATATCTCCTGTCGGATGGCCGCCAGCTTGTCCTTGTCGGGCAAAAAAATGCCGCCGCCAAGCGAACAGTTGCCCGTCAGGCCGTAGTCTTCCTGCCCGATCTGCATATAGTAGCCCGCCTCGCCGCTGCGCTTGATGCCGTAGCTGCTCAGGAAGAAGGAGATATGCGTCTTGTAGGGCCGTTTGTCCTGCGTGAAGCGCAGGTCGCGGTAGATGCGGTAGAGGCATTTCTTCGGGTCGGGATGGCCTATGGTGGGGTCGAGGACGCTGAGCTCGTCGATTATCTGTGCTGTCAATTCGATGAATTCCTCGCGGATGGCATCGTAGCGGCTCTTGTTGTCCATAAACCACTCGCGGTTGTTGTTCTGTGCCAGTTCCGCGAAGAAGGGGAGTGTGTCGGGTGACATTTTTAGTTGAAAGTTGAGAGTTTAAAGTTGAATTATTTTGCAAATGCCTTTCTATTTCAGATATTTCTCGCGGTTTGCCCAGTGCTCGTTCCAGTCTTCGAGGTTGCGCTGCAGCAGGTTGGGAATGTCGAGACCGTAGGGGCAGCGGCTTTTGCAGACGTCGCAGTGGACGCAGTCCTCGATCTGGTGCATCTTCTTGTTGAACTCCTCGGTGAGGTAGACCGAATAGGGCGCGCGGCGCAGGAAGAGGTACATACGGTTGCAGCTCTCGATCTCGATGCCCACGGTGCAGGGCTGGCAGTAGCCGCAGCCGCGGCAGAAGTCGCCGGTCAGCTCGCGGCGGTCCTTCTCGATGCGCTGGCGCATCTCGTCGTCGAGCACGGGCGGATTGCTCTGGAACGAGATGAACTCGTCCAGCTCGCTTTCGCGCTGTATGCCCCAGATCGGCTCCACATTGGGGAACTGGGCCAGGTAGGCGTAGGCCGTGGCGGCGTGGTTGATAAGTCCGCCGGCAAGGGCTTTCATACAGATGAAGCCGATGTTCTTCTCGGCGCACTGGTTGACGAGAGACAGCTCCTTGTCCGAAGCCAGGTAGGAGAAGGGGAACTGCAGCGTCTCGTACAGGCCGCAGTCGATGGCCTGTTGGGCCACAGCCAAGCGGTGGTTGGTGATGCCTATGTGGCGCACCTTGCCTTGTTTTTGCGCCTCGAGCATAGCCTCGTACAGGCCCGTGCCGTCGCCCGGCAGGGGGCAGAAGGCGGGGTTGTGGAACTGGTAGAGGTCGATGTAGTCGGTGCGCAGCAGGCGCAGCGACGTCTCGAGGTCCTTCCAGAAGCCTTCGGCGGTGGTGGCGCCCGTCTTGGTGTTGATAATCACCTTGTCGCGGCGGTCGTAGAGGGCGTCGCCCAGTTTCTCCTCGCTGTCGGTATAGAAGCGGGCGGTGTCGAAATAGTACATACCATTATCGAAAGCCTTGTGGATCAGTCGAATGGTTTCTTCTTTTGATATTCTTTGAATCGGCAGTGCCCCAAAACCGTTTTTAGGCACTACAAGCCCTGATTTTCCAAGTGTAACGAACATTAGTCCAAATATTTAATTGTTTTTTACAGTATCACTTACCGCTGTTTTGGGTGATGCTTTTTCTTTTATCGGTTTTTCGATGTCGATGATTCCGTCAGTGATGCATTCAAGCAGCTGTGCCTCAACGGCATTGATATAGGCAGTGTCGGTCAGCAACTCCTGGTTGTCCTTTTCTATCTTGTCCAGACAGTTGTTCACGGCGTCCAGTCCTTCCAGTTTGTAGCAGTCGCAGGCTGCTTTGCCGGCCTCCAGGCCTCTCTTGTGCGGGTCTTTGCTGCCGCAACCTATGGTGACAAGCAGGGTGCACAGCATCGCCATAGCGATGGTAAACCTTTTATTCATAGTGAATTAGTTTAATTTAATCTTGTTTGTTTCAAAATGCAAATATACTAATAATTATTCATATTACAAAAACCCGCAATCCAAAATGACAAACAAAGGCCAAAGTGTGTTTTTTTTTGCCGAAAAGTCAATTATTTTTTGCTGTTTCGATGAATATTTGTAATTTTGTATTTTGTAGTTTTTGTATATTAGTGTACAAACATTTATTTATTAGTAAATTATAAAATTGTAGAAATATAAAATGGCTAACTTTTTATCCAAACTATTTGGTAGCAAGTCGCAACGTGATCTCAAAGAGGTCAATCCTTTCTTGAAAGCTACTCTGGAAGTCTATCCTGCTATTAAGGAACTCACCAACGACCAATTGCGCGCCAAAACCATTGAATTCAAATCACGTATACAAGATAAGATCAAAGAAGAGGAAGAGGAACTCGCATCGCTGCGCAAACGCATTGAAGACGAATATGATATGCCGGTCGATGAAAAGGAGCAGATCTATAAGCGCATCGACGATCTTGAAAAGGCATCATACGACAAGACCCAGGATATCCTCAACGAAATTCTGCCCGAAGCCTTCGCTGTCGTAAAAGATACGGCACGCCGCTTTGCTGAAAATGACGAAGTTATCGTCACTGCCAACGACCACGACCGCGACCTGTCGGCCTCGCGCGAAAGCGTCTATATCGACGATCAGGGTATGGCCCATTACAAGAACCAGTGGATGGCCGGCGGAAATATGATAAAGTGGGATATGGTTCACTACGATGTGCAGCTCATCGGCGGCGTGGTTCTCCACAGCGGCAAAATCGCCGAGATGGCCACCGGTGAAGGTAAGACGCTCGTCGCCACCCTGCCGGTCTACCTCAACGCCCTGCCCGGCAAAGGCGTGCGCGTCGTGACCGTCAATGACTATCTGGCCAAGCGCGACTCGGAATGGATGGGTATGCTTTTCGAATTCCACGGCCTCACGGTCGACTGCATCGACAAGCACGAGCCTCACAGCGAAGAGCGCAAACGTGCTTACAACTGCGACATCACCTACGGTACCAACAACGAGTTTGGCTTCGACTATCTGCGCGACAATATGAGCCGCAACCCCGACGAGCTGGTGCAGCGCGGACACAACTATGCTATCGTCGACGAGGTCGACTCGGTGCTTATCGACGATGCCCGTACGCCTCTCATTATCAGTGGTCCTACCGCAAAAGGTGACGACCAGGAGTTCGACCGCTTCAAGCCTGTTATCGAGAAGCTTTACAACACCCAGCGTATGCTGGTCACCACCATTTTGGCCGATGCCAAGCGCGAACTGGCCAACAATCTGGACCAGAAACCCGACCAGCCCGGCGCTATGGCCCTGCTGCGCGCCTACAGAGGTCTGCCCAAGAACAAGGCCCTGATCAAATTCCTCAGCGAAACCGGCGTCAAAGCCCTGCTGCAGAAGACCGAGAACTTCTATATGCAGGAGCAGAACAAGTATATGCATATCATCGACGACGAGCTCTACTTTGTCGTTGACGAGAAGCAGCGAACCGTCGAGCTGACCGACAAGGGTATGGACTACCTGGCCGAGATGGGCGAGGACCGCCGTTTCTACCAGCTGCCCGATGTGGGTGCCGAAATCGCCGAGCTTGAGAAGGAACAGCTCACGCCTGAGGAAAAGAACAAAAAGAAAGAGGAAATATACAATAACTTCGCTATTCAGAGCGACCGCGTCCACACTGTCGACCAGCTGCTCAAGGCTTACACCCTTTTCGAGAAGGATGTCGACTACGTGCTGACCGAAGACCGTCAGGTGAAAATCGTCGACGAGCAGACGGGCCGTATTATGGAAGGCCGCCGTTGGAGCGACGGTCTGCACCAGGCTGTCGAAGCCAAGGAAAACGCCAAGGTCGAGGCCGCCACGCAGACCTACGCAACCATCACGCTGCAGAACTACTTCCGTATGTACAAGAAGCTGGCCGGTATGACGGGTACTGCCGAAACCGAGGCCGGCGAGTTCTGGAACATCTACAAGCTCGACGTGGTCGTCATCCCGACCAACCGTCCCATTGCGCGCGTGGATATGGACGATATGATCTACAAGACCAAGCGCGAGAAGTTCAAGGCTGTCATCGAGGAAATCGAGCGTATGCGCGCCGCCGGCCGTCCGGTGCTGGTTGGCACCACGTCGGTCGAGACTTCGGAATTGCTCAGCAAGATGCTGACAATGAAGGGCATCAAGCATAATGTCCTCAACGCCAAGCTGCACAAGAAGGAGGCCGACATCGTGGCCGAGGCTGGCGAGCCGGGCCGCGTGACGATAGCGACCAATATGGCTGGCCGTGGTACCGACATCAAGCTGAAGGGCGACGTGCGCGAACGCGGCGGTCTTGCCATCATTGGCACCGAACGCCACGAGAGCCGCCGTGTGGACCGCCAGCTGCGAGGCCGCGCCGGCCGTCAGGGCGACCCGGGCAGCTCGCTGTTCTTCGTCTCGCTCGAGGAC
>JAFWYO010000189.1 GCA_017517715.1 Bacteroidales bacterium
CTTTGAAACCCAGGCGGGTAGCCGTATATTTCATCTCGATTTGGAAGGCATAGCCGACAAACTTCACTTTGTCGAACTTCATCTTTTCCAGCACACGGCGGCTCCAGCAGACGAAGCCGGCCGTAGCGTCGCAGACCCTCATCCCGGTAATGAGACGCACATATTTAGAGGCGTAGTAGCTCATCATAAGACGGCCCATAGGCCAGTTGACAACGCTGATTTTGCCGTCGACATAACGGCTTCCGACCACCACGTCGCCCTTGCCGCTGGCGCACGCCTCGTACAGGCGCGGCAGGTCGTCGGGGTTGTGGCTGAAGTCGGCATCCATCTCAATCATATAGTCATATCCGTGCTCGTTGCCCCAGCGCATACCTTCGAGGTAGGCCGTGCCGAGCCCCAGCTTGCCCTTGCGCTCCTTGATGAAAAGGCGGTTGGGAAACTCCTGCATCAGACGTTTGACGATGTCGGCCGTACCGTCGGGCGAATTGTCCTCGACGATAAGCATATCAAACTCTTTTTCAAGCGAAAACACCTTACGGATTATTTTCTCTATATTCTCTTTTTCGTTATATGTCGGGGTGATAACCAGTGTATCTGCCATACTATTTTGATTTTATTGAAAACAATTTGCAAAAATACGAAAAAAATCCAATACAAAGGTGACAAAACACCTACAACACAAGAAAAACACTGATTTAGCGTCTTCTACGCTTCCACATCAGGACCAAAATCCATCCCAAAGTGACGCCAAGACTGTTGGCGATTAGGTCGTTGGGGTCAAATCCGCGATAAAAAAGCGCCAGTTGGCCCGTTTCGGTGACGGCGGCAAACAGCAGACCCATAATCCAATGGGGAACCCACCGGCGCATCGCCCCCACTGGCAAATCCATCATAAAGAACACAAAAGGAACATATACCGAAGCGTGAAGCAGGTGATCCATACGGATGCCAAGCACGAAATTGTCCAGCTGGATGCCCAGCCCGCCTATCGGCGCCCACATAAGTACCAGCAGCAGAAACAGATACGCCCAGCGTTCCCAACAACGCTGCTGGCGGCCGAAAAGCCGGAAAGGAAGATTCAGCAAAGTGCGGCGCAGCATAACGCAACGCGACCGCAAGCGCCATTGCGGCGAATCGCAACTCACCCTGCTGCCGTCGCTATGGTCGATGGCCACAAGGCGCGCCAACACATCCTTACGTTCCACCACCTCTTGGCGACGACAATTGTCGCCGCGAAAAACAAGCCTTTCAGCATCAATCTTCAGCAGCCGATGAACAACGCAGCGGCCCTGATATACAAAAAGATACACATCGCCGCGCTTCATTTCGCCTGTCAGCGGAGCCAACTCGATGCGGTCGCTCTCGCCGTCAATCAGCGGCAGCATACTATTGCCGCCAAAGGCGATGGTGACGGTAATCCCCTGCCCAAGGCGTTCCTTCAGCTCGGCAACGATAAAATCGTTGGCATCGTTAGGTATTATCAGTCGTTTCGCGCTCATATCCGTTATCCGAAAATCGTTTTGCAACTCAACAGTGCCGCGTCGGCATCGGGCAGGCAGGACAGATGATAGGCCGGCGCGACAGAAATCACGTCCGAGACGACATCGATCAGCAAATCCGCATAGCGTTCGTCCTGCATAAGTGCCGGAGGCAACGAAGGTTGCAAGGCCGCGAAAGCTTCCGGGACCGACAGGCGACGCATCGCATTTTGCGGTGCCTGCGACAGCCTGACCAGCGCCTTCAGCGGGAAACGGCGCGCCACATAGCAGGGCGTTTTGCCGCTCCACGGGCTGCCGTAAACCCAAGGCCGGCCCTTTTCAATCGTCAAAATCGGGCTGTCGTCGTTCAGAAGGTGCGCATCGGGTATATTTTTGAGCCACAGGCGAGTATGCGTACTCTTGCCCGTTCCCGACTCGCCCAGAAACAGCACGGCGCCACCCTTGTGGACAATCACCGAGCTGTGGACAAACGTCACTTTGGCCATAGCGCCAAGCATACTGACCGCAAACCAGAGCGAGAATCGCAAAGCCGAAGCATTGGTGCAGAAAGTGGCCTCGACCGTGGCGCTGCCGAAACGGTGACGCATAGCCACCAGCAAGGCCGCATCGGTCGAATCGTGCATCTCGAAGCGATACTCATCGGCCGAACGGCTGAAGATGCACGTTGCATCAATCTCGCTGAACGAAAAGCGGCTAACCTCCTCACCGTCAGCCACCGAAGGCAGTTCTACGCCGTAGCGCACCGTCCACGCGGCCTCGCCCCGGTCGGCAACAAAAGGCTGCGCGCCGCCATAAGAGCGCAAGAAGGAAGTGGCACACTGCCCCTCTACAGCCACCGTACAGCCACCCAGATGAAGCAAGACACCTTCCATCAGTCGAGAACCGATTTTTCGCGCAGCGTCGCCACCCAACTTTCGGCATCCTTTGTGGCCGTAGCCTCATCGACATCGTAGTGCCCCGTCAGGAGCGACACAACATCCTGAAGTTCAAAATCTTTACCATACAGCTCGTTCCACAGGTAGAGCGAAGTCTCGTTGAGGGCTATAACCGAGGTCATATCGCCAGGATTGCGACCCTGGACAAGCACCACGTTCTCGTTGGCCACGTTGCGAACTTTATATTTCGGGAGTATTCTCATAACAAAAAAAACTATTTAACATTTCAAAACGCCACACCGACGCGGAATCCGGCGGTGAAAGCCAGACGGCCGTCGGAGGGATAGAGCATAAAACTATGGTAGTAATTGTTATCGTTGCCCGTACCAAACGAGGGGCCCAGGCCGCTATAGACATCGAAAACGAACCAGTTCAGCACCAGCTGATAGCCCCCTTCGGCCAGCAGCGCGAACTGGCGCGTCTCGGTCGGCGACGGCTGGTCGGCATCGCCGCGGGCCTTGCTGCGGATGCTTCCCCTGCCCTGCTGCGGACCGTAGACAAACTGGGCATAAACCAGTTCCGGCTTAACGTAAAAGCCTGCCAGCCAGCTGCGCGAAGTCCCCTGAGGAATGAGGCGCCACTTGTAGGCCACCTTGCCCAGAAGGCCCTTGGAACGCGTATGGTTCATCCAATCCCAACCCAGGCCAATCAGGCCCAGCGTCACCTCGCCACTGTTGCGCTTGCTGAAAGCACGCTCGTAGGTGATGCGCGTCGAACCGCTGCCCAAAGAAAGCAACGTGACCTTCAAATCGTTGCGCAAACCAAGTATATCTCCACTGCTTTGAGCCCGCGACACCTGCGGAAGCAACAATGTGCAGGCAGACAAAAAGGCGACCAATATTTTGTTTTTCAGTCTCATAACAGACAATTACATTATTAATACGTAATACAAAATTACATTTTTTTCTTCAAACGACAAAATTTTCGTACTTTTGCAAACGATTAAAAGGCAAAAAATGGATACACTGAAATACAACCTGCGTGGCGTTTCGGCCGCAAAAGAAGACGTGCACAACGCCATCAAAAACATCGACAAAGGACTTTTCCCCAAAGCCTTCTGCAAGATCATCCCCGACATACTGGGCGGCGACCCGGCCTACTGCAACATTATGCACGCCGACGGCGCCGGCACCAAGTCGTCGCTGGCATACCTCTACTGGCGCGAAACGGGCGACCTCAGCGTATGGAAAGGCATCGCCATCGATGCCGTCGTGATGAACCTCGACGACCTGCTCTGCGTCGGTGCCACCGACAACATACTGCTCAGCAGCACCATAGGCCGCAACAAACGCCTCATCCCCGGCGAAGTCATCAGCGCCGTCATCAACGGCACCGAAGAGTTCCTGCAGCAGATGCGCGACCTCGGCATCGGCATAACCCTCACCGGCGGCGAAACCGCCGACGTGGGCGACCTTGTGCGCACCATCATCGTCGACAGCACCGTCACGGCCCGTATGCGCCGCGCCGACATCGTCGACAACGCCCACATCCGTCCCGGCAACGTCATCGTGGGCCTCGCCTCCTACGGCCAAGCCACCTACGAGACCGAATACAACGGCGGTATGGGCAGCAACGGCCTCACCTCGGCACGCCACGACGTGTTCTCGAAATTCTACGCACAGAAATTCCCCGAAAGCTTCGACAACTGCCTGCCCGACGAGGTGGTCTATTGCGGCGGCAAACGCCTGACCGACGCCACCGAAATCGAAGGCGTCGACGCCGGCCGTATGGTTCTTTCGCCCACACGCACCTACGCCCCCGTCATACGTCGCATCCTCGACGAATACCGCCCCAAAATCGACGGAATGATCCATTGCAGCGGCGGCGCGCAGACCAAAGTGCTGCACTTCATCGACCAGCTGCACGTGGTCAAGGACAACCTCTTCCCCACCCCGCCGCTGTTCCGCCTCATCCAGGAGCAGAGCGGCACCGACTGGCGCGAGATGTACACTGTCTTCAATATGGGCCACCGTATGGAAATCTACACCGACGAGGCCACAGCCAAGGGCATCATCGACATCAGCCGCAGCTTCAACATCGACGCCCAAATCATAGGCCACTGCGAGGAATGCGACCACGCGCAGGTCACCGTTCGCAGCCAGCACGGCGTATTCGTCTACTGACAACATTCCCTTAAACATATCAGGGACGACCATTTACAATCCTATAAAAACAAAACACAGCCGCATACAGAATGCGGCTGTGTTTTTTCAAGCCATCATACAATCCCGAAAAAAGCATCAGGGCGACCCGGCACGCCGTCGCAAATCGCGACCCACCCGGCAGGGCCGTTCCTATATCGTTCCTATATCGTTCTTATATCGTTCCTATATAAAAATATAAGAACGATATAAGATCGATATAGGATCGATATAGGAACGGGCGGAGCGGGTGGCGACGGAAGGCGGCCCGAAAGGCATCGGAGGAGGACAAGAAAAATGTTGCGGACAGGCGGCTGGGGACAAAAAAAGTCCGCTGCGAGGGGTGCAACGGACTTGATAGTGCTGTTTGTACAAAAGCGCATCAAAGCTCTACGGCTGCGGCAATCTGGGCGGCCAGAGCCTGCATTTCGGCGGGTTCCATCTTGACGTGGTGGCTGAAATTGAGGTCGCCGGGATTGTTGAGCGGCATAAGATGGATGTGCGCGTGCGGCACGTCGATGCCGACCACGGCGACGCCTACCTTGATGCAGGGGCAGACCTTCTTGAGGCCACGGGCCACAGAACGGCTGAACCGATGGAGTTCGACGAAGAGGTCGTCGTCGAGGTCGAAAATGTAGTCGACCTCCTTCTTGGGGATGCACAGCACGTGGCCGCGCACGACAGGGTTGACATCGAGGAATGCCAGGCAGTGTTCCGTTTCGGCCACTTTGTAGCACGGAATTTCGCCAGCTACGATACGTGAGAAAATGCTTGCCATAATTGTTTGCGTTTAGGTTTGAAAAAATGCCTTGCTAGCGTTCGACGCTGAGGATTTCGAAGTGCATAGTGCCTGCGGGGACGACGACTTCGACCTGCTCGCCAGCCTTTTTGCCGAGGAATGCCTGTGCAAAGGGCGACGAGACGGAGATGAGGCCCTTCTTGAGGTTGGCCTCGCTTTCGGGCACGATAGTGTAGACCTGCTTCATATTGTTCTTGGTATTCTTGATGGTGATTTTGGAGAGCAGGAGCACTTTGGAGGTGTCGATTTTGGACTCGTCGAGGAGGCGTGCATTGGCGATGAGGTCCTGCAGCTTCGAGATGCGAGCCTCGAGATGGCCTTGAGCCTCTTTGGCGGCGTCGTATTCGGCATTTTCGGACAGGTCGCCTTTGTCGCGCGCTTCGGCGATGGCAGCGGCGGCGGCCGGACGGTCGAAGGCTATGAGATGGTGCAGCTCGTCGCGCAGCTTCTGCAGGCCTTCTTCGCTGTAATATTTGATTTCAGACATATTCTTTATTTTGTTGTTAATTCTAAAAGTTATGCTAAAAAGCAGGAAAGGTCCGTAAGAAGACCTTTCCTAACTTTTCATTATGTGGTTGTCTCTCTCGGCTTAGAACTTGAAAGTAGCTCCGATGGAGTGCGAATCCTTGAGGTTGGTCTCGTTACGGTAAGAGTAGTCGAGCGAGACGCTCTTGTCGCCGTCCTTGCCGAAGGGAAAGATGACAGAGGCACCAGCGTGGATACCGAGGCTGGCCGTGGTGCGGTCGCCATTGAAGATGTCTCTCTGGTAGACATAGGCTGCACGAGCCTGGAAACGGTCGAGGAGCGAATACTCGAAACCGAGACCGAAGTTGTCGCGCAGGAAGGCATTGGAGGTGAAGTTACCGGCGATGGTGAGGCGCTGGTTCCACTGCTCGAACAGGAAGTCGTACGAAAGACCGATGTTGAGGCAGGTGGGGAGCTCCATCTCCGACTCGCGGAACTGGACGGTCATCTGGTTGCCGGCAGCATTGGTGGTGGTGAAGGACATACCCGTACCGCCAAAGCTGAGGGCGGGTCCGATATTCTTGAGGGAGATACCGAACTTGAGCTCGTCGTTCTCACCGGTCTGATACTGGATACCAGCATCGAGAGCCACACCGGTAGCGCTGATATTGTCGGTCGATTCGGTGATGACCTTGATATTGGCACCTCCGTGGATGGAGTTGGTGAACGAATAGGAGAAAGCCACATTGAGGTTCATCATCGTCGGCGAGAAGGTTCCGTTGCTGCCCGGTTCGGGGCTGTTTTCGGTAGTGATGGGCAGATCGCCACAACTCATAGCCATCACATAGGCTCCCAGCACGCCGGCATCGCCAATGCGGATGGCGAGACCGAAGGCGTTGACGGAGGCACCGCTGACGAGGCCGCTGCGGCCACCGTAGAGGATGGTGTTGGTATAGGCGAACTCAGTCTTCTCGACGAATGAAAGTCCTGCGATGTTGCTGAAGAAGGCATCGATGCCGCGCGAGCAGGAGGTGTTGATACCACCCCAGCTGGAACTGCGAGCCCACGGGTTGATGAGCAGTTCGGTAGCACCTGCCGTACCTCTACGGTTGTCGTTGCCTGCGAACAGGGTTGGCGCGGACAGCGACGCTGTGAGGATCATTACAGTTAATATACTTAATATTCTTTTCATTTCTGTCAAAATTTTAAAGATTGATGATAATTAGAACTGGAAGCCGCTAACGTCGACAGGACGCATAGTGCCGAACCATTTCACGACACGCTCACCGATGCCCGGTGTGCTGAAGTGGATCAGGTAGAGGCCACCAGCGATGGGAATACCATTGTGGTTGTGGAGGTCCCAGTCGTAGGTTGTCGTGTTGGAAGGCGTGTTCGGGAATGTGCGGACAAGGGTACCATCGATGGTGTAGATGGTGATGGTAGTGTTGCCGGGGACATTGATGAAACGCACCTTGGTTTCCAACTGGCTTGCGGTTTCGTAGGTAGAATAACTGTAATAAGGGTTAGGTACAACGTTGATGGCTTGCATAATGGAATCCTTGTAGGACTGGCGAGCGTTGTTGGCAGTGGCCACATTGGTGAGGGTCACGATGTCGGGGGTAAGCTCGAACATATACATAGGATTGTTGCCGTTGACCGTGGTGAGGCCTGCGTTTTCGGGTCTGGTTCCGTTGTTGCCAAGGAACTTGCCGTAACGGTTGTTAACATTGATTTCGATTGTGACATCGCACGGGATATCTTTAGGATTGTTGATATTCTCGGTGACGACGGGCATATTGACCCAAGAGACCGTCGAGAAGAGGAATGCCGACGAGTCGCGCATAGGCACAACGTACTTGGCACCTTCGTACTTCAACAGACCTTGGTTGAACTCCTTGTAGTAGTCGGCGATTTTCTGTGCGTTGGCAGCAGTGTTGGGATAAGGACACTCGAAGAAGTGGTCGAGCGAGCGGAGCATCTTGAGAGCCCAGACACCGGCGTCGTACGACGGAGCCGAGTAGGCGTAAGGCAGATAGTCCTCGCGAGCTACGTGATAGTAGGGGAACTCCTGCGAAATGGCGTTCATCACATAGATGAAGTGGCGGCCACCCATCACGAAGTTGGACGAACCGACGATTTCGGTGCTGACGGGGTTCCACATCATATCGCGGCCGTTGAACTGTGCATAGCGCGAGTCTTCGCCGTAGAGGATGTTGAGACGCTCGCCGGTGGAGAGGTTGATGGCATAGCCAGGGAACCAACCCATACCGCGGTCGCTGATGTAGTTGGCGCTGCCGGGATCGGTGGAGGCGCCGCTAACGGTAGCGGTGTCGCCATTCTTGTCGATCGAAGCGTGCTTACGGACCTGGAAGCGGCGTGCATTACCTTCAGACTGGGTATAGTCGTCGCACATCTCGAGCACCGGGCAGCGAGTCCACTTGCTGGTGTCGGCGGTCAGAACGATGCGGACACTGGGCAGCTTGGAGAAGTCGTTGAACATAAGGGATTTGTTTCTCTTATGGAACATCGTGTTGCGAACGTTGGTGTAGTAGTTACGATTGAAGAGGTTGTCCTGTGCGTGGAGCGAGTCGAGAACATCCTGTTCAGTCATATAGTATCGGAACGAGAAGCCCGGGTGGTATTCGCGGGTCGAGGTCAAGCCATAAGGCGCCCAGGTTCCGTCGATGACTTTCTCAAAGACCTGGAATTTGTCGACGGCGAAGGTCTGCAGACGCAGCTGGTCGTCGCGAGTGCTCTTGTAGTAGTCCTCGTCGAGGTAAGCCTCGTTGCCGGTGAAGTCGCCAGAACCCGAGATGAAGGCCGAAGCAGTGTTCTCGGCATACTGGGCACCACTGCGGATCCAGTTATAGCTAGGATAGTTGTCGTTGTCGTAAATACCAGAGAGCCACTGGTGGTTGTTGTCGGCAAAGGTCATTGTCGACGAGAGGAGAGTACCATCGTTGATGATACCGCCCAGCACGTTGGTGGCGGTGACTTCAAGATGAGAAGCTACAGCCTTGGGGTTGGTGATAGCCACTGCGATGCCAAGGTCGAGGAAGAGCTGCTCGTTGTAGCGGCTGATGACGAAGTCGGAGGTGTCGCTATAGACAGCCGTCGAGTCGGTGCCGGTGTGTTTGTAGTAGAGCGGAGTACCGTCGACTTTGGAGATGGTCCACTTGGACGAGTCTGTAGCATTGGTGAAGTTGATATAGAACTGACCCTGTTTGATGTTGAGGGGGTCGATGACGCGGACGTTGACAGGACCGGCGTTCTGCTCATAGCGCGGATGTGCGATGATGCAGGGGTTGTTCATAGTGGAGTTGTAGGTACCACCCGTGGTGCTTTCGCTCATACGGCCGGGGCCCTTGCCGGGTTCGCCGGGAGCACCCATCAGTTCGATGATGGACTCTTCGGTGAGCTTAAGGATATTGCCACCATTGCCGTAACCTTCGATACGGGTGATGTTGGGGCTCATACCATAGGTAGCCTGAACAATGGTACCGCCGTTCTCCGACGAGGGGTCGTGAGGTTTGGCGACAACGGGAGTGATGGTACCGCCATACTCGTTCTTGCGGCCGGCAAGATAGGGTTCTTTCTGGCCATCGAGCTTGCTGGGGTCGGTCTGCGAATACTCTTTGTAACGGTTGTGAGCGTAAGCAACACAAATATAATAGTATTCTTTATTGTTGACAAGATTGGTGCTGGTACCGTTGGCGAAGAGGTCGGTAGTGACGCGGACAACGTGCTTGATACCTGCATTGGCGCCGTCGACCATAACACGGCCGGTCAGCAGACCCGTCGAGGAGTTGGAGGTGTAGTTGACCAACTTGGCGATGGGCAGGGTGGGATTGGAAGCAGTGTCGTCATAGTAGTTCTCGATGTCGCACTGGTAAACCAGACGAGCCTTGGTTTCGTCTCCAATGTCGGTAATCGAATTGGTGGAGGTGGCCAACTGGTAGATCTGGTAGCCTTCGAATCTGTAGCGGCGCGACTCGGCGGGATAGGATTTCAGGATCGAGGCATCCTCTTCGTCGTAGGACTCGCCATAGTTGTTGGAAGCGGGGTTCTCATAGGTTATATAGAGAAGCACTTCGTTGCTCATTTCCTGAACGATAAGTGTAGGAGCATCGGGGCCGTCGAGGACCTTGAAGCAGTTCTCGAAAAGAGCCTGGCAGACGTCGTCGATTTCGCGAAGCAGCGTAACCGAGGTCCATCTGTTGCCCGAGGAGGCCTGAGCAAAAGGAATACCGACGGTGATGTAGTTGACAGCACCCGATTTCAGCGTGAAGGGGCCAGCGGACTGCATAAAACGGCGGTCGCCAGGGGTGACATTGTCACCAGAGGTAACCTCGGTCCAGTCGTTGGGATGGAATTCCTCGTCGGGGATGACACCATTGGTACCCCAGTGGAGCGGGTCGCTATCGTCGGGGAACATAAAGTCGCAGTTGAGGTCGGAAGTACCGGTCGAGATAGCGTTGCCGCCATATTTCATATGCGAGCCATTCTTCCAGAAACCCTGCAGGTAGTTGTAGTAGTCGGTAGCCTTGGTGGGTTCACCGTTGATGTTGTTGGAACCGTTTTCGTAGTACACGAAGCGACGCATACCGAAACGTTCATCGTCGACAATGTTGTTACCAAAGTTCACACCATTGATGGCGCAGTTGCCGATCGAGTCGTTGACCTGGAAGTACCAAGCCGAAGGATAATAGAGGTCGGCATCGTCGGAAAGTGCGATGGTATCATAGACATTGAGACTGTCGATCCAATAGTTGGCCAGTTTGTCGGGGAAATAGAGGCGCATCTTGTTGATGTCGATCTTGGGGTTGTCCTTGCCATCGGCATCCATATAGGGACCTTGGAAGAAGTCGATACCAACTGCAGGAGGAATGCCGCTATAAGCACCTGTTCCGGGACCGTCGACATCCTTACCGTTGTAGCAGTAGCCAAGACCACGCTTGACATCGCAACCGATATAGTCGTCATAACCGTAACCCAAATCGGGGTCGACCCACTGGCTGAAGTAGGTGTTACGCAACTCGTAAGTGGAACGGTTGATAATCTCGTAGGTGTAGAATGTCATATTGTTGATTTCGTCGTTCGTGGAGAACGCGAAAGCCTGTGCACGGATTTCGAGACCGATGGGCTGTCCGCCGGACTCGGTGTGGGTGTTACCCATATCGTTGAAAACCCACCAGATGGTCTGGTCGCCCTTGAGGACCTGGTCGGAAAGAAGACCACCCTTGACGATGCCCAGCGAGTCTTCCATAGTGGGGAAAGGTCTGTAGGTCTCACCGCGTTTCAGGTTGGCCTTGAGGGTACGGGGGCAAAGGGCGTTGGCGAAATCGTAGTAGGGATAGTCGCCAGCCTGATAGTTGTAAACACCGTCGCCGTCGGCATCAAAGAAAGGAGCCAAATAGTAGGACTGGTTGGCGAAGTTGCCGTGAGCAGGCCACTCTTTGATAACCTGCGAGATGGCGCCTTCGTCGTAGTTGCCATTGGGCTGCGGAGGTGTGACAGTATAGTCGAACATCTGCATAAATGTCTGAACTTCAGCCTGCGTGATTTTATAATGGCGGTCATAGTAGTTACAGACTTCGATGGAAATGTCGGCAGTACCGTCGATGGTCAACGGACCCGGCCAGTAGTCATCGCCTTCCGAGCCAAAACGGAGAGCGGCAAGACGCAACTGGTCGTTGACGTCGGTACCACCAATCCACAAAGCGGCACAGTAAAGAGGAGTGGATGTACCATCTTTAGGGATATGGTACTGAGTAATACTGCCGTCGTACCACATATTACCGTAGCCGTTGATCAATGCGCGAACATTGTTTATATTCAGCTCGGCAGTACTCTGTGCTCTTTTGCACACAGCAGCCTTGGACTGCACAGCAGACTTTTTCGGGCTATGGGGCTTGCAAGTAGTACACTCGCGAGCTTGGGCTGTTCCCATCATAGATGAGAACAAGAAAGCCATTAAGACTGTTTTAATAAATATATTTTTCATCTCTTTATAATTTTTCACATTACAACAGTTAGAATTGGTAGGTCAAGGACAGACGGATGGTTCTTGGCTGCGACCAGTTCCAGTAATTATTGCTGAGCATAATAGAGTACATATCGCGGTAGGACTGAGGATCCAGATATGCGTTGATGACAGACTGGGTCTCGGGGTCGGTCAGATAACCGTTGTCCGACGGGTTGCCAGTGACGGAGAATACGCCGGTGACGTTGCGGATGTCGAAGAGGTTTCTGACGGTGAGGGCAGCCTGGAGCATAGTCTGGCGAGCCTTCTTGCCTTCCTTCTTGATTTCGATGGGCCAAGTCTTGTCGAGGACAACGTCGAAATAGAAGCCCCAAGGCAGACGGGCGCCACGGTAGCTACCTACGATGGTATTCTGGGTGTTGCTGTATGCTTTGGTGTAAGGACGACCCGACTGGGCGACGGCGATGAAGTTGACGCCGAAGTTCTGAAGCGGGTAGACATCTTTCTTGCGTGCGTTGCCGTCTTTGTCCTTGACGGTACGTGTGTAGTGGAAACCTTCGTTCTTGCCAAGACGGTAGTCGACATTGGCCTTGAACTCGTGACGGCGGTCGTCGCTAATGGGGTTGAGCATCTTGAGGGTTGTGTAACCTTCCTTGATAAGCTCGGACATCGTAGTGGTGGAAAGACCTGTACCTTCAGCATACTGAAGAGTATAGTTGGCGTTGATACGGACATTGTTGCTCTGGCGCATATCGAACGACAGGGAGAAACCCTTGATGGTCTTGAAGTCCAAGTTGTCGTACGAATAGTAGTTCGGGTTCGGGTCGGCACCGGCGTACTGGACAACCTGGATCAGGTCGCGAGTCTCTTTATAGTAAGCCGAGATACTGAGAGCAGCAGTCTTGTCTTTGTTAAGAGCCTGCTGGAAGCCCAATTCGTAGTTGGTGATGCGTTCAGGTTTCAGGTTGGGGTTGTTGATATAGCCGTTGGCCTGAGTCATAAACAGGTACTGGAAATAGTCGGCCTGCCATCCCGAGGAAGGACGACGTGCAATAATGTCATAGTTGGCTTTGAACTGCGACATATCGTTGACGGGGAAAGAGAAAGCGATACGAGGCATAACGACAATCTGCGGGTCATAGTCCTTGAAAGCGTTTGCCGAGATGCGGTTACCGCTGGCGTTACCAGTGGTAGCGGTCTGCTGTCCACCGCCTTCGCCCGTGGTACGATAAGGAGTAGGTCTACCTGATTCACCAGCGATGGCGCTAGGAGTGGTTACCTGGACACCGTCGGCGTTGTACCAGTTGGTACCTTCACGATAACCACGGATGGTGGGATTGGTCGAACCAGCGTCGTCGACGTAGACAACCCAGTCATCCTTGGCACTTGCGGGGAACTCATTGTTGGCCAAGCCAGTCGTGAAGGCAGCCTTGCCATTGTTGAGGTCGGCGACAGTGTAGGATTCATAAAGCAGATAAGGATCCTTAAGAACCATCTGGTTACCATCGTAGTAGTCGACACGGACACCAACGTTGAAGATAAGATCCTGGAAGTAGAACTTATCCTGGATGTAACCAGCGGCATAGATGGGCGAGAAAGCAGGCAGATACTGGAAGTTCTTGTGGCCACGGCTGACAGGATCGAAGAAGTCGTCGAGGCTCCAGGTGCTGGCGTTATATTTTTCGCCAGTGTGATCGTAACCGAAATAGCTTACAAGCTGGTTACCACTGTTGAAGAGCTCGTTGGCGGAGAACATATTGATGCCGCCAAATTCGTTGTACTGTTCGGGCGAGTAGCGGTCGATATCAAGCCAGTCGGTACCGTTGACGTCCAGACCGAGGGCCTCGCGCAGAGAAGCGTCGAAGCAGGTCTGTCCACCACCGTTGAGACGGTTGTAGTCGACATAGAGGTCGGAACCGACGAAGTATTCAACAGGATTGTTGAAGTCCAACTGCGAGATATGAGCATTGGCCGACTGACGCATCAGGGTCCACAGCGAATAAGCGGAGAGACCGTAGGACGATGCGGTGTACTGGTCGTACTGGATACCGAGTTCAAGGTCGTGGCCTTTTACGGTAGCAGCGGCTTTGGCTTGTATATAATAGTAGTTGTTCAAGCTCTTGGAATAAGAGGTGCTCTGGGTACCGACATTGCTGAACAGGCTGTAGACTGCGGGAAGCGAGGTACCATTGACAAGACCATTGAAGTTGCGGATAGCATCGAAAGTGGTTAAATAAGGAGCCAGCGAAGGAATATTGTAGAGCTGGCTGGTGTAGTTCGAAAGAATAGGATTGTACTCGGACGGAGCAATGTACTTGGATGTCTCGATCCAGCTGTTCTGGATGTGGGCAGTCTGGGTTGTTCCGTGGAAGTTATAGTCCGAACGAACCTCATAAGAAGGTGTCTGAGTTCTTTCGAAGGTACCGATATGACCATACTTGAAGAGGTCATCACCAAAACGCTCGTTGTAATATGTGGTGGACAGGCGGTTGTACATAGCTGTAATGTTGTACATCACCTTCGACACAACGGGATCGGTTTTGGCATCGGGGTTGCTCTCGTCCTTGACGGGCTCGGGATCCTTGAAGCGCTGCGTGAAGTCGGCAGTGATAACAAGGTTCTGCTGCTTGCTGACACCGTTGGCGGCGTTATGCAGGTTGAGCGGGAAATAAGACAAGCTGGTGCTGGGACCGTAGCTGAAGTCATATTCGCCAGTAAGAACCAACGAGGTGTATTCAGTGAAACGGAAATCCAATGCACCCTGCAGGTCGATGCTGTAGCTGCTGAAGTCGGCCTGGCGATCCTTGCTGGCATAATAGTTGTTGGCATTAGGACGCTTGATGGTGACGAAGTCTTCCTGGCGCAGGAATTCGGCAGCATAGTTGACAGTGTGCTCGACGGGATCATAGATGATAGGAGTATTCTCTATCTCCATAACCTTTTCGTCGTTGACGACCTGATAGCGGCCATCCTTGGCACGGTAGTAACCGAACTTGGAATAGGAACCGACACCAGTGAAACGGAAACCGACAAAGGTGCGTTCACCGGTCTTGTTGCCCTGTTCGTCCTTGAGGGCGGTTTTGGCGACGGGACCCGTCAACCAAACCACAAGGCTGTTCCACAGACGATAGTCGAGCATAGTCTCGTATTTGACCATACCCATAAATTTTGTTGAAGGCGGTTTGAGGGTAATAATCTGAGTACCACCGATAGCTTCACCGATGCTGGCGGGAGTACCACCAAGCACGACCTGGATTTCTGCGATGGCCTCTTTAGGAACGTTGACACCCGTACGAGTACGGACACCGCCCACCTGAGTCACCATACCTTCCTCACCACGAGCGGTACCTGTTCCACCATCACTGTATCCCACACCGGCCACAGCGGCGACGATACCGTCGACGGAGTTGGCAGGCATCTTGCCGATATCATCGGCAGAAAGACGAGTTCCCGACTCAGGAGCACCGATTTCGATGACGGGGACTTTCTGAGCCTTGACAACCACCTCTTTCAACTGTTGGCCTGATTTGGCCAGTTTTTCGTTGTAGATGGTGAAACCCGTAGCCTTGACGTTGATTTCAGTTTTCACCGTGGCATAGCCCATATACGAGACCTCGATCTCATATTTACCAACTTGCAGACCCTTGATAGTGTAGTTACCATCAAAGTCCGTACGGGCACCACCCATAATTTGGCCGCCCTGCTTGGCAACGACATTTGCACTCATAAGAGGCTCACCGGTTTTTTCGTCGGTGATGGTACCTTTCATTGTACCTTGTGCAAAAGCCACCACCTGTGCAGCTAATAGCAGTCCGATCGTTAATAGTACCTTTCTAAACATACTTGTTGTTTTTGTAGAGAGTTAATTATTTTATTTTATTTCATTTTCTTCTGTAGAATATGTATTGTCAGCATTCAACACGCTCCATTATGGTTTGGTAGATGAACGCCTTGCGCAGGTCGAAAGATTCGCCAAGCAGACCGGACAGCTGTCCTTGATCTTCGCTGGCAACAGTAATTGGTTTTTCAGCCTCAGTCTCAGCAGCTTCAGTCTGCTGAAAGGGCTGGTTTTCATAAGAGAAATAGGGTCTTCCCAAAGCATCTTCTTGTGCCTTAGGGGTTTCCTCTACTGCCTCTTCCTCCATATTTTCACTCCAGCTGTCGTCGAACTGGTCGAGCGACGGCTCCTCGTCGTCCTCGAACAAGGACTGGAAAGGACGGGGACCGGCAACAGGACCGTTCTCGGCAGCCTGCTGTCCAGCAGCCTTCTTACCTTTTTTGTTTCCGGTAAGAAGACCGCCTACAGCCAGTATTGCGATTGTGATTATGAGGTCGAGGAAATCCATTTATATAAAATGTATTATATATATTTATTTGGTAGCGTTGAGACGTTTGGCCTCGCGTTTCTTGCTAACCTCGTAAACGATGGGGCAAGCCAGGCAGACCGACGAGAACATACCGCAAACCACACCAACCAACAAGGCGAAGATGAATCCGCGAATAACCTCACCGCCAAAGATGAACATCATCAAGAGGGTGAAGAACGTGGTGCCCGAGGTGTTAATGGTACGTGCCAAAGTGGAGTTGATGGCATCGTTCATCTGCTGCATCAAGTCGCGCTTGGGATAGAGAGTTCTGTTCTCGCGGACGCGGTCGAAGATAACCACAGTGGCGTTGATCGAGTAACCAATCACGGTAAGAACGGCAGCGATGAACGACTGGTCGACATCAAGGTTGAACGGCAGCAGTCCGCGCAGCAATGCGAACATACCAATGATAAGGATGGTATCGTGTGTCAGAGCGGCGACACTACCGACACCGAAACGCCAGCTGCGGAAGCGGATGCCGATATAGGCGAAGATAACCAACAGACCGCCCAGCACAGCCAAGACAGAAGAACGTTTCATATCCGTAGCCATTGTGGCCTCGACCTGTTCGGACTGGATAATACCGTAAGGATAGACCTCGGCATCGGCAAACTGCTGAAGAGTAATGTCCTTACCGTCCTCCGTCTTGCTGAAATACTGCTTGGTACCGTTGAACAGGCGCTCATTGATGACCATCTCGGCAGTGACAGTGTCGTTGGCGGTCAGGTTGTGAGCTGCACGGTATGCTTCAAAATAATCCTCGGCATCGATGTTGGTCGTAATCTTGACCTGGTTGCTCGGACCATAGGATTTCACTTCAGGAGCCTCGTCAAATTCGGCGGCAAGGCTGGAACGAACGTCAACAACATTGACATCCTTGTCGAAGCGGACCACGTAAGTACGGCCACCGGTGAAATCGATACCCATACTCAGATGACGGCCAAAGATACCGACCAGGCAGAGAACGATAGCGCAAATTCCAATGATATAGAAAGTTTTGCGCTTGCCCATAAAGTCGACATTGGCATTACGCATAAAGTTCTCGCTGAAGCTGAAAGAGAAGTTGATTTTCTTCTTGTGGTTCAGCATCCAGTCGATAACCAGACGAGTGATGAAAATACTGGTGAACAGAGAAGTGACGATACCGATACACAGCGTGACGGCGAAGCCCTGAATGGTACCGGAACCGAACATAATCAGAACAAGACCCAGCAGGAAGGTAGTCACCTGACCGTCGATGATAGCCGACATAGCGTTCTTGAAACCTTCATCGACAGCATTGGCTATGCTCTTGCCGGCACGCAGCTCTTCTTTGATACGCTCATAGATAATGACGTTGCCGTCGACAGCCATAGCCATTGTCAGCACAATACCTGCGATACCAGGCAGCGTCAACACAGCACCTATCGAGGCCAGAACGCCCATCAGCAAGAACACGTTGGTCACCAAAGCCACAACCGAAACCCAACCGGCACGGTTGTAGAAGATGACCATATAAATAAGTACAATAATAAATGCAAGGATGAACGAGACAAGACCCTTGTGAATCGACTCCTGTCCCAGCGAAGGTCCTACCACAGCCTCCTGAACGATACGGGCAGGGGCAGGAAGCTTACCGGACTTCAGCACATTGGCGAGGTCCTTAGCCTCTTCCAGCGAGAAGTCGCCAGTAATCGACGAACGGCCACCGGCAATCTCGCCATTGACGCGAGGTGCGGAATAGACCTGGTCGTCGAGAACGATTGCAACGCACTTTCCGACATTGTCGTGAGTGATGTTCTTCCAGGCGTGGGCGCCCTCCGAGTTCATCGACATCGAGATCTCGTTACCTTCGGTGTTGCTAAAGTCCTGACGAGCGTCGGTGATGACACTACCGTCAAGTTTTGCCTTCGGGAAATTGGTGTTGCGGTCGAAGTCTTCAATCTTGATAGCATAGAGTTCAAAGATATTCGAGCCTTCCTCGACAGGTTTCACCGACCACAGATATTTCACCTCGCGAGCGTTGACCTTGCCAGCCTTAACGCCCTCGGCAATCATACGGTTGACCGTGGCGGTATCAGCCTCGACAGCGCGGAACACAATAGGAGGATAGACCGGATAGCCCTGCCACTGGGCGAAGAGAGACATCAGAGGATGTTCTTTCTTGTACTGTTCACTCTGCGGATCAGTCTCAGCAGCGGCGACAGCGAGATCCTCACCTTCGACAGCTGCAGTGTCGGCTTCGACAACAGCGTTGGTATCAGCCATTTCGGCATCGACATTGCCCTTGGAGGCCAAGTATTCGTCGGTGGCCGTCAGGTAGCCAGACACGCGATTATATTCATTTAGATAGCGCGAATCACTCATATCGCCGCTATAAGTAGCCCAGAATTCCAATTGGGCAGTACCCTTCAGAAGTTTGCGGACGCGCTGCGGATCTTTAACGCCAGGCAATTCTACCAAGATACGCTCCGAAGCCTGCAGACGCTGGATGGTCGGCTGAGCCACACCAAACTTGTCGATACGTTTGCGCAGAATTTCGTAGGTGCGGTCGTATGCGCTAGTAGTCTCTTCTCTTAACTTAGCAAGAATGGTATTGTTGTCATCATTCAAAGTCGTTCCTGTCAGCTGGCTGCTGAAGTAGCCTGCCAGGCGGACATCCGGCTTGATAGATACGATGGCATCATAGAAAAGGTTGACGAAGTTTTCGTTGACAGACTTCTTCTGCTGTTCCAGGGCCATATCGATAGCCTTGTTGAAAACCTCATCGTTAGTGTAGTTGGCCAGAGCTTTGACAACGTCGACCGTCGAAACCTCCAGCATAACGTTCATACCACCTTTCAGGTCAAGGCCGAGGTTGATTTCGCGAGCCTGGCATTTTTTGTAGGTAAATCCCATCCAGACCTTCTCATTAGCCATAGAATCAAGGTAGTAAGTTTCTTTTGCAGTACGCAGTGAGTCGGTGACTATCGCCGTCAAGTTTTTCAGCTCAGCAGCACTCATATCACTGTTGCCTTGGCTTTTAAGGCAACTGTTGATGTCACTCTTACCCTGTTCACTCTCTACATACTTCACAGCGCTAGCCTTAGCCTTGTTCTCAACACTCTTTGTCGCGAAAGAAAACGACAATTGGAATAAACAAACAAGCACAAAAGCAATCGCCAAAAATCTGATAAGTCCTTTATTCTGCATATCTTACGTGTTAAAGTTTTTTTTAGTTTTTCTA
>JAFWYO010000190.1 GCA_017517715.1 Bacteroidales bacterium
AAGAACTTGATAAGAACTTGGGTAGAATTTGGTAAGAAGATGGTACCTGGAAAACAGGGGGTTGGAAGGGCGAAAAATGGGCGAAATTCAAGACTAAAATGTTAAATTTTTATTCAGATTCGTTTACAAAAATTAACATCTGCAGGTGGTGTAGCTGCCTACTTTTCTTCTTCGATTAGAATCTGTGTTTTGCTGTTTCTGTCGTTGTTGCCTCATATCTTGATTTTGCTGAAGCCGTGCATCACGGCGTCCCACCAGCGCGTGGGCAGCAGCCAGTGGAAGAAGACGCCGGTGTGGGCAAAGCGGCCGGTGCGGTAGCGCGTCTTGGGGCGGCGGCTGTTGACGGCACGCGAAATGGCGCGGGTTATCACTCGGGGCGACGACAGCCAGGGGCCGGAATAGGCCTTGTGCAGCGTGTCGGCTTCGGTGGTGGCGCTGGCCTCGTAGGGCGTGCCGGCCGACGATTCGCGCAGGTGGCGTGCGGCGATGATGCCCCAGTCGGTCTTGATGCCGCCGGGCTCGATGATCGACACGTCGATGCCGAAAGGCTTCACTTCCATACGCAGGGCGTCGCTCAGCGCCTCGACCGAGAATTTCGACACGTTGTACCATCCGCCGTAGAGCAGCACTATCTTGCCGGCTATCGAGGCGGTGTTGATGATGCGCCCTTTGCCTTGCTTGCGCATTGTGGGTAGCACCAGCTGGCACATCCGCGCCAGGCCGAAGACGTTGACTTCCTGCTGGCGGCGGGCTTCCTCCATCGGTGTCGTCTCGATGGCGCCGAACCATCCGTAGCCGGCGTTGTTGACCAGCACGTCGATGCGGCCTTCCTTGTCCAAAACGGCCTGCACGCAGCGTTGCATCGACTCTTCGTCGGTGACGTCGAGGCTCAGCGGTGTGATGCCGTCGGCCTTCAGCGGTTCCATCAGTTCGGTGCGCCGCGCGGCGGCGTAGATTTTATGTCCCTGCCGTGCCAGCGTCTGCGCGGCGTCGAAGCCGATGCCGCTGCTGGCTCCTGTGATGAGTATTACTTTCGATTCCATAATTTTTTGCAGCAGAAACGAAGTAATGGGCGAAATATTGTACGGCGATTAGAATTCGTCGCGGCGCTGGCTGTCCATAATGATGGTCACGGGGCCGTCGTTGACGAGCGAAACCTGCATATCGGCGCCGAAAACGCCGGTCTTGACAGTTTGGCCTACAAGTTCGGACAGTTTGGCGCAGAACTTCTCGTACATTGGCACGGCGCGTTCGGGCCGCGATGCGTCGATATAGCTCGGGCGGTTGCCCTTGCGCGTGCGTGCCATCAAAGTGAACTGGCTGACGACCAGTACTTCGCTGCCTTCGACGACAGTTACTGGCAGGTTCATAACGCCGTCGGCATCGTCGAAGATGCGCATCTGGGCAATCTTGTGGCACAGGTAGTCGATATCATCGTCGGTGTCGCGGTCTTCGATGCCCACCAGCACCAGCAGGCCGTGGCCTATCTCGCTGTGCCGCTTTCCATCAATGTCGACCGAAGCCGACCTAACTCGCTGTATTACTGTTCTCATTAGTTGCAAATTTAAGTACTTGCTGGACACTATTGTCCCTTAACTCCCCTTTAACTTCCCTTTAACTTCCCTTTAACTTCCTTTAACTATATATTCAAATCGGTCGATGCGTGTGACGCCCCAATCCTTGAGGAGCGCGACGGTGCGGTCGCGGTCGGCGTCGCTGTTATAGTCGGGTATCAGCGGCACGCGCACCATAATATGGTCGGTGCTTTTCTTTTTCAGCAGCCATCGCAGGTTGCCCAGCGACTGGCGGTTGCTGCGGCCGGTGTAGCGCTTGTATATGTCGGGGTTCGAATCTTTTATGTCGACAATGAAATCGTCGAATATTTCGGCCGCCCTTGCCACCGTCGCACGCGGAACGGCCAGCGACGTTTCGGCCGTAAGGCGCCACGCCGTGCCGCACAGCGCGCGGAACTGCTCCAGGAAATCGATTCTCAGCAGCGGCTCGCCACCGCCGAAACAGATGCCGCCGCCGGTGGCCAGAAAGTAGAGATTGTCAATGCGCACCTTCTCGTAAAGGCTTTCGGGCGTGTAGCGGAACAGGCGGTCGGTCGGCCCCGTGCAGGCCGGATTCAGGCAGTAGCGGCATCGCAGCGGACAGCCGTGGAAGGCCGCCAGCGTGGTGACGCCGTTGCCGTCGACGCCGATACGGTGGCGCGAAACGCCGATAAAGGGGACTGCTTCCATCGCCTATTGGGCTTTGTTATCCAGGGGATTGACGTTTTCGATGTCGGTTTCCGGACGCTCGTTGGGCAGCGGGCTGCCCGATTCGCTGGCCGGGGTGCCGTCCAGCAGCTGCGTCTCGATGCCGCCAATGGTGTATTTGCCCGTGGCCTCGCCGTTGCCTTTGGTTTCGATAATCACAGTCGGAGTACGGCCTGTGTCAGGCTCGCCGAAATGGTTGTCCGGCGCAGGCACGACGCCCATCAAAGTGCCTACGACTTCCGTTGCCTCGTCGTTGGCATTTTTTTTGCGCGACAAATCCCGGTTCAGTATAGTGAAGCCCTTCGCACGGACTTCGAATTCAGGCACAATCAGCGTGTTGTAGCCCGGATAGGAAATCTCCACAGAATAGATGCCTTCTTTCACGCCCTTGATGGTGTAGACGCCGTCGAAATCGGTTTTCCCCTTCGCGACAATCTCCCCGTTTTTTCTTAACACTATGTTGCAGCCAATCAGCGGCTCACCGACTTTTCGGTCGGTGATGGTTCCTTTCAGTGTGCCTTGGCCGTCGCGCTCTTCGATCGGCATTGCCGGCTTGCCCATAAGGATGGGCTCCTGGGCTTGCGCCGTCTGCACTGATGCCATCGTCAGCACTGTGCCGGCCACGATGGCGGCCTTGCCGAGGCCTTGGCGGCGTGCCAGCTCGCGCTCGATGTATTGCAGCTCGGCGTCGCAATGGGGGCAGGTGCCGTCGCAGTGGCCTTTGTAGGTGCACTCCTCCTGGTGCAGCTCAATGCCGTTCTGGTCGGCGATGTCGCGCCGCAGCTGCTTCAGCTGTCGGCAGATGTTCCTTCCGTGGTCCATAATTCAATATGTGTTTAAAATGGGAAATGCATTATATCGTCAGCAGAAAACCTTATTATGGTTGCAGGCTCGCCAAAATCGAAGTTGTGGACAGGCGGCATTTTACCACAAATTATAACTTCTGATGGTTCGTCGCTCCGTTCCATAACTTCGTTCCATACGGTGTAGCCCGTGCCTCGTACTGACAGTTTAGCCTCGACCGTACGGTAACGGGGATATGTTAGCACTATGTCATATTCTCCTGGTTCTATGTTTTTTATCGTGTAGTTGCCATCAAAGTCTGTTCCTGTACCATAGACGGTTTTCCCGTTTCTTTTCAGCGCGACTCTGCAATTCATCAGGGGCTCTTTTTCTGTACCGTCGGTGATGTTTCCTTTCAGTGTGCCAGTAGCTGTTTGGCTGACAGATACGTTTGTCTGGGGCTTTTCGGCTTGGACTGGCGTTTGGGCCATAACGTCTGTACACAGCGCCATCGTCAGCACCGTGCCGGCCACGATGGCGGCCTTGCCGAGGCCTTTGCGGCGCGCCAGCTCGCGCTCTATGTATTGCAGCTCGGCGTCGCAATGGGGGCAGGTGCCGTCGCAGTGGCCCTTGTAGGTGCACTCTTCCTGGTGCAGCTCTATGCCGTTCTGGTCGGCGATGTCGCGCCGCAGCAGCTTCAGCTGCCGGCAGATGTTCCTTCCGTGGTCCATAGTCAGTGTTTTTTTGTTCTGATTATATTAGTAACGGAAAAAACGTTTTTTTTACATATTGTGCAAAAAAAAATTTGTTTTTCTGCCTTCGGCGACTGATGCAAAGAATGCGCCCGGCCGAACGGTCGGGCGCATTGTGGGTCGCGGCCTGCGGCCGCGCAACAAGTATGATAGGGTCTTTTATGTTTCAGAGCATAAAGCCGAGCTTGATGGGGTAGACCTTCTGGCCTGTTTCGACAAAGACGGGCAGGGTGGGCACCTGCAGGAAGACACCGAAGCTTTTGCGCTTGAAGGTGAGGCGAAGGTCGAGCTTGTAGGGGTTGACGAACTTGCTGACGTTCTCCTGGGCGTCCTGGTAGTTGCGGCCGCGCTGCTCCAGCTCGTGCTTGAGGCCGGTGTGGCGGCTGCTGAACGACAGGCCGGGGACGATGCCGACAGCAAGGCGGAAGCTCTTCAGGATGCCTTTGTCGCGATATTCGAACTCTAGGGGCAGGGTGACGTAGCGCGTGACGAAGCGCGACGACCAGTCGCCGAGGTTGCTGCCGGCGACACCGCTGACCGCGTCGACACCGGCCTGGTTCTGGCTGACAAAGGCTCCGGTGGTGGCGTCCATCGTGATGTAGTTGTCGGTGAACTTGTAGACGTCCGACTCGTAGCCGATGCCGATGCTGAGCTTGATGTGGTTGGTCATCACAACGGCGTAGTTTTCCGACAGTTGGTAGCTGCTGAAGCTGGTGCGCAGGTTGTAGGGGCCGTCCATCTTCATCAGGCCGTTGTAGGGCTGGTCGCCCCAGTTGGTGAAGGCCCAATGGAAGTCGAAGTTGGTGCGGTCGGCGACGCTGTATTTGCGTTTCTTGCGGGGGCTGTTGACGAAGGCCTCGCCGGCCTTGTTGCTGTTGCCGCTGTTGGCCACGCTGTCGTAGGTGGTCACCAGCTCGTCGACCAGGCCTTTCAGCTCGCTGAAGACGCCGCTGATGCTGGCGTTCTCCATTCGGGACGAAATCTCGGTCTTCTTGCCGTTGGGCCAGGCGAAGCGCGAGTTGCCGTCGACGGTGACGTTGACCTTGGTGCTGCTGTCGAGGTGCAGCTCGTAGTAGAAGCGGCCCAAGTGGTCCTCGAAGGTCAGCTCGCTGCCTTTGATGCTGATGCCGTAGCTTTCGGGTTTCTCGATGTCGCTGGTGAACCACGACACCTGGATGTAGGGATCTGTGTCGTGGACCCACACCACGCGCGAGTTGCCCAGTACTTTGATTGATGTAATGCTGTCGCTGGTGATACTTTCACGGGCGCTTTTGGTTTGCGCCACTGCGCTGCAAACACTCGTCAGCGCAAGCAGCAGGCTGAAAAAAGATGCTAAACGTTTCATTCTAAAGTTGCTATTAAGTTACTAATTAATTCGTTGTTTTCCAAATGTTCTTCGATGGCGTCCTCGATGGCTTCGCGACGCTGCTGATGGCTGGCGGCGGCGGTGGCCACCACGGTGGTGGCGCGGCGTGCCAGGTTGCGCAGCTGCTGGCGGCGCGTGACGGGTTCGCTATCGTCCGACGGCGCTTGGCGTTCGATGATGCCGCTGGCATAGAGCACCTCCTGGTCCATCGGGTCGTTGACTTCGCGCAGCGTGGGGATGTCGAGGTCGTAGACGCTGCTGTCGGAGGGGGTGGCGAGGGTGGGGATTGTGTTGGGCTGGTTGGGCGTATTAGGCTGGTTGGGCGTATTAGACTCTTTAGGATCGGCTGAGGCCAGCAGGGTGGGGGCTTTGCGGTGGCCGAGGCTTTGGGTGGCGTTGACGGCCGGCGCGGGGGTTGTTGTGGTGGGGGTGGCCTTGGTGGGGGTGGTCTTGTTTTCGGTGGGTGTGGTGATGTTTTCTATTGGTTGTTGCTTGGTGCTGTCGGTTGTAAGCTCGGCGATGAGTGGTGCGTTTGCGGGGGTGTCGCCGTTGGCGAATTTAACGATGGTTGTTACAAAGAGCAGTAGGCAGGCGGCAGCGGCCACGGTGGTCCACAGCGGCATCAGGAGGCGGCGCTGTGTCGTGGCGTCGCGCAGCACGATGGGTTTGCGCTCTCTTGTCGCCGCCTTGGGACCTCCGTCGCGCAGCGACTCGAAGCCGTCGTAGGGCATCGTGGCGCCGCTGGGCAGGGTCAGCTCGGGGTCGTAGAGGTCGGCCAGCTCCTGCCAGTCGGGGCGCGAGGCCAGCGCCTTCTCCACCTCGGCTGTCTCGGCCGCGTCGAGCAGACCTTCCTTGTAACGGAACAGATAGAGTTCTATGTTGTTGTCGTTTATCATTTTCTTTAACCTTAACTTTAACTTTAACTTTAACTTCGGATAGATTTATAGGGTCTTTATGGTTCTGTTTTGCTGAGTTTTTTCCTCATCGCGGTGCGGGCGCGGAAGAGGTAGACTTGCACTTGCTGGTCGCTGATGTCGAGCATTCGGGCGATTTCTTTGTAGCTGTATCCGTCGACGTCGCGCAGCTGCAGTATGGAGCGCTGTATCTCGGGCAGGCTGGCCAGGGCTCCAGCCATCTCGTCGCTGAGGCCGTCGTAGGGCTGGCCGGTCGAGGTCTGTGCGTCGCGGGCCATATCCTGGTGTGCGCGTGCCACTACGGTGTCGTGGCGGAAGCAGTCGATGAGGT
Organism: Bacteroidales bacterium; assembly: GCA_017517715.1. GTDB lineage: Bacteria > Bacteroidota > Bacteroidia > Bacteroidales > P3 > Colimorpha. The sequence continues at coordinate 6,408 of JAFWYO010000190.1, forward strand.
AGCGGCGCGCTGCGGTGAGGAGAAACCCCAGCCCCTTTTCGACCGACACCTGCTCCTTGATTTCCCACAGCGATGCGAAGGCTTCCTGCATCGCGTCCTCGCCGCGCATACGGTCGCCGCAGTTCCAGACGGCGAAGCGCAGCACGCTGCCCGACCAGGACTGGATGTTTTCGTTGTATTCGGCGCGGGTCATTGGGGGTGTCGGTGTGAATGTTTATGCCAGCACGGCGATGATGGTTTCGGCCACGAGTATGCCGGCGGCGAGATGGCCCATCACGATGGCTGCCGGAATGATTGCGTTGGAGTATTTGCTGAGTCGTTTCATTGCTGTAATGTTTTTTGTCGTGTTTTGATTGTAAGTCGTTTCAGAGGGCGAAAATATTACAGCACGGGTGACTTTTTTTTGAAAAAATAGTACAATGGTTTAATTATTAAGTTGTTATTTGTTGTTAAAATTGTCGATTTTCAGCACCCAAACGTGGTCGAGTGCATTGAGCCTGTCGGGATTGATGGTCGAGAGGTCGATGGTCAGGTGGTTGTTTTTATTCTGCTTCCAAGGCAGGTCGTTGTTGGTGCCGAGCAGGCGGATTGTGGCCTCTTGGGGCAGTTTGAAGCTCAAATGCTCCTCGACCTGCTGGCCGGGACGGTCGAAAAGCAAGATATAGAAGGCGTCGCCGCGGCGCGTGAAGCAGCGCGTGGTCTGGTACGAGCTGGCCATACCTCTCCACGCTGACGGCACGGGTTCGAACTCGCCGCCATCCTTGCTCCACAGCAGCCGGGCCGAGGCTTCGAGGTCCTTCTCGCGGAAATGGACATTGAGCGGCAGCTCCTGTCCCTGTTTGAGTTTCAGTGTCTTTGTGGCGCGGTCGTTTTCAGCCCAGTTCTTGTTGTAGTAGAGCAGGGTGTCGTCGCCACGGGTGACGATGATTTCGTCGTCGGCCTCGGCGCGGAGGGTGTAGGTGCCGTCGGCCGGCACGGTGACGGTGCCCTCCCAGATGACGCTGAAGTCGTCGACGGCGATGGTTGGGTCGGGTGAGTTGCGCACCCAGTCGAAGTCGATGCTGTCGCTGACGGGCAGCCACTTGACTATGCGTTTGTATTCTTGGGTTATCTTCACTGACTGGCAGCGCCATCCGTCGTCGGGCGGCTCGGAACCGTAGATGGCTTCGCCGTTGATTTTCAGCCAGCGCCCCAGCGCCAGCAGACGCTCCTGCTGGATAAAGGGAATGGTGCCGTCGGCCATCGGGCCCACGTTGAGGGTCAGCCCACCGCCTGTGGCGACGAGCTCGCAGAAATGCTGTATCAGCTGGCGGTCGGTGAGGAAGTTGGCAACATCCTCGTTGCGGTTGAAGCCG
>JAFWYO010000191.1 GCA_017517715.1 Bacteroidales bacterium
GCAATGGCGACGCAGTCGCTGTGTGCACAAGAGTCCAAAACTCTTAATCTCAGTCTGAAACAGGCTCAGGACTATGCCGTAGAGCACAACTACACGCTGCAGAACGCGTCGATGGAGGTGAAGAAATCGGAATATACGCGCTGGCAGACCATCGCATCGATGCTGCCTCAGGTGAGGGCTGGTTTCGACTACCAGAATATGTGTGGATATGAGATGGTTATGGGCGGAGGCGGCGGACTGAGTTCGATGATACCCGACAGCATCACGATCGGCGGAATGACGATGCCGATATCCATTCCGGGCAGTAGCGACGCCGAGAGCAGCAGCGGCACGGTGATTCCGATGAACCCGAGCGGCACGTTCAGCATCACTGCTTCGGTGGCGCTGACGGGAGCGCAGATAATGGGGGTTGTGCTGAACAACCTGGCACAGAAGATGGTGGACATCAGCTACAAGCAGACGGAGCAGAGCACGCGGTCGCAGGTGAGGAGCGTGTATGTCTCGATACTTGTGATGGAGGACATTGTGGGCCTGCTTGATTCGAGCCTGGCCAATATGGAGCGCCTGGAGCAGACGACGCTGGAGAGCGTGCGTGCCGGTGCGGCGGAGCAGATACAGGCCGACAAGTTGCACGTGCAGGTGGCGTCGCTGCGCAACAGCATCAACGCGAACCGCCGTTCGCTGCAGATGCTGTACAACTCGATGATACTGCAGCTGGGAGCGGAGGTGGACAGCAAGCTGGTGCTGACGACGCCGCTGGACGACGTGCTGGACATCAACTACCTGGCGCAGCTGTCGCTGGGCGGTTTCGACATCGAGAAGAACTACAACTACCAGCTGCTGCAGCAGAACGAGCAGCTGTCGAAGAAGAATGTCACTATGGCCTGGATGGACTTCACTCCCACCCTTTCGGCCTACTACCAATACAGTGCGAAGACCTATTTCGGCAAAGACCAGGGGTTCAATATGACGCCGCCGAATATGATTGGAGCGAGCCTTACGCTGCCGCTGTTCAGCAGCGGTCAGCGCTACGCAAAAATCAAGGCTGCGCAGATGGAATACGCCGAAGCGCTGAACAGCAAGCAGCAGGCCGAAGACGGGCTGAGGGTGCAGTACAACCAGCTTTGCTATGATCTGGTCAATGCCATCGAGACCTATCAGATTCAGAAAGACAACCTAGACGTGACCAAACGAGTGTTCGACAACACGACCGAGAAGTACAAATACGGCCACGCCAGCAACCTGGAAGTGACCAATGCCAGCACCGATATCATCACGGCCCAAAGCAACTATATTCAGGCCGTTATGAGCGTTGTCAGTGCCGAAGTGGCCCTTGAGGACCTGCTGGGAAGGTAATGATTAAATGAAAACAAAAAAAAGTAATAATATGAATAAAATCTTGAAAATTGCTGTCTTTGCAATTGCCGCTGCCACTGTGGCGGCTTGCGGAGGCAAAAAAGAGGCCCAAACAGCCACAACAACGAAGAAAGAGGTGGAGAAAGTGAAGGTTCAGGAACTGAAGAGCCAGCGTATTGCGAAACAGTTGGAACTCTCCTCCACCCTTGAGGGTTATGAAACGATGAACATTTCGCCCAGCATCACCGGCCACATCGAGCATATATATGTCGAGGTGGGCAGCCGAGTCAGCAAGGGAGCGATGCTGGTGCGAATGGACCAGACGCAGCTGAACACGACGCGCATCAACCTGGCGAGCACCAAGACCGAGCTGGAGCGCGTGACGGCCCTGAAGTCCAGTGGCAGCATCAGCGAGCAGGTCTACGACCAGACCAAGGCTGGATACGACCAACTGGTTGAGACCGAGCGTTTCCAGGAGGAGAACACCTTTGTGAAAGCCCAGTTCAGCGGCGTCATCAGCGCCAAGAACTACGAGGACGGCGAGATGTACACCGGTGCTCCCATCCTGCAGCTGTGCCAGATTAGTCGCCTCAAGGCCATCATCAACATTCCCGAAAGTTATTTTCCTCTGGTCAAACAGGGTATGAAGGTCAACGTCTATAGCGACATCTACCCCGACAAGGTGTTTCCTGCCACCATCGAGATAGTCTATCCGACCATCGACCCCTCGACCCACACCTTCCAGGCAAAGCTGAACATACCCAACCCCGGCGAGAAGATCCGTCCTGGTATGTATGTCCGCACGACGCTGGCCATTGGCGAAGTCGACGCCCTTGTGGTACCCTACCAGAGTGTGCTGAAGCTGACGGGCAGCAACGACCGCTATGTGTTTGTTGCCGACGGCAATAGCGCACGCCGTGTGGCTGTCACCCTTGGTCAGCGCTTCGACGACCAGATTGAGATCATCCCCGTAACCCCCGGCGACCTTAAGGAAGGCGATATGCTTGTAACCACAGGCCAGGCCCGCCTTGTCGACGGCTCGAACCTTGAAATTGTTGAATAAAAATTCCTCGACAATTCTCAATTTTCAATTTCTAAATTTCAATTTAAAAAATGGCAATCTATAAAACCGCTATAAACAAACCCATCACGACGGGGCTTATATTTGTGGCAGTCATTATTTTGGGACTCTTCTCCCTGACGCGACTGCCTATCGACCAGATGCCCGAAATGGACCCGCCATACGTGACGGTGATGACCACCTATCCCGGCGCCAACGCCAGCGAAATAGAGACCAACATCACCAAGCTGGTCGAAAACTCGCTGAACTCGGTCGACGGTCTTAAGAACATCACCTCCAATTCGCGCGACAACCTCAGCGTCGTAACCCTCGAATTCGAATGGGGCAGCGACATCGACGAGTCGCTCAACGACATCCGCTCCTATGTCGACCTGCTCTACGACAACCTGCCCGACGGCGTGTCGCGTCCTATGATTCTGAAACTCAACTCGTCGGCAATGCCTATTATGGTATACGGTTTCACCGCCGGCGAGAGCTATTCGGGTATGGACCGCATCCTCGAGGACAACGTTGTCAATGTGCTCAACCGCATCGACGGCATCGGCAACATCACCGTCAGCGGCGCCCCCGAGCGCTACATCTATATCGACCTCGACCCCAAGCAGCTTGACGCCTACGGCCTCAGCCTCGAGGTGGTAGGCAACGCCATCAGCGCCAACAACCTCGACCTGGCTTCGGGTACCGTCAAGATGGGCAAAGAGCAATACCAGATGCGCGTCAAAGGCGAATACGTAGAAAGTTCCGAAATTGCCGACATCGTCGTCGCCACGATGCCCACAGGGCGCCAGATTTTTGTCCGCGACCTGGCAACGGTGCGCGACACCATCAAGGACCTCTCGCTCGACGAGAAAATCAACGGACGCGACGGCGGACGACTCATCATCACCAAGCAGACCGGCGCCAACACCGTGGCCATTGCCAACTCCGTGAAGAAAGAGATGGACAAGATAATGAAGACCCTGCCGCCCGACTTTGAGTGCACGATGATACGCGACGGCTCGGAAGAAATCGTCAACGCCATCAACGGACTGGCAGAGAGCATCTTCTACGCCCTGCTCTTCGTCGTCCTCGTGGTGCTCGTCTTCCTCGGCAACTGGCGCAGCACCATCATCATCGCCCTTACCATCCCCATCTCGCTGGTTACATCTTTCATCTACCTCCTCATCAGCGACAGCTCGCTGAATATCATCTCCCTTGCATCACTCACCGTGGCCATCGGTATGGTCGTCGACGACGCCATCGTGGTGCTCGAAAACATCACCAAGCACATCGAACGTGGCGAGAACCCGCGCGAAGCGGCCATCTGCGCCACCAACGAGGTGTGGACATCCGTCATTGCAACTACCCTGGTCCTTGTGGCCGTCTTCGTGCCGCTGACGATGCTCAACGGTATGGCCGGCATTATGTTCAAGGAACTGGGATGGATCATCACCATCGTCGTCTGCGTCTCCACAACGGCTGCCATCACCCTCATCCCGATGCTCAGCAGCCTGATGCTCAAAGAGAAACCCTTCTTCCTGACCAAAGCCGCCGCCGAAGAGGCCGAGCAGAAAGCCGCCAAAAAGCGGTTCACCTACGCCAAAACCGTGGGACGCGCCTTCGACGCTGTCGACAACTGGTACAGCAACATCCTGCGCTGGTGCCTGCGCCACAAACGCATCACGCTGATCATCGCTTTTGCTTTCTTCGTCGTCACGATGCTGCCCTTCTTCAGCGGCAAGATCGGTATGGACTTTATGAAGGAGCAGGATAACGGCAGCATCAACATCAGCGCCGAGCTGCAACGCGGCACCCGCATCGAGGAAACCCTCAAAACAGCACGCCATATGGAAGCCGACATCAAGGACATTCTTGGCGACGACGTCATCGTCATCTCCACCTCTGCCGGTTCCAACGACGACGCCGGATTTGCCGCTCTCTTCAACAGCACTACCAACAACAAGATAAGTATGTCGGTGCGATGCACCAAAAAGTACGACCGCGACCGCACCATCTTCGATATGCAGGAAGACTTGCGCCGCTGCTTCGACCAGTACCCCGAGCTCGTCAACTTCCAAGTGTCGCAAGGCGGTATGGGCGGCGGAAGCAACAACTCGCTGCAGGTCGAAATCTACGGATACGACTTCGACCAGACCACCGCATTCACACAGGAGCTGCGACGCCGCGTGATGGAGAACGTACACGGCGCACGCGACACCAAAATCAGCCGCGATGAGGACCGCGCCGAACTCAAGATCGAGTTCGACAAGCAAAAGCTTGCCTACCACAACCTTAACGGCTCCACCGTAGCCCTCTACGTCCGCAACCGCGTCAACGGTATGACCGCTGGCTTCCTCAAGGAAGACGGCGAAGAATACGACATCGTCGTCCGACTCAAGGAGGAATACCGCTCTTCGATTACCGACATCGAGGAACTCTCCATCCCCACCGCCACCGGCCGTATGGTCAAACTCAAAGAGTTGGCCACCATCAGCGAATACTGGTGCCCGCCGACCATCGAGCGCAAGAACCGCCAGCGCTACCTCACCCTCACCGTGATGCCCTACCAGACCTCGCTGGGCCAGCTGGCAGAAGGCGTACAGAACGAGCTGAACCAGATGAACATACCCAGCGGCGTCCACGTCGCCCTCGCCGGCAACTACGAGGACCAGCAGAAGACCTCGAAGGATATGGTCACCCTTGCGCTGCTCATTATGATGCTCGTCTACATCGTGATGGCCTCGCAGTTCGAGTCCTTCAGCAAGCCCTTCATCATTATGTTCGCCATCCCCTTCGCCCTCAGCGGCGTGGTGCTGGCACTGCTCATCACAGGCCAGAACCTCGATATGGTCGGTATGCTTGGCGTCGTCCTCCTCATCGGCATCGTCGTCAAAAACGGTATCGTGCTGGTCGACTACATCAACCTGCTCCGCGAACGCGGCACCGAGCTCTACGAAGCCATTGCCCTCAGCGGCAAGAGCCGTCTGCGCCCGGTGCTGATGACCGCCGTCACCACCATCCTCGGTATGATACCTATGGCCACCTCCACCAGCGAAGGCTCCGAGCTCTGGACCACCCTCGGCATCGTCGTCATCGGCGGCCTCACCGTTTCCACCTTCGTCACCCTCATTGTCGTCCCCATCCTCTACGGCATCTTCAACCGCAAGGGCGAACAGGAACGGCAAGCCAAGATACGCAAGAAATTCGTCTTTATGAACATCGATTTGAACGAGAAATGAAAAGCATCCTGATTGTCTACAACCAAGCCAACAACGAGCGCGTCGAGTATCTGCTCGACACGCTCGAAGTGCGAGGCTTCACCCAGTGGGAAAACGTGCAGGGGCGCGGACACCAGAACGGCGAGCCGCACCGCGGCACCCACGCCTGGCCCGAACTCAACAACGCCATTCTCACCATCGTCGACGACGACAAAGTCGAAGACATCCTCACCGCCGTGCGCAAGCTCGACAAGCGCAACGAAGAGGTCGGCATCCGAGCCTTCGTCTGGAACATCGAGCAAATGGTATAAAAGTTAAGGGGAGTTAAAAGGAGTTAAAGGGAGTTAAAGGAAGTTAAAGGAAGTTAAAGGGAGTTAAAGGACAATACCTCCCAGCAACAAAAACATTTGTCCCTTAACTCCCATTAACTCCCCAACAACAAAAACATTTGTCCCTTAACTCCCCTTAACTCCTTTTAACTCCCATTAACTCCCCAACACCCTAAACCTTCAACTCAAAATTATTATGTCCCGCATCCCCCGCCACGTCAGCACAGTTTTCCTCTTCGTTTTCGTCTTCGTACAAAACTCCTACGCGCAGCAAAGCATCCGCGCCCTCTTTGTCGGCAACAGCTACACCGCAGTCAACAACCTGCCGCAAATGGTGTCCGACATTGCCGCCTCGATGGGCAACGAGCTCCACTACCAGAGCAACACCCCCGGCGGATGCACCTTCCAGCAGCATTGCAACAACCAGTCTGTAGCGCTCATACAGCAAGGCGGATGGGACATCGTCGTCCTGCAGGAGCAGAGCCAGTACCCCTCCTTCCCACAGCAGCAGGTCGAAAACGAAGTGTTCCCCTACGCCCAGCAGCTCGTCGATGCCGTCTACCAGTACAACCCCTGCGCCGAGCCAATGTTCTATATGACCTGGGGACGCAAGAACGGCGACCAGCAGAACGCACAGTATTTCCCCGTCCTCGGCACCTACGAGGGTATGGACAGTATGCTCTGCCTGCGCTACACCTATATGGCCGAAACCTACGACGCCGCCCTCTGCCCCGTCGGACGCGTCTGGAACCATCTGCGCCACAATACCGACATCGAGCTCTATCAAGCCGACGAAAGCCACCCCTCGCTGGCAGGCACATACGCTGCCGCCTGCGCTTTCCACACTATGTTCTTTGGCGACGACCCCGACTCCATAACCTACCTGCCTTCGGGCCTCAACAGCGACGACGCCAGACAGATACGTGATGCCGTCCACGACGTCGTCTTCCTCCAGCTGCCTCATTGGAAACGCAAAGCGCCCAAGGTCGCCTTCAGCATCGACGCAATTGTCGAAAACGATGTCACCTTCTCGCCCACCATCACCAATGCCGACAGCGTCCGTTGGGACTTCGGCGACGGCACCACCCTCGCCTATCCCACCAGCCAGTGCCAGACATCGACAACCCACCACTACGCATTGCCCGGCACCTACACCGTAACCCTCACCGCCTCGCGCCACTGCATCACCAATACGGCCACCGACACCGTCACCATCAACAGCATCCCCGAAGGCATCGTGCAGCTCGGCAACGACGACGATTTCTGCATCTTGCCCAACCCAGTGGCCGACAACGCCACCATCCACACCCCCACATCGGGCCACCTCGCCATCATCAGCGCCGACGGACGCATAGTCCAACGGCACAAAATAAAGGACAGCACAACCACCCTAGACCTGTCCGCACTCAAACCCGGCGTCTATCTTTTCCGGCTGCAAACCCCCGACGGCATCCTCTGCCGCAAGATAGTCAAACTCTAGCCCTATGACGCTCACCATACGTCACCAACGCCATTTCTTCGAACCGCGCCTGCCGCATTTCGTCTTCATCGACGGCCACTATGCCACCACGATGCAGGGCGACGAGACCACAATGCAGATACCCACGGGCGACTACGCGCTGCGCATACAATGTGGCGGACGGATGGCGTTGCGGCTGCTGAGCCGCATCACCCGCAGCCGACGCACCGTCGACCTTTCCGTCAGCAGCACCACACAGCTCCACATCGGACGCGCCCCGCGCCAAACCACCGTAACGTTCCGCGATCGCGAACGGCTGTGGAACATCCTCTTCGACCTCGACCTCGTTGCCTGGCTCGTCTCGCTGTTTGTTATGTTTCCCCCGATCTACCGCATTGTTTCCGACGCCTTTTTCGCCATCTGGCTTGTCCGGCTCATTGCCATCCGCAAACGCTACTACACAATAGAGCGATCCGTCTGAAACCGACTTTCAGCACACAACTTGCCAGCCCATTTCGACGTACGTACGACGTTCGTTTAACGTTCGTTCAACGTTACTTCTTCGATTGTGCATCGAAGAAATAACGAAGAAGTAACGAAGAAGTAACGAAGAAGAAACGGCGATATGGGCTGGCAAGTGGGGGACGCTTTCTGCCACGCGGGAGGGCTGCCAGACGGCTGCCTTTATACATTATTATATAAAAATTTGGAGGCGAAACACATTTTTTTGCAAAAAAGTGTGTATTTTTGCAGTTTGAAACTATTGGTATAGCATATGAAAAAAATCCTGTTTTTACTGTTCGCTGCCAGCACTTTAATGGCTGCTGCACAGAACAAAAGCACGGTCGAAACACGTGCGCTGGTCCATAACCTGAATCAGGCAAAGAGCGTGGACAATATGTCCAAAAACCTTTTGCAGCGCTACCCCGTCATCAATATCAACAACAAATCGTATATCGGGGTAATAGCCAAGGTGGACAGCGATTTCGCCGCCGCCGACCTCAAGGCGCTGGGAATCCGCATCACGTCGCAAGTGGAAAACATCATTGTTTTGCGGGTGCCCGTAGAGCAGCTGGCGGCCCTGGAAAGCGTGCGCGGCATTGAGACCTACACGGTGGCACATCGCGTGAGCCCCGAAATGAACAAGACGCGCGTCGACACGCGCACCGACAGCATTCAGGCGGGGCTGGGTGTGCCGCAACCCTTCAACGGCGAAGGAGTCCTGATCGGCATCACGGACTGGGGATTCGACTATACGCACCCCAACATCAACAAAAACAACAACAAACGCATCATCCGCGCTTGGGACCACTTCAAGCTCTCGGGTCCCGCTCCTGAGGGCTTCGACTACGGCACCGAATACCGCACGCCCGAAGAGGTGCGCGCGGCCAAATGCGACACAGCGGGGCTCTACGGCTATGGCACACACGGCACCCACGTGGCGGGCATCTGCGGTGGCAACGGCACCAGCGCCGGCGAAGCCATCGGACAGGCACCTGGAGCACAATTCATTGTCGGCTCCTTCCTCCTCGACGAAGCCTCGTGGCTGGACCAGGTGGCGTGGATGAAACAGGTGGCCGACGGGGAGGGCAAACGCCTCGTAATCAACAGCAGCTGGGGAATGTACACCTTCAGCACGCTGGACGGCACGTCGCTGCTGAGCCAGGCGATCGACAGCTATTCGAACCAGGGCGTGGTGTTCGTCACCAGCGGCGGCAACAACGGCGACGAGAGATTCCATCTCAAGCATACGTTCACCTCGGAAAGCGACACCCTGAAATCGGTCGCCGCCTACTACAGCAGCGGCATCGGTCAGGGTCTCATCTACTGGGGGGAGGGAGCGGAAAGCGGAAAGCGGAAAGCGGAAAGCGGAAAGCGGAAAGCTGGGGGCGGGGGGTTCAAGGCTGGATTTGCCCTCGTGAAGAAAGGGGCTCCTTACACAACGTACTATTCGCCCCTGTACAGCACGCAGGACGACATCGACTATCTTGAATCGTACGTCGTTGCCGACGGCGACACGATACGCTACGACATTATGGTGGAGAGCAGCAACCCCCTCGACAACCGCCCGCACGTGCTCCTGAACGTGGCGAAAAACAACGGATACAAACTGATGATGCTTTGTATGGCTGAGGAAGGCACAACGGTGCACGTGTGGAATATGGCCAACCTGGCCAACAACGCTGGCAATATGGGATGCGACTTTATGAACGACGGCATTTTCGGCTGCCAGAACGGCGACACGGAATACGGCATCGGCGAGCCCGCCTGTGCCGAAAAGACCATCTCGGTGGCCGCCCACGTTGCTGACTATTACAACAATTCGGGCAACTACCTGACTGGCGACCTGGCTACATTCTCGAGCTTCGGTCCCACCATCGACGGCCGCAACAAGCCCGAAATTTCCGCTCCCGGCGTCAACGTGGCCTCGTCGCTCTCGTCCTACAGCGACCTGAGCGGCTATTCCGCCACCTACGAAGCCATCTCGGGCGGACGCCGCTATATCTGGGGCCGAATGAGCGGCACCTCGATGTCGTCGCCGGCGGTGACGGGCATCGTGGCGCTGATGCTTCAGGCCAACCCCAACCTCAGCGTCGACCAAATCAGGGAGATACTCTTCACTACAGCACGCAACGACGACAAGACGGGCCCCCTCAGAGCCAACGACAGCGTCAGTGTGCGCTGGGGATACGGCAAAGTCGACGCCCTCAAGGCCGTCAATGCCGCATACGACAAACTGGACATCAACCAGGCAGCAACGATCAGGCCCCAGCTGGTGGTTTATCCGAACCCCGCAACCGACAGGGTCGCCATCCAGACGGGCAGCAATGTGCCGCTGCCGGTGCGGCTCTTCAGCGCCGACGGACGCTGCGTTATGCAGACCACCATCGCTGCCACTGGCGAACTGGACATCAGCAGCCTCGGTGCCGGCATTTACTTTGTATCGGTCAGAGACCGCGCCGGCGTCAGAACACAAAAGCTGGTGAAAGCGGGGAGCGGAGAGCGGAAAGCGGAAAGCGGAAAGCGGAAAGCGGAAAAATGAGCAGATGAGTTAGTTATGCTGAAGTTGTTCAAACAGTACTCGATCGGGCAAATACTTGTCATCACCCTGACAGTCATTCTGTTGTGGGGCAGGGCTTTTGTGTCGCCCGTCGATATGTCTGTGTGCAACCACTTCTCGCCTATCTACAGCCTGGCATACGACGCACTCACTTCGATGCCGCGTCTGGCCAGCCTGCTGGCGCTGCTACTTGTCGTTGGACAAGGCATCAGCCTCAACATCATCCTGGCCAACTACAAAATGACCAACGCCCACAGCCTGCTGCCGCTGTTCATCTACATCGTCGTTATGAGCTGGAATACCAATATGCTGACCATCACCCCTTTCCTGCTCGCTTCGATACCTCTTCTGGCAACCAGCCGGCGACTGCTGACAGAAGGCACAACCCACCTCTCGACCGAAAACAACTTCTACGCCTCGTTCTGCATCGGTCTGATGACCCTCTGCTACATCCACACCTTTTGCTACATCCTCCCCTTTGCCTTCGTTTTCGTCATCTACAAGCTCTACCGCTGGCGCGACTTCATCACCGCCATCCTTGGTTTCATCGCCCCCTTCATCATCCTCTTCACGTACGCCTTCCTGGTCGACAAGCTCGACTACGACCTGATCCTGATACACTACGACCTGACCAACCTGAAGTTGCAATGGCTTTCGGCCCCGCTGCTGCAGAAACTGCCCTCTTTCATCCTGATTGCCATACTGGCGGCATCGCTCGCGAAACAGATTTTCTCGCTCAACGACCGTACCGTCAACCAGCGCATCAACACGGGCATCATCTGCCTGCCCCTGCTGGCTTCGGCCCTGATGGCTTTCTATACCGAGCCCAAAAGCCTTGTCGTCCAGTCGCTGGCACTGCCCTTCGCCTTTTTGGGGACCCGCTTCTTTATGGCCGAGCGCAAACGGCAGTGGATTTCCGAAACCCTTTTGTGGTTCTTCATCCTTTCGGCATTGATAAATATGTTTTTTTAACCACCAAAACA
>JAFWYO010000192.1 GCA_017517715.1 Bacteroidales bacterium
CGTAGCAGGGGTTGGCGAAGAAGGCGCCTTTGCGGTGGCAGATCCAGGCGGCGCTGCCGTTGCTGTTCATTGCGTTGGTGGAGAGGAAGTAGACGTTGCCGTAGCCGCCTGTGGCGAGGACCACGGCGTGGGCGGCATAGCGTTCGAGCTTGCCGCTGACGAGGTTGCGGACGATGATGCCGCGGGCGCGTTCGCGGCCCTCCTTGTCTTTCACAAGCACGAGTTCTTACATCTCGCAGCGGTTGTGGAGGCGGACGGTGCCGCGTTCGATTTCGCGGCTCAGGGCGCCGTAGGCTCCGAGCAGCAGCTGCTGGCCGGTCTGTCCGCGTGCGTAGAAGGTTCGGCTGACCTGTGCGCCGCCGAAGGAGCGGTTGTCGAGCAGTCCGCCGTAGTCGCGGGCAAAGGGAACACCCTGTGCGACGCACTGGTCGATGATGTCGCCGCTGACTTCGGCCAGACGGTAGACATTGGCTTCGCGTGCGCGGTAGTCGCCACCCTTGATGGTGTCGCGGAAGAGGCGTTCGACGCTGTCGCCGTCGTTCTGGTAGTTCTTGGCTGCGTTGATGCCGCCCTGGGCAGCAATCGAGTGGGCGCGACGCGGCGAATCTTGGATGCAGAATATGTCGACGTTGAAGCCCAGGGCGCCGAGCGAAGCGGCAGCCGAGGCCCCTGCCAGACCGGTGCCGACGACGATGATGTCGAGCTTGCGCTTGTTGGCGGGGTTGACGAGTTTTTGTGAGGTTTTATAGTTGGTCCATTTTTCGCTGAGAGGACCGGCAGGTATTTTGGAATCTAACATTGTGCTAATTCGTTAATTCGTTAATTTGTTAATTCGTTAGTGGCTGGCGCGTCTGTTAATTCGTTAATTTGTAAATTTGTTAATTCGTTATTGGCTGACGCGTCAAGGTTGCTTTCCGTTTTAGATTAGAGGCCGAAGAAGACGCCTAGTGGCACAACGGCGAAGCCGAGGATGACGACCCAGGTGTAGACGACGCCGAGGATTTCGATGAGGCGGCTGTACTTGTAGTGGTTGAGGCCGAAGGTCTGGAAGGCCGACTGGAATCCGTGGCGGATGTGGTGCCGACAAGAGCGAAGAAGAGGAGGTAGCACAGGACGATGTGCCAGACGCTGAATTTCTGTCGAGCCATATGGTAGAAGTCGGGTTCGAACTCGGCTTGGGGGAAGGCCTGCTGCAGAATGTCGCGCTCTTCGGTGCTGATTTGGCGTATCCACTGCATATCCTTGCTGGCTTTGCCTTCGTTGAGGAGGTTCATAAAGACCATCTGTGCCTCTTCGCTGACTTCCTGATTGGGGTCGTTGACCATAAAGTCTTCGGTTTTGACCATATAGGTTCCTTCGACGAAGTTTAGCTTGACGAAGTAGAAGTCGTAGAAGTGGAAGACGATGCATACGAGCAGCAGGCTGCCGGTGATCATCATCAGTTTGGAGCCTTTGCCGGTCTTGGTGCGGCTGGGCTTTTTGTAGCCCACGGGGCGGTTGCGGCGGTTCTGGAACCAGAGGTAGGAAGCGAGGCAGAGGTGCAGGACGAGGCATCCGAAGAGGATGACCTCGAAGACCTTGACGAATACGTTGGTGCCCATAAAGTGGCAGAAGGCGCTGTAGGCATCGCCGCCGTCCTTGGCCAGGATGAAAAGGTTGGCCGTCATATGGAACAGTAGGAAGATCAGCAGAAATGAGGCGAAAAGCGCCACGAGTAGTTTTTTGGTGATTGAGCTGATTTTTATAAGTCTATCGTTGTTCATTTATGAAATTTTTTTTGTTATTGAGGCTGCAAATTTACACATTTTTTTTGAAAACCAGTTCAAAGTAAGAAAATATTGTCACTATATGCAATATTTTGATGTTTTTGGCGTTTAATAACAAATTAAATTGTGTTTCTATGCCAACAATATTCACACTTTTTGGACTTCGTTTTATGTTCTACTCTGATGACCACGAACCAGTACACGTGCACGTCACCAATGGCGGACGCGAAGCCAAGTACAATGTTCAGCCTGTGCAGATGGTGTACAACCACGGTTTCAAGAAACACGAGTTGTCGCTCATCGAGTCGATTGTCGAGGAGAATGTAGATGTGATTGTTGATCGTTGGCACGAGTTTTTCAAAAAATGAATGCGCTATGAGGATAAACAAAGTATGGATAGACGACCATTCGGTATATGCCGCCACGACCGACGGCGTAGTGGCCTCGTACGACTTCAGCCGCTGGCCTCGTCTGCGCGATGCTAGCCCCGAACAACGTGCACAGTTTGAACTTTCCTATAGTGGCATTCATTGGCCCACCATCGACGAGGACCTGAGTTTTGAGGGAATGTTTCACGCCGCCGGCCTCTGCGACACCAGCGAACGTGAGGATAATGTCTATTATTTAGCAGTGTCATAGTTTTATTTCCACGGGTATTGTCTCATCAAGTATGGCAGGTCTGCCACGCAACCTTCGACACGACTCTATGCTCCGTCGTGGCGGAAGATAATTATTGTGGACGAGGGCAATGAAATTGGGAGGAATGCGTTATTATGAGCGTAAATGATTTTTCGGATGAAAGATAGATTTATTTGTAACTCACTGATTTTTACCCCCCCTCCCTATGCAATAATCGCCAAAATGTAGGGGCTGATTCTCTGTTTTGTTTTATTTCTTTGCCTGTACCTGCCGCGATGCTGTGGCGGGATGGTTTTGTCATATTATAACTATTTGTTATGAAGAAAACAATACTCTTTTTGACTATATGCAGTTTGACACTTACTATGTTTGCACAAAACAAGTTCATTTCGCCAAAGAAATATAACGAGATGGAATGGTCTTTTGGATTTAGTCATATGATTGCTCATGCAGAAGGGTGTATAAAAGGCTGGGCTTGGTGGCTAGGTATAATGAATTTTGAGATAGGGTGTGGGTTTGATTTCGGGAATTATAACGAGACAGTCATTGAAGATTGGGAAACAACACATGAACCAGGTTATCCTTATACTCATTATAAAACATATGATGTATTATCTGGAACCGAATATTCTTTGTATATGGGATATTTCCTGAATTCATACGTTTCTGTTGGAGCTTTTATGGATTTAAACTACGGCCATCACAAGCGCTATTACAAATATCATAGCTATGGATATGGAATTGGAGGGGACTCTGATATGTGGGAAAGTGATTATGAACATCCCTTTTCATTAGGTATCTATGCCAAAGGATCTTACAGACTTTTGAAATACATTGATATATTTTTGATGGGACAACTTGCTTTTAATGGCGACAATGGCTTATCAATTGGTACGACTATTAACTTTTAAAATAAATATAATGAAAAAATTAGCTTATCTTTTACCAATCTTTGTTGCGTTCATAGCATGCAACAACAATTACCAGCAACCTTCCAGCGAGTCTTCGAGTTCTATTGCGAGCAGTAACTACACGCCGCAATATTCCTCACCGAAGGATGCGGCACCTGAAATCGCACGTAATTTTGTCAGACAAGAAATTTCTTGCTATTGTAATTTTCAAAGTGATGTTGTTGTTGAGAACACTATGGTTGACAACCGCTATCAAGTGATGCAAAAGTTCAAAAGCAATGGACAAGAATACGTTTACAAAATTTTCATTCAATATTTTGATGGCAATGTTAATGATGTTTCGAATTGGGATTTCAACCAACTTGTTGTTGAAGAAGTGAACAGTGGAAAACAGTCCTACTATAATGGTAATCTAGAAAGCAGGATCAAGAAAACTGTTGGAGTTGGTAATACAGTCGAGTTTGCAGGTGTTGAGTTCAAAATAATTGATGTAAGAATTGGAACCTCGTTAGCATTTTCACACAAAGGAAAACTTACACGCAAACAGATTGCCGAGGCATTAAAAGAAATGCACAATACCTACAATTATGAAGTATATCATATCTATCACGACTATAATTTAAAAGAAGACTATATTCAATGGCAATCCACGGGCAACCTCACTGCTGTGTTCGACTTTGAAAAAGACAAAATTTACGAAACCCCCGATGATTACGCCGCAGGGAAAGCCATTAACTAATACTAATATGAAAGAGAACTGCACAAACCAAGACCTGCTGGATTTGATACAGGATTGCCCTAACTTGATTGAAAAATTGTATAAGGAGGCGAGGCTGGATTTTATAGAAGCCTACGATATGGTTCTCGGCGATTACGATATGAGCTTTGGAACATTACCGCCATTGAAGAAAGGAGAATCTTGGGGTTATTATTATTGCATAGACGGAGAGAAACATACTGTGGACAATGGTGTTATGCTAAAGACAAAGGCTCAAGCACAACTGGCGGCTGTATATGATACATAATACACAATTGAAAATCGAATTAAAGAAGAACTAAAACAACAATTAATCTGATAATTGTTCAAATCGGATTATAGTGTAACAACCTCATTCCCTGCAACTGCAAGGTTGTGCTGATTGACAATTGAAGTATGCTTTTTTTCGAGGTCTTGATTTGACGGTGTCAAGCTGAGACCTCGACATTTTGTATCGGAACAAGACTTTTTAACCCAATAACTAAAGCGTTAATATTATAGCTTTTATCAAGAAAAACAAACGCAAATGGCAGGGCAAGGAGAAATGGAGTGTCACTGCCGTGACACAGGGCCAGCCCGTGTCGACCAAGGAACTGTGCGAGTACATCGCCGACTCTACCACGGCGTCGGCCGCGGACGTGATGGCCGTGCTGCTGTCGCTGCCCAAGATTATGGAGCTGAATATGAAGAACGGCCGCTCGGTGAAGCTGGAAGGCATCGGAACGTTCCGCTACAAGGTGAGCGCCGCGATGGTGGACAAGGAGGTAGACGCGCCAGTCAGTAAAATGAGAAGCGAGACCCATAAGGTCTCGCTTTTTGCATATCTGTGATTTAACGTTGTGTCGGTAATCATAAGTCCGATGCTCCGTTGTCAGCCGCCGAAGTCGTCGAACATTATGTTTTCGCGCTGGACACCGAGGTTGTCGAGCATCGTGATGACGGCTTTGGACATCGGTCCGGGGCCGCACATATAGTATTCGATGTCCTCGGGGGCGGGATGGTTCTTGAGGTAGGTGTCGTACATAACGTTGTGGACGAAGCCCGGGGTGTAGGGTACGCCAGCTTTGTCGGCTGCTGGGTCGGGACGGTCGAGGGCCAGATGGAAGTGGAAGTTGGGGAAGTCCTTCTCGAGCTGATGGAAGTCGTCGAGGTAGAAGACTTCGTTGAGGGCGCGGGCGCCATAGAAGTAGTGCATCTGCCGGTTGGTGCAGTGGAGCGTGCGCGTCAGGTGCATAATCTGAGCACGCAGCGGAGCCATACCGGCGCCACCGCCAACCCAGATCATCTCGTTGTCCTGTGGTGTGTCGCTCCAACTGTTGTTCTCGGTGCCTCTTACGTGGAAGTCGCCGTATGGGCCAGACATAATGACTTTGTCGCCAGGCTTGAGCGAGAAGATGTAGCTCGACGCAATGCCGGGATTGACGTTGATGAAGGGGCTTCCGCCGCTTTCGGCTCTGCGTTTTCCGCTCTCGGTGCGGTCGATTGGCGGCGTGGCGATACGGACGGTGAGCATAAAGACGTCGCCCTCGGCGGGGTAGTTAGCCATCGAGTAGGCGCGCACGGTGGGTTCGGTGTTGACGCAGTGGAGGTCGAACATCTTGTTCTTTTCCCAAGCGGGCAGATATTCGTCACCGATAAGGCTGCGGTCGAAGTCGCTGTAGCGGATGTCGAATGCGGGTATCTTGATCTGTGCGTAGCTGCCGGGGATGAAGTCCATATGTTCGCCTGGAGGCAGCTGGACCTTGAATTCCTTGATGAATGTAGCTACGTTGCGGTTGGAGATGACGGTGCATTCGTATTCTTTGATGCTGAGGATGCTGGCAGGTACGGCGATGCTGAGGTCTTCTTTTACCTTGCATTGGCATCCGAGGCGCCAGCCTTGCTGAATCTCCTTGCGGGTGAAGAATCCGACCTCGGTGGGCAGGATGCTGCCGCCGCCTTTTAGGACCTGGCAGCGGCACTGTCCGCACGAGCCTTTGCCGCCGCAGGCGGAGGGAAGGTGGATGCCCTGCTCGGCGAGGGTGGAGATGAGCGAGTTGCCTGTAGGTACGGTGAGTTTTTTGTCGTTGTTGACGGTGATGGTGACGTTGCCCTGCGGCACGAGCTTGGCACGCAGCAGAAGCAGCAATACAACCAGTACGAGTATGATGGTCAGGAAGATGACCAATGAAGCGATTATAGTCTGTGTCATAGCTTTATTCCCATAAATGACATAAAGGCGATGCCCATAAGTCTGGTGATAATGAATGTGATGCCTACGCCGCGGAGAGCTGGCGGGATGGCTGAGTATTTGAGCCGCTCGCGGATGGCGGCGATGCCGACGATGGCCAGCAACCAGCCGATGCCGCTGCCGAGGGCGAAGCAGGTGACCTCGCCGATGTTAGCGTATTCGCGCTGCTGCATAAAGAGCGAGCCTCCGAGGACGGCGCAGTTGACCGCGATGAGAGGCAGGAAGATGCCGAGGGCGTTGTAGAGCGATGGCGAATACTTCTCGACGACCATTTCGACCATCTGGACGATGGCGGCGATGACGGCGATGAAAAGTATGAGGCTCAGGAAGCTGAGGTCGACATCGGCCAGCTTGGGACTGATCCACGCCAGTGCGCCAGGCTGCAGCAGGTATTTGTCGATGAGGTAGTTGACGGGTACGGTGATGACGAGAACAAAGGTTACTGCCACACCAAGCCCAAACGAGGTCTTCACCGTCTTCGATACAGCCAGGTAACTGCACATTCCAAGGAAGAATGCGAAGATCATATTGTCGATGAATATCGACTTGACAAATATGTTAAAATATTCCATTTCCAGTTAACGTTAAGGTTAAAGTCAAGGTTTCTCTTGCAGTTCTTTGTTGTGGCTGCGCTGGATCCAGATGATGATGCCGACGAGGATGAGGGCCATCGGGGCCATAATGATGAATCCGTTGTTTTCGTAGCCGATGTTGTAGAGTCCGAGCTTCTCGAAGACGGGGTATCCCCAGAGGGTGCCGCGTCCGAACAGTTCGCGCACGAAGCCGAGGATGACGAGGATGAGTCCGTATCCGAGACCGTTGCCTATGCCGTCGAGGAACGAATCCCACGGCTTGTTGGTCATAGCGAAAGCTTCGAGTCGTCCCATAACGATGCAGTTAGTGATGATAAGTCCCACGTAGACCGACAGTTGCTTGCTGACGTCGTAGACAAAAGCCATAAGCACTTGGTTGACGAGGATGACGAGGGCTGAGACGACGACGAGCTGGACGATGATGCGGATGCGCGGCGGTATGCTTTTGCGCATCAGCGAGATGATGAGGTTGGACAGCGCGACGACGACGGTGACCGACAGGGCCATAACGACGGCGGGCTTGAGCTGTGCCGTCACTGCGAGGCAGGAACAGATGCCTAGCACCTGGACGGTGATGGGGTTGTTTTTGCCCAGTGGGTTGGTTATTAGTTTTTTGCGATTACTGTTCATTGTTGGCCTCCTTTCGTTGCGAAGAGATGTAGTCCTGATAGCGTTTCAGCTCGTCGAGCAGCATAGCGCTGACGCCGTTGCTGGTCATCGTGCCGCCGCTGATGGCGTCGACCTGGTGCGGGTCGCTGGGGTCGGCGTGCTTGACGACGGCGACGGAGACGACGTTGCCGCTGTTGTCGAGTATCTGCTTGCCGATGAATTGGTTGCAGAAAGCGTCGGAGGTGATTTCGGCTCCGAGACCAGGTGTCTCGCTGTCGTGGCTGAAGGTGATGCCGGTGATGGTGTTGAGGTCGTCGGCGAGAGCGACATTGGCGTAGACTTTGCCCCACAGCCCGTTGCCGGTGGTGGGTATGACATAGCCGCTTTGTCCCTCTTTTTCATACAGATACAGCGTCAGGGGCTCTTGGCCGTCCTGAGCCACATTCAGTTCTTCCTTAAAATATTGGTTGTAGATGGGCTGCACGCCGTCGCGGGGGGCGTCGATGCCGATGGTGGCGAGCAGTTGCTGCATCTTTTCGTTGCGGATGTTGTTCTGCTGCCGCTCTTTCAGGCCGGTGGCCACAACGGTGAGCAACAGAGCCACCACGGCGGCGAGCCCGAGCGAATAGAGCAGCATATAGCGGTTGGTGAAATTCTTCATTATGCGGTCCTCCTTTCTTCCACATTCAACTTCGCTTGCCAGCGGCGTTGGCGTTTTTTGATGTTCGCCGCCACCACGCAGTGGTCGATCAGCGGTGCGAAGCAGTTCATCAGCAGGATTGCCAGCATCATACCTTCGGGGTAGGCGGGGTTAAGAACACGGAGCATCACGGCGAAAGCGCCGATCAGGAAGCCGTAGATCCATTTGCCGGTGTTGGTCTGCGCTGCCGTGACGGGGTCGGTGGCCATAAAGACGCATCCGAAGGCGAAACCGCCCATCAGGTAGTGGTAGTAGAACGGCACCTGCATATATTCGTTCGCGCCGATGGCGTTGAAAAGCAGACCCATAAGTCCGCCGCCCAGTACGACGCTGAGCATTATGCGCCAGCTGGCAATGCCGGTGGCAAGCAGCAACAGTGCGCCGAGCAGTATGGCGACAACCGAGGTCTCGCAGGTGCTGCCAGGGATGGTGCCGATAAACATATCGAGGGCCGACGCCTGCAGCGGTTGGCCTGCCATCAGCTGACCCAGCGGTGTGGCGCCGGTAACGGCGTCGCCTGCAAAATGGAAAGGCGCTGCAATCCAGACGCTGTCGCCCGACATATGGCTGGGATAGTTGAAAAACAGGAATGCACGAGCCACCAGGGCGGGGTTGAGGAAGTTGTATCCGCTGCCGCCGAAGACCTCCTTGCCTATGACGACGGCAAATGCAACGGCCAGTGCTAGCTGCCAAAGGGGTACGGTGACGGGCACTATCATCGAGATTATCAGGCCAGTACCAATGAAACCTTCGCTGACCTCCTCGTGACGTATTTCGGCAAAAAGGAACTCGATGGCCAGACCGACGACGTAGCTGACCACGATGATGGGCAGCATTCGCAGGAATCCGAACCAGAACTGGTGCCAGAAGCCCCAGTCGAGACCGTAGCTCAAGGCCGTCTGGTGCCCGATGTTCCACATTCCGAACAGCAGGGCGGGCATCAGGGCGATAACGACGGTGATGATGGTGCGCTTCAGGTCAACGGCGTCGCGTATGTGGCTGCCGCGGTAGGCGTTGCCCACTTTGCCGCCGGTGACGGTGTTGGGCGTGAAGGCGAACGACTCGAAAGCCTCGAAGGTCGACTCCAGCTTTTCGAAGCGGCCGCCCTTGCTGAAGTTGGGCTTCAGCTTGTCAAACATATCTCTCAGTATCATCTCAGCTCTCCTTTCTTATTTTCTCCAAGCCAGCGCGGACGGCGGCCTGGATTTCGGTTTTCGACGTGTCGGCAAACTCGCAGAGGGCCAGGTCTTCGGGCTCCACCTCGTAGATGCCGAGGTTCTCCATCTGCTCGATATCGCCGGCGATGCAGGCTTTGATGAGCTGCATCGGATAAATGTCCATCGGCACCAGTTTTTCGAACTCGCCGGTGACAAACAGCGGACGGACGCTGCCGTGCCGACCCGTGTCGAAATTATAAGTGAACGCTCTCCGCTCTCCGCTTTCCGCTTTCCGTTTGAAAAATCCGCTCAGGAAAGTGCGCGAGAAGCTGAATTTCTTGAAGTTGGGACGCAGCCAGCCAAGGAAGTCGTAGTAGTCGCCCTCGGGCAGGACGCTCACTTTGTCGCACGCGGCGCTGATGAATCCGTCGGCAGCTATCGTCGTGCCGCTCAGTACATCGCCGCTGATGAAGCGGACGCTTTCCGCTTTCCACTTTCCGCTTTCCGCTTCTATGCAGGCTCCGGCCAAAGTGCGGTGGTAGTGCGGTTTTTCCACCACGGGGCCGCACAGCGCCACCAACCGCTCGGGGTTGTAGATGCCCGTTGTGAAGAGTCGGCCGATGGTAGCTACATCCTGCGCATTAACAGTCCAAACCGTCTCGCCCTTGTTGATGGGGTCGATGGCGGCAATCTGCGTGCCGACGAGTCCGGCAGGGTGGGGGCCGTCAAAATAATGTATTTCAGCGTTTTTTATGGATCCCAAAAACGAGTTTTCTTTGCCCGCCTGCAGCGAAAGGTGAACCGAGCCGGCAAGGGTGTGCAGAATGTCGATTCCAGCTTGGAAATCCTCTTCGCGACCATTGAGCATAAACGGCAGGTCGACGGGTAGGGGCGACGAGTCGAAAGCCGATATGAAGACTGCTTTGGGTTGGGCGTCGCCTTGCGGAATGATGCCAAACGGACGCTGCTTCAGAAGTGTCCACAGTCCGCTCTCTATCATCGTTTTGCGTATTCCGTCGGCAGTGGTGGCGTCGGTGTCGAACCGGATGCTTTTCTGTTCGCCGTCGGCTTCAACAACCACAGCCAGCAATGCGCGTTTCTCGCCGCGAACAATCGCTTTGACCGTGCCGCTGACGGGCGACACGAAGCGCGCCGCCGCGTTGCCTTTGTCCTCAATCAGGGCAGTGCCGGCCTGCACCTCCGTGCCCTCGGTGACCAGCAGTCGCGGGGCCACGCCGACATAGTCGGTGGGCTTCACAGCAAAGCAACCTTGCAAATGCATATCGGAGACACGCTTTTCGGCGGTCCCCGGTATGCAGATGTTTAACCCTTTTTTTATTTTTATTGTATTCATAATATATGGGTGACCTGTGACCTGTGACACGAGCACGTTCGTTTCACTGGTCACAGGTCACTATTCACTGTTAGTTATTCACTTTCAACTTCTCAAGGTCCATCGGCTTAAGCATATTCTCGGGCAGCAGGATCTTGTCAAGCTGCTCCTTGGTCAGCAGCTTGTGCTCCAGCACCAGCTCGTACACGCCGCGGCCTGTCTCGCTGGCCTCCTTGGCGATTTTGGTGCTCTGCTTGTAGCCGATGATGGGGTTGAGCATTGTGACGATGCCGATCGAGTGCTCCACCAGCTGGCGGCAGCGTTCCTCGTTGGCGCGGATACCTTCGATGCAGAGGGTGCGCAGGGTGTCCAAACCATTCTCCAACAGATGGATGCTTTCAAACAGCGTGTAGGCGATGACGGGCTCCATAACGTTGAGCTCCAGCTGGCCGTTGTCGCTGGCGAAGGTGATGGTCATATCGTTGCCGATCACCTTGTAGCACACCTGATTCATCACTTCGGGGATGACGGGGTTGACCTTGCCAGGCATAATCGAGCTGCCGGGCTGGCGCTCGGGCAGGTGTATCTCGTTCAGGCCGCAGCGCGGGCCGCTGCTGAGCAGGCGCAGGTCGTTGCAGATCTTGTTGATTTTCAGTGCCAGGCGTTTCAGTGCCGAGCTGTACTGTATCATACAGCTCGTTGCGCTGGTGGCCTCAATCAGGTTGTCGGCCAGGCGGATGTTCCAGCCGGTCACCTTCTTCAGGGCCTTGATGCAGGCATCGCTGTAGCCGGGCTTCGAGCAGATGCCCGTGCCGATGGCCGTAGCGCCCATATTGACAGTCAGGAACTCGCGGGCCGAGAGGTTCAGGTTGTTCACCTCGCCGCTCAGCGAAGCGGCAAAACCGCCAAAAGTCTGGCCAAGAGTCATAGGCACAGCATCTTGCAGCTGCGTGCGGCCCATCTTGATGACGTGGGCAAACTCTTCCGACTTGGCACTCAGCGAGCTGATCATCTTCTCGAGGTGGGGCAGAAAAGCCTCGTGCTCAAGGAACATAGCCATATGGATGGCGCAGGGATAGGCGTCGTTGGTGCTCTGGCTGGCGTTGACAACGTCGTTGGGCGAGCAGAACTGGTATTCGCCCTTCTTGTGGCCCATACGCTCCAGCGCCAGGTTGGCAATCACCTCATTGGCAGCCATATTGGTGCTCGTGCCGGCACCGCCCTGAATCATATCGATGGGGAACTGGTCGTGGTATTTGCCCTCAATCAGCTGGTCGCAGGCCCAGATAACGGCTTCGCCCTGCTCCTTGGTTATCATACCAACCTCGATGTTGGCCATAGCGGCGGCCTTCTTGGTCATCGCCATACCCTTGATGAAGTTGTGGTAGTCCATCAGCAGACGTCCGCTGATATGAAAATTTTCCATAGCGCGTGCCGTCTGCACGCCGTAATATGCCTCCTCGGGAACATCGTGTGTGCCCAGCAGGTCGCTCTCAGTTCTGTATTTTGAGTTTTCCATTGTTGTTTTAGTTTTTTGTACTTAATTTTCTTACAGTGTTTTGTGACTATTTTACGAGTCATTTTCCATTTTGCAAAAGTACGTATAATGTTACTATTTTGCAACTCTTTTTTTTGTGGCAGATGCACTTTCGGCCTCCCAAGTTTAAAAAACAACGGTTGAAGCGTATTTTCGGCTCCCCGAACCATACAACTCACCCTCGCGACACTTCCCTCAAACAGAAAACTGATGAAAACTCTATCAAATTCCACAGAGGTGATATTTGGGTAGAATTTGGTAGGAATTTGAGTGAACTTTGATAGGAGTTTGGTATATGGAAATCAGCCCTTTAAAAATGGCAAAAATCGCCGTTTTTCGAAATGTCTGATTTGTTTTTGTAACGTGATGACAATTAGTTTTATGTGTAATTTTTTAAGTTAATTTAAGAAGAAAACTCTGGTTCTGGATGTTTATTCACACCAGGAGGAAATTATACATTTTGGTTTGCGGTGTGTCACACACGGCATTCCGGGATAAAAAAAATGATTTGCAATCATTGGTGGCTAAAAATTTTTCAACCACTAATGATTGCAAATCCGTCGCAATGTGGCAACAAATGGCTGTCTGTTAGTCGTTTACTCTTATCAGGCGGACGGCGCAGCCGTGTGAAACAGAATGATGATAGCTTGAAGATATGTTTCCAGGCCCAAACAGCAAACCATATGCCTGGCCATTACCATAGCCAGTGGATGACCAATAACAACCTGTACTCTCAAGAAAATCATTCAAATTGGTGCCGATGCGCATACCGGCAGCAGGCAGGAAGATGGCACCCGCCACCTCCATTTTTGGCCAATCCGCAAAAGAGATAATATTGGCGCCATAATTGTCATTTATTCCAGATGAGCCGTAAGTGTAAAGGTTCAAAGCTTGGGGCAGGGGATGGGAATAATCCACAGGGAGGATAATGATTCCTTTCACGCCGTTGACCTGAGCATATGCCAGTTGATTGGTTGGAATAATCAAATCCCAGTCAGGAGTACGCCACATCTCGGGAATGTTGCCGCCATTACTGATAGGGTTATTCCAGCCCCAGTCGGACCAAACATAATAATCTCCTGATAAATTACAAGAGATATAATCAGCATCGACGGTACTTGCATTCCAAGGCTGATAGGCGTTTTGTTCCCTGTCTTCACCGCTGGTACCGTAGCCGAAGAGGTCTATCCAGCCTTCCTGGGTATCGCGGTCAACGCTAGTGGCGTTGCCGGAGGTACTGGGGTCGTGGTCGACGAGGTCCCATTGGTGTTTGGCGAAGCGCCAGGTGGGTTGGTTGGTGAGTGGGTCGTTGCTGGCCTGATACTGCAGGTTGCCGGGGGCGAAGCGGACATATTGACTTCCTGTCCCATAATGGAACCGTCCGCCGAATTTGGCGGGGGCGTAGCCGATCTGGGCGCGGAGCAGATAGTGGCTGGAGGCCTGTTGCCTGGTGAAGGTGTAGTTCATATCGACATCATCCTTGTTTTGGACGGTGACGGTGACGGTAAACTTGTTGAGAGCGCCGACAGGCAATACAGGCACCTGAACCCGAGCCGTATCGCCGGAGGGAATGATAAGCTGATCTTCGTTAAATAATATCTGCACCTGTCGGTGGTCCTCGGAGGCGGTTTGCACGGTGTCGGCATCTGTGGCATCACGGGTGATGTTGGTAATGTCGATGGTGCGTGTACCCCAGAGCTCGTATAGGTTACTGCTGACGGTGAGGTCGATGACGCGGACGTCGATGCCGAAGTCGTTGATTATCTCGACCGTCACAGCACCGGTGAGGTGTTTGAACAGCAGCGTGTTGCCGTTCTCGGTGTAGGCCATCATAGGCGTCCGCAGGCTCTGCTTTCCGCCGGAACCAATGCTGTATAAGTAGTTGGGAGGGATATTGACACCATATTCATTGCCGCTGTGTCCTCCATAGCAGGTGGAGGGGTAAACGCCAGTGAGGGGCGTGCGGAGCAAGTCGTGATCGCTTACATCGACAGAGGCATCACCGGTGATGGGGTCCACGCTGATCATAAAGTTGTCACCATTATTGTTGTCGTCGTCGATGTGCACAAATTCGCCATCTTCCCAATAAGAGCTGTTGCCGTCGATGGCCATCTTGGTGCCGTTGTGCATACCTTCGGCCTCGATGAAGATGACGTTGCTGTTTTCTTTCTGGCAGGCTCCGAAAGCGAGTGCTGCTATGGCAATAGCCAAAAGTCTCTTGGTTGTCTTCATTTTCTTGTCCCTTTCATTTAGTGATTAATTCCAGAAAGTGTCGCTGTTTTCTTCCCATCCGTTGGCGGTGGTGTAGTCCTCGACTTGCTGTGTGGGGTCAAGGAAGTTCCAGAACATCAGGGCGGAGAAGGGGCCGCTGCCGGTGAAGCCTTGTTCCACTTTGAAACTCACCACTGTCAGCTTGGGAGCTTCGTAGGTCTGTTTTGTAATTGTTGTTTCCATTTTTGTAGAAGTGTTGATTGTTAATTATTTATGAATTATATATGCAAAAAAAGCCGCGCAGCTGCCTTTCGGCAGCACGCGGCATAGTGTTCCGTTAAAATACAGTATAGTTACTCCCCTTTGGATTTGACTCTCTTGGGGGGGGGTAAATTCGGTGTTATTGTGTTGTTTGCCATAGCTTGCTTGTTCTTACAAGAATGCTTGGAAGACGCCTTTGGCGTTGAATTCCAGTTTGCTGCCGTCGGTGAGCTGCACCTGGTAGCGTTTGGGGGTCTTGGTGGCCCAAACGATCTGTCGGTCTTCGAAGTATTTGTCGAGGTGGCTGAGCAGCGCTTTTGGGAAGAGGTTGGTGGGTACACCGCCGTAGCTTTTGACCTCAATCCATTGTCCGCCAGCGTTGAACTTCATCGTGGAGCCGTCTTCGACCGAGGCTTTGTACTCTACCTTGCGGCCTTCTTTGTTGCGCCAGGCGTCGACGATGGGTGCGCCGTTCCAGGCGTTGCGGATGGTGGTGCGTGCCTGCGCAGGCAGCTGGGTGCTCTTGATTTGGGTTATCTGTGCCGATGCGGCAAACGAAAGTGCAACAACGGCGATGATGGTGAGAATCAGTTTTTTCATTATGGTTTATTTGTTTATATGTTATACGTTATTATATGTTTATCGATTGAATACCAGTCTTTCTGCTTTCCGCTCTCCGTTTTCCGCTTTCCGCACGCCGCTTTGCGCTTCGTAGGCGATGTGGCCGTTGACGAAGGTCATTTCGACGCGGCTGTGGAAGGTCTGTCCTTCGAGTGGCGACCAGCCGCACTTATAATATAATGATTCTTTATTTATTATATTGTCTACGTGCGGACGCACCAGCGTGAGGTCGGCCTTGTAGCCTTCGCGGATGAAGCCGCGTCCTTCGATGCCGAACAGGGTGGCGGGGTTGTGGCACATCAGCTTGACAATCAAAGGCAGCCAGTTGTCGCGGAACTCGCGCTGCTCGTCGGCGTTGTAGCTGTTGTGCATCAGCGGCTCGAGCATCATCGTCAGCGAGTGCTGTATGCTGGGGATACCGCCGGGGGCGTCGAAGTAGCGCTGCTGCTTGCTGGCCAGCGTGTGTGGGGCGTGGTCGGTGGCGATGGTGTCGATGAGGCCGTCGTAGAGGGCGGCCCAGAGGGCTATGCGGTCCTCGTTGCGCTTGATGGCTGGGTTGCACTTGATGAGGTTGCCCAGCTCGGCATAGTCGCGGTCGTCGAACCAGAGGTGGTTGGGGGTCACTTCGGCGGTGACGTGTTTCTGTTCGAGCGGCAGGTTGCTGAGCAGGTCCAGCTCGGTGGCGGTGCTGATGTGGGCTATGTGGAGGCGCGTCTTGTAGCGGCGTGCGCGTTCAATGGCTTTGTAGGTGCTGACGTAGCAGGCTTCGGTGGTGCGTATCTGGGGGTGCAGCGCCGCCGTTTCGCGGTCGGTGCCGGCGCATTCGAGCTTGTAGTTGTGCAGGTTGGTCTGGACGATGGCTTCCTCTTCGCAGTGGGCGACGATGAGTTTGCGTGACTTGGAGAAGAGCCGTTCGAGGGCGCTCTCGTTGTTGACCAGCATATCGCCGGTGCTGCTGCCGAGGAAGAGCTTGATGGCGGCGTATTTTGTCGGGTCGGCCTCGAGCAGCTGGTCGATGTTGCTGTTGGTGGCGCCGAGCATAAAGCCGTAGTTGGCGGCGCTTTTTTCGGCTGCAATCTGGCATTTTTCTTCGAGCAGCTCCATCGTCGTAGTCTGCGGCTTTGTGTTGGGCATATCGATGAACGAAGTGACGCCTCCGGCCACAGCCGCGCGGCTCTCGCTTTCGATGTCGGCCTTTTCGGTCAGCCCCGGCTCGCGGAAATGAACGTGAGAGTCAATAATTCCCGGAAGGAGATAGAGGCCGGAGGCCTCTATTGAGCGGAAAGCGGAAAGCGGAAAGCGGAAAGCGGAGCTGCCGCAGTCGATTGCCGCTATTTTGTCGCCGTCAATATATACATCGCCGGTTGTGATTTTCCCTTCATTAACTATAGTGGCGTTTTTAATTACATATTTTCCGCTGTCGTTCATTTGCTTTTCACTGTTTTGATTGATGAGGTTAAAATCGCAATAATCTCTTTTAAATCACCGTCAATCGATTCGTATGATTTCTGGTCAATATATTGGGAAGCGTATAATAATTCAATCCAGTACTGTGTTTCATCTGCCTCTTTTAGGGCTATTGAATATTTGCTGATAAAGTCAGAGTTGCTTTGTGCATTTTTGCCCTCACGAACATTGGCTCCTATACTTGTGCCGCTTTTCAGGATTTGTTTGCTCAAGACGAATTCTTTTTTGTCTTCTGTTAAATGTTTGTACAGCCTGATAATTCTCAAAGCAAACTCGAAGCTTTTGTCGCGCAAAATATATGCCATATCCTTAATCTATAAATTCGCTTTCCGTTTTCCGCTTTCCGCTTTCCGCTTTTAAAACTTGTTCTTCTCGGTCCAGCGGCGGGCGGCTTCGTAGGCGTCGGCGGAGGTGTTGTAGATGTTCTTGACGACGAACTGGCCTGTGTGGTCGATGCAACCCCAGCGACCGTCCATTTTGGCGGGTGTGGCGCGGTTGTTCCAGGTCTTGATGAAGAGCTTGGCGTCCTCGAAGGTGGGTTCGATGACCCAGTGGCCTTTGAAGTCGACGTAGCCCCAGTAGCCCGTTTCGGGGTTGCGGATGGGGTAGAGCCAGTGGCCCAGCTCCTGGTCGTTGTCCCATTCGTAGCCTGCCTGCCAGGCTTCGCTGCTGAGGGTGAAGACGATTTGCGACAGCAGTTCGCCGTTGTTGTCGATGCTGCCCCAGCGGCCGTCGAGCTTGCAGGTGGCGAAGAGGCCGGTGTCGTTGGTGAAGTGCGAGGCGTCGTCGTAGATGGGGCTGATGGCCCATTCGCCTTCGTAGTCGACCCATCCGTATTTGCCTGTGGCGATGTCGGTTACTGGCAGTCGCCAGTCGTTGATGTTGCGTCCGTGTTCTTTCTGGCTGAGGGCGTAGTCGGCGTCGTTGCGGGTGAAGAAGATGCATTTGGATACGACGTTGCCGTTGCGGTCGATGGAGCCCCAGCGCCCGTCGCGCTTCACCTGAGCGTAGATGTAGTTGTGGTCGGGTCCGAAGTAGTCGTAGTCTTCGTATTCGGCGTCGACGACCCATCGGCCGAGGTAGTTGACGTAGCCCCAGCGGCCCGATTCCTTGTCGCGGGTGGGGTAGCGCCAGGTGTCGTAGTGGCGTCCGTGGATCCATTGTCTGCCGGCCAGTTGTGCGTGCTCCATCTCCATAAATGTGGGGGCGATGACCATCACGCCTTTGCGGTCGATGCACCCCCATCGGCCTGCGGTCTTGACGGCGGCGAAGCTCATCGGCTCGTCGCCCTCGAACTGCGAGGCGCCGTCGTAGTCGGGCTGGAATTTCCAGTTGCCGTAGTAGTCGACGAAGCCCCATTTGCCGCTGGTGGGGTTCTGAGCTGCGTAGAGCCATTTGCCGGGTTCGTCGCCGCGTTCCCATTCGCGTCCGGCCTGTTCGGCCTCGTCGCTGGTGAAGAAGATGTTGCGGACAATCATTTTTCCGCGGTTGTCGATGCAGCCCCAGAAACGGTCGATTTTGACGACGGCGAAGCGTTTGAAATGGCCTTGGAATTCGAACGCATACTGGAATTGAGGTGCAATCATCCAGGCGCCTTCGTTGTTTTTGTAGCCGTAGGTCTTGGTGCTGGCGTTCATTGCAAGTTTTTGAGCATCAGCATTTATGGCGACAAATGCCGCTAATGTGATCAGCAAAAAGAGTCTTTTCATATTGCCTTTTTATATTATCGAAACAAAATGCAAAGATACGAAAAGAATTTGAAATAATTGAAAATTGAGGATTAATTTGTTAATTTATAGATTCCAGACCAAAATGCAACTCACGTTTGCAAAGATAGATAAAATTCCTGATATGGTATTCGGAATCCTAATTTTTTTTGGTCTACGGTTGATTTTATACTGAATTGCAGCGACTTGTTCGTTTGTCAGCTTTGAAAGGTTTTCGTCGCGAGTGATGTAATGCCTGATGAGCATATTGGTGTTCTCAATGAGACCTTTTTGCCACGAGGAGTAAGGGTCGGCGAAATAGACAGTGGTTCCGAGTCGCCTTGAGATGGTCTCGTGGTCGGCGAATTCGGGTCCGTTGTCGGTAGTGATTGTTTTGACGGCTCCGCAGCGCTTGAACGGGAGCAGTGCGTCCACTACCACCTTTGAGACCTCGGAGGGCACTTTGCCGCAAGGCAGGTTGCGGATGATGACAAACGAGAGTGAGCGTTCCACCAGGGTCAGTTTCGCGCCCTTATTCTCGGGGCCGACGATGAGGTCCATCTCCCAGTCCCCGAACCTGGTGCCGTCGGCCTCGGCAGGCCGTTCCTCGATGCCCACGCGGTTCTTGATAGGCGTGGACTTACTTTTTCACCAATCGGTTTACCGACACGCCCGATTCGGTCTCGACGCGAATGATGTATATACCTGATGCATAGCCAGAAAGATCGAGCATCACGGTATTTCCATCAACCTGACGGACAAACATTTCGCGACCTTCAGAATCGACAAGTGTCACCTTCTGTATGCTTCCGGACGACAGAATTGTAACTTTTCCCCGAGTCGGATTCGGCAGAATACGGACATTATGGTCTTCTGCAACAGACACTTCTATTGGTTCGGTACCAGTAGTGTCCCAGTTGGGTAGGTAGAACATTACTGTGTCGGTCCATTCGCTGATGTTGCCAGTGTCGCACACCGCCCTCAACTGTGCAGTATACCACACCGACGTGTCGAGACCGGCGACTTCGACCGTTTCTGTCAGGCTCTGTATCAGTACGGTATCAGAACTGACTTCTTTCCAGAGGGCCAAATACCAGAGACCTGCCTCGCTATGCTGCCAAGCGAATACC
>JAFWYO010000193.1 GCA_017517715.1 Bacteroidales bacterium
CCGTTCCTATATCGTTCCTATATCGTTCTTATATCGTTCTTATATTTTTATATAGGAACGATATAAGAACGATATAGGAACGATATAGGAACGGCCCTAGGAGGTGGCTCCCAGATGTACCGGGGCCCCTGTCGCAAGTTGCGCCACCCGACGGGCTATTTAGTGTGAAAGAATGCCCCTTTTGACGCATTAACACATTAGCACATTAACACATTAACGAATTAACGAATTAACACATAAAAAAAAATCGTACCTTTGCAAATTCAAAATTTATAGGACAATATGGCCAAACTTCAACATATCCAACCAATTAAAGTAACAACCAACAAAAAAATCTTCGGCACTTTATGCGGAATCGGGGCGGCGGTGTGCTACGGCACCAACCCGCTGGGAGCGCAGCTCTACAGCGAGGGGATGCTGCCGCAAAGCGTCCTCTTCTGGCGCTTCGGGCTGGCTTTCATCATCATAGCCATCGTGATGCTCTTCCGCAAAGAGAGCCTGCGCGTCACGCGGCGCGAATTCGGCGTTTTGACCGCCCTCGGACTGCTCTTCCTGGTGTCGTCGCTGACGCTCTATATCAGCTTCCGCCTGATGGCTGTGGGCGTGGCGTCGACCATCCTGTTCGTCTATCCGGTGATGACGGCGGCCATTATGGCGCTCTTTTTCAAGGAGCGGCTGACGGGCGTCACAGCGCTGTCGATAGTGCTGTCGTTTGTCGGCGTGATGCTGCTCTATTGGACCCCCGGCGGAGGCCGCCTGCCGGCTGCGGGCGTCGCGCTGGTGCTGGCGTCGGCGCTGACCTATGCCGTCTACATCATCGTTATGAACCGCGCCAACCTTCAGATGTCGTCGTTCAAAATCAACTTCTACGTGCTGATCTACTGCGCACTCGGCAACCTCATTATGGCTATGTTCGACGGCGGTCTGCAGCTGCCGCAGTCGGCAACAAGCTGGTTCCTTGTGGGTTGGCTCGCCGTGGTGCCCGCCATCCTGGCGCTGGTGATGATGGTCTACGCCGCCAAGTATATCGGTTCGACGCCGACGGCCATTATGGGCGCCCTCGAGCCAACAACGGCGGTGCTGATAGGCATCTTCCTCTTCGGCGAGGAATTCTCGGCACGCCTCGGCCTCGGCATCCTCCTGATTTTCATCGCTGTAATCATCATCGCGCTGCCAAGCAACAAATCGGACAATAAAAAAGAAACAACACCGTTATAATTGACTGTGAATAGTGACGAGTGACCCGTGACACGAACGCGCTCGTTTCACAGGTCACAGGTCACAGGTCACTTATCACAGGTCACAGGTCACTTATCACAGGTCACTAACAGATTAATGAATTCACAATGTCACACCTAACCCTTATGCTCCTTTTCCTCTTCGGAGCAATGGCAATATCCTTCCTCTGCTCCATCCTGGAGTCTGTGCTGATGTCCACACCGCTGTCATACATCACTATGCGCGAGGATGCCGGTTTCAAACCCGCCACACGGTTCAAGCAATATAAAACCGACAACGGCAAACCCATTGCCGCCATCCTGTCGCTCAACACTATAGCCAACACCATCGGTGCCGCCGGCGTGGGTGCGCAAGCCACGCAGGCGTTCGGTAGCCAGTGGTTCGGACTGGTGTCGGCCCTCACCACCATACTGATATTGGTCTTTTCGGAGATAATCCCAAAAACCATCGGCACCACGCAGTGGAAGCACCTGATGGGCTTCACGGCAGGCGCCATCCGCATCCTCATCATATTGATGTACCCCCTGGTGCTGCTCATCGGACTGCTCACCAGGCTTTTCAGCAACAAGGACGACGAAGCCGCCGTCAGCCGCGAAGAGGTGGCGGCAATGGCCGACGTGGGCGAGGACGAAGGTGTGCTCGACGAGGACGAAAACAAGATTATCCAGAACGTCATCAAGCTCGACAACATCAAGGCCTACGACGTGATGACCCCCCACAGCGTCGCCGCCGTGGCCCCCGAGTCAATGACGCTGCGCGAATTCTACAAAGTGGAGGAATTCAGCCACTTCAGCCGCATCCCCGTCTATGCCGACGACCCCGAATATATCACCGGCTACATCCTGCGCAGCGACGCCCTCGAGGACCTCGCCGAGGACAAGTTCAACAAGCGCCTCAAGGACATCAAACGCGACATACCGCTCTTCAACGAGGAGCAGTCGGTTAGCGAAATATGGGACTCGCTGCTGAAGCACAAGGAGCAGATAGCCATCATCATCGACGAATACGGCGGCTTCCAGGGCATCCTGACCCTCGAGGACATCATCGAGACCATCCTCGGACTCGAAATCATCGACGAGAATGACGAAGTCAGCGATATGCAGCAGTTCGCCCGCGAACGATGGCAGCAGCGCCAACGCCGCTTCAAAAGCATCCGCCTGCCCGAAGAAGAAACGGAGGGAGCAGAGAGCGGAGAGAATAAAGCGGAAAGCTGAAAGCGGAAAACGGAAAGCGGGCTGACGCGGCAGCATTTCCGACGAAGTCGGAATAATTTATAAGATTTATAGATTTCGCTCGCTTGCGAGCAGGAGAAAAAAACGGAAAACGAAAAAAAACAATTTGAAAAATTAGATATTAATTTGTGAAATTTCTTGCCGAAGGCAATGAGAACTGAGAACTGAGAACCGCGTCAGTCACTAACAAATTAACGAATTAACGAATTCTCAACAATGAACATAGCAGCACTTGTTTCGGGAGGCGTCGACAGCTCGGTGGTGGTCCATCTGCTCAAGGAGCAGGGCTACACACCCGACATATTCTATATCCGCATCGGAATGGAAGCCGAAGACGGCTATATTGACTGTCCTGCCGAAGAGGATATCGAGATAACATCGTATATAGCAAAGAAATACGGCTGCCGCTTCGAAGAGGTCAACCTGCACAAGGAGTATTGGGACAACGTAGTCAGCTACACCATCGAGTCCGTGCGCAAAGGCCTCACCCCCAACCCCGACGTGATGTGCAATCGGCTCATCAAATTCGGTGCCTTCAACGACAAGCGCGGCCACAACTACGACCGCATCGCCACAGGACACTACGCACAAGTTGTTGAACGGAAAACGGAGAACGGAGAACGGAGAACCTTCCTCGCCACCGCCAAGGACCCCATCAAGGACCAGACCGACTTCCTCACCCAGCTCACCTACCCGCAGATAGCCAAAGCTATGTTCCCCATAGGCCACCTGATGAAGAGCGAGGTGCGGCAGCTGGCCCACGACGCACACCTTCCCTCGGCCGACCGCAAGGACAGCCAGGGTATCTGCTTCCTCGGCAAAATCAACTACAACGACTTCATCCGCCGCTACCTTGGCGAACGCGAAGGCAAAATCGTCGAACTCGAAACAGGCAAAATCCTCGGCACCCACAAGGGCTACTGGTTCCACACCATCGGACAGCGCAAAGGGCTCTTCCTCAGCGGCGGCCCCTGGTTCGTCGTCAAAAAGGACATCGACGAAAACATCCTCTACGTCAGCCAGGGCTACACCCCCGAAGCACAGTATGGCAAGGAAATAAACCTGCTCGGCTTCCACTACCTCAGCGCCGACATCTGGAACACACCCCCCGACGGCAGCCCCGCCGACGACTGGAGCGTCCCCGTCAAATTCAAGATACGCCACACCCCCGAGTTCGCCGAAGGACTCCTCACGCGCGTTGACGACCCCGTCTACGGCACCCTCTTCCACCTCAGCAGCCAAACCAAAATACAGGGCATCGCCTCCGGACAGTACGCCACCATCTACGACCACGACGCCCACCTCGTCGTAGCCACAGGAATGATCGCATAGTGCGACGGATTGCTGGTGCGACGGATTGCCAGTGCGACGGATTGCCAGTGCGACGGTTTGCCGGTGCGTCGGATTGCCAGTGCGACGGTTTGCCAGTGCGTCGGATTGCCCTGTGCGACGGATTGCCAGTGCGACGGATTGCCAGTGCGACACACCCCGCCCGTTGGGCACCCCTCTCCGAGAGGGGATGGCTACGCAGTCATTTTTTCTCTCGTAAATAGTTGCGTCAAACTAACAGTCATCCAGACCGCTACCGCGA
>JAFWYO010000194.1 GCA_017517715.1 Bacteroidales bacterium
CCTGGTGTTTCGGCATCTCGTCGCTGGTGTAGCGGCTAAGGGTGTCGCTGAGCGAGGCGATGGGTCCGACAGTGTTCATAATTTCGTGTGTCAGAACGCGGATGAGCTTGGTCCACGACTCGGTTTCGTTCTGGCTTCGCCGCCGGTCGACGATCCATTTGATGCGGTTTAGGGTGCGGTTGAAGCGGCTTTTGTCGTCGAAGCGGAAGTTGTATTCGCCGTCCTCGAAGGCATCGAGCATATACTCCACCTTGCGGCGGTCGCGCTCGCGGACAATGATGGCGGTGGCTGCTATTGCAACGACAACAATAACAAAAACGAATAATATGAACATTAGCTTTTATTTTTTAATTGATGTTGACGTTAACGTTAAGGTTTAAAACTCAAATATTATACCTTTTCAGTTTGGCGTAGAGCGTCGGTCGGCTGATGCCAAGCTCTTTTGCCACCAGCGAGAGGTTGCCGCCGAGCCGCTGCAGGGCGGCGCGGATGGTCTGCTCTTCGGCATCATCCAAGGGTGTGGTGGCGACAGTTGTATTTGTGGTATTGATTTCCAAGTCGCTGGGTTCAAGCTGGTCGCCGTCGCACAAGATGACGGCCCGTTCGATGACGTTCTGCAGTTCCCTGACGTTGCCGCTCCACCGATGCTGCCGCAACTTTTCGACGGCGGCGGACGAAAGTCCCTTGACCTGACGGTGGTAGCGCTCAGCGAAACTGGCGACAAACATCTCGGCCAGCGGCAGCAGGTCCTCCTTCCGTTCGCGCAAGGCCGGAATATGCAGGTGGAAGACATTGATGCGAAAGTACAGGTCCTGGCGGAAAGTGCCCTCGCGGACCATTGCCTCGAGGTCGCGGTTGGTGGCACAGATGAGGCGGATGTCGACGGACACGGCTTTTTCGCTGCCCACCGGCACCACCTTTCGCTCCTGCAATGCGCGCAGCAGCTTGGCTTGCAGGTGCAGCGGCAGGTTGCCTATCTCGTCGAGGAAGAGGGTGCCGCCGTCGGCCATCTCGAACTTCCCCTTGTGGTCGCTGTGGGCATCGGTGAAGGCCCCCTTGACGTGGCCGAAGAGCTCGCTTTCGAACAAGCTCTCCACAATGGCACCGGCATCGACGCAGACGAGGGGCTTGTCGCGACGGCTGCTCAGGGCGTGGATCTCGTGCGCCAGCACATCCTTGCCGGTGCCGTTCTCGCCGGTGATGAGCACCGTAGCATCGGTCGGGGCCACTTTCTCAACCACGCGACGCATCTGCGACATCTGCAGGCTGTCGCCCCAGTAGAAAAACGGAGAGCGGAAAACGGAAAACGGAAAGCTGGCTGACGCGTTAGCAGTTCTCAGTTTTCCGCTCTCCGCTTTGCGTTTTCCGTTTTCTGCATTCCGCTTTGCAGCAGCGGCTTCGAGAATGGCCACCAGCTTGTCGTTGTCCCAGGGTTTCACGACGAAGTCGAAAGCGCCACGTTTCATACCCTCAACAGCCAGATTGATGTCGGCGTAGGCGGTGAAGAGCACCACCTGCGTCCCTGGCCAGCGGCGAAGGATCTCGTCGGTCCAGAAAAGGCCCTCGTTTCCGCTGTTGATGTCAGTTTTAAAATTCATATCCAGCAGTACCACGTCGGGGCGCAGTCTATCCATCGTGGCCGGCAATGTGGCTGGCGACGGAAGCAGTTCCACCTCGGCAAAGCGTGGCGTAAGCAGCAGCTGCAATGCCTTGCGGACAGCGGCATTGTCGTCTACGACCAATATCTTGGATGGGTTTCGTTTCATATTTTGCAAGTGCAGTAGATAAAAAAAACATTATTTGGTGCATAAAAATGTATTCGCGCCACATTTTTCTGCACGAAATTCTGTCTAGATAACTCAATAGATGTGCATTTTATTATTCGGTTATCTAAAATTAGTCGGGGCGGGTTGTCCGCCCCGACCGGGGTTGTTAATCAGAATTCAATTACAATTATTCTTTTTTTAGTTCTGTTGCCGGATTGGTGCGGGCGCTACGGAGGGTTTGCCATAGCACAGAGAGGAAGGCGGTAACCAAGTTGATGACCACGGCAAGGACGAAGATCCAACCGTAGTCGTGTATGCGGCAGATATAGTCCTGCAGGTAGTCTCTTGCAGCCACCACCGCGATGGGAATGCCTATAGCACAGGCCACCAGAGACATCATCATATACTGGCCGATGTTGCGACGCGTCTCGCCTGTTACGGTGCCACCGAACACCTTACGGATGGCGATACTTTTGGATTGCTGTCCGGAATAGTAGGTACTCATTGCCACAAGTCCTAAGATAGAAATGAGGATGGCAAGCAACATAAAGATCTCCATCAGTCGCATAGCATTGTGCTGCGGACGCAAGTTTTCTGCTATCAGGTCGTCCAGATAGCCTGAATAGTTCAGCACAATCTGTTTGTTGTTTGCCTCTTTCTTCAACACCTCGGCGATGGAGTTTGTGGCTTCGGAATGGTCGCCGATAGTCTCTATGAGCCAACCGCCCCATCCGATGTCTTCCGTCCGCTGAACGGCAAGGATCATCAGGTCCTCCTCGCCCCGGTTTTCTCCATTAGTGGCCCAATCTTCGATGATGCCAGCCACTTGTTCGCAGCCTTTCGTTCTCGGCGACAATGTCTGCGAGATGTCGTGCACTGCGGTAGTAAAACCAGTGGCATCAAAAGCCTTCTGCCCGAGCCATACCGAGTTATAAAGAGGAGCGTGGAAATTTTCCACAACCTCAGGTTCCAGCATAGAGAATGCTGCGCTGTCGGCACGATAGAGACGGTACAGTATTTCATCACCACCCGCCGTAGCGCCCCATTGTCCTCCCACACTCACTCCAGGAGCGCCGTAGCAAAAGCCGATGCGCTTCACGCAAGGCAATTCGTCGAGAGCGTCGTACAAGGTCTTCCGGACTTCTGCACCAGCCGGAGCGTGCAGATAGTAGAGGTCGGCAGTGCGGGCGTGTTGTGGGCGATGAAGCGACTGACGGTACTGGCATTCCATCACGACAGCCATCGCAATCAAGAATACGGCCAATGTATTTTGCAAGATGATAAACACCTTGTTGAAACGCATCTTGCTTGCCTGCCTAAAGCTCCCTTTGATAACATCTACAGGTTGGAAACTTGCTGACATTCGGGCTGGCAACAAACCCGCCAAAGTGGCCAAGATGACAACAAATATGAGATAAGTCAC
>JAFWYO010000195.1 GCA_017517715.1 Bacteroidales bacterium
TAGGAACGATATAAGAACGATATAGGATCGATATAGGAACGGGCGGAGAAGGTGGCATCCGAAACGAGCCGATTCGTCCCGGCAGGGACGTGACGCACGCAGTGCAATTAATACCGTACAAGCGA
Organism: Bacteroidales bacterium; assembly: GCA_017517715.1. Lineage (GTDB taxonomy): Bacteria > Bacteroidota > Bacteroidia > Bacteroidales > P3 > Colimorpha. The sequence continues at coordinate 126 of JAFWYO010000195.1, forward strand.
AGCGCAGTGCGGTGGAAACGAAGCGGATGAATATGCGTTCCGGAGGAACGCGACATCGCTGTCGTGATTGTAGTACGGTTTGCCGGCCGGTTCGGGTTCTACCCAAACCGGCCGGCAGAATTTATTTCGTTAAAATGCAATCCCCGACGGGCCTGATTGCAGGATTCATCTTTCTGCACTCAGTTTTTGGTCGATGGCTTTGGCAGCCTGGCGGCCGGCGCCCATAGCCAGGATTACCGTTGCTGCGCCGCTGACGGCATCGCCGCCGGCAAAGATGAGGGGCCGTGAGGTCTGTCCGTTTTCGTCGGCGATGATGCCACCCCAGTTCTCTGTGGCCAGTCCGGGTGTGGTTTCGCGGATAAGCGGGTTGGGGCTGGTGCCCAGGGCGACAATCAGGTTGTCGATTTCGAGGTCGAATTCGCTGCCGGCAATCTCGGCAAAGCGGCGTCGGCCGGCGGCATCGGGTTCGCCCATTTCCATTCGTATCAGGCGTACGCCGCCCACGTTGCCCTTGCCGTCGTCGAGGACGGCGACAGGGTTGGTCTGGAAGCTGAACTGTATGCCTTCCTCCTTGGCGTGATGCACCTCCTCCTTGCGGGCCGGCATATCCTGCTCGCCGCGGCGGTAGATCACCGTCACCTCGCATCCCAGTCGCCGTGCTGTGCGGGCTGCGTCCATAGCCACGTTGCCTCCTCCGACAACGGCCACGCGGCGACCCAGGACGATTGGGGTGTCGTAGCTTTCGTCGTATCCGTGCATCAGGTTGGTTCGCGTCAGCAGCTCGTTGGCCGAAGTGACGCCCACCAGCGTTTCGCCGGGGATGTTCATAAATTTCGGCAGTCCGGCTCCAGAGGCGATATAGATGGCCTTAAAGTTATGTTTTTCAATCAGATCGTCTATGGTGATGGATCTTCCTACGATTACGTTGGTGACGATTTCGACGCCCAGTTGCTTGAGGTTTTCTATTTCGGGGGCGACGACTTTCTGTTTGGGCAGACGGAATTCCGGGATGCCGTAAACAAGCACTCCGCCAGGATGTTGCAGGGCTTCGAAGATGGTGACTTGATAGCCTTTCTTGGCCAGGTCGCCGGCGCAGGTCAACCCCGAAGGGCCGCTGCCTATGATGGCCACTTTGGTTGAATTTGTTAATATGTTAATGTGTGAATGTGTTAGTGGCTGACGGGTTTTGTGTTCGCGGTTCCAGTCGGCTACGAAGCGTTCGAGGGCGCCGATGGCAATGGGTTCGCCTTTGCGGCCAAGGATGCAGGCCCCTTCGCATTGCGTCTCTTGCGGACATACGCGGCCGCAAACGGCAGGAAGTGCCGAATCGCAAGCTATGATGCGTGCGGCTTCTTCAAAATCACGGCGTTTCACCGCTGCGATGAAGTCGGGGATGCGTATGCTGACGGGGCATTGGCCGACGCAAAGAGGCTTTTTGCAGTTCAGGCAGCGGCTGGCTTCGGCAACGGCCTGCTCTTCGGTGAATCCCATCGACACTTCGTCGAAATTGTGGATACGTTGGTCGGGACTCTGTTCCTGTGGCTTTTGGCGCCGTTTGTTGTCTTCTGCTTCCAGCTGCCGCTGTACGGGAGCGGCTAGGTTGCATTGGTGCTGCTCGTCGCTGGTGGCTATCCTGTAGCGCGTCAGGTCAGGTTTGGCCAGACGTTTCATAGCTTCGTCAAAATCAACCAGATGCCCATCGAACTCCGGTCCGTCGACGCAGGTGAATTTGACTTTGCCGCCCACCGTTACGCGGCAGGCGCCACACATACCCGTTCCGTCGACCATCATCGAGTTGAGCGACACGATGGTGGGCAGGTTGTACTGCTTTGTCAGCAGCGAGACGAATTTCATCATCGGCAGCGGCCCGATGGCTACGCAGCAGTCGTAGTGCCGTCCGCTTTCGACGAGCTGGCGTATCTTGTCGGTCACGAGTCCCTTCTCGCCGTATGAGCCGTCGTCGGTCATCAGGTGGAGGTTTTCGCACACCTCGCTCATCTGTTTCTCCAAAAAGAGCAATTCCTTGTTGCGCGCTCCGATGATGACATCGCATCCTATGCCTCGGTCGTGAGCCCATTTGGCTTGAGGGTAAACGGGCGCTGTGCCGACACCGCCGGCAACAAAAAGCACCGACTTCAGGTCGGGCATATCCATTATTTCGCCTCTTTTGCCCAGGGGACCCACAATGGTGAAAATGCAGTCGCCTTCGTTGAGGGCTGCCAGCCTTCGGGTCGAGTCGCCGACGATCTGATACACGATGGTTACCGACTTTCGGCTCTTGTCGATGTCGCAAATTGTCAGCGGCACGCGCTCGCCACGGTCGTGCGGAATGACGATTACGAACTGGCCAGGCAATCCTGATTCTGCAATCCAGGGGGCTTCAATGTCCATCAGGACAATGTTACCGGTAAGCTGCTCTTTTCTGAGAATTTTGTACATAATGGTATGGATTTCAATTGTTCATATATGATGACCTCAACCATTGGTCGACGTGTTTCACCTGCCTCAGTCGCGGGTTGCCTTCGTAGTTGAGGATTACAAAATCGGCACGGTCCATTTTCGATTCGGCGCTGAGCTGGTTGCGCATTCGGGCCTCGATGGCGTCGCGCCCCACCTTGTCGCGGTTCTCTATTCGCCTCATCCTCTCCTCCTTTTCGAGATAGACGGCGATGATGGCATCCAGGTGTCTTTCCAAACCGTATTCAAATATGATTGCGGATTCGAAAATGACATAGGGGGCGTTCTGCGTTGAGGCCCATTGGCGGAAATCGTCCATTACGCGAGGGTGGATTATGGCGTTGAGCTCTTCCAGTTTCGTATGGTCGCTGAAAACTATGGCGGCTATGGCTTTTTTGTCGACATTGCCTTGATTGTCAAAAACTTTGTCGCCGAAAATGGAACGTATTTTTTCTAAAAAAGAACTGTCGCGATAGTATTCCGAAGCGTGCTTGTCTGCAATAAAACAAGGAACCCCGAGGCTTTCGAACACCTCGAGTACGGTTGTTTTGCCACACCCAATGCCTCCTGTCAGACCGATGAGTTTCATTGTATTATAATGTATTGTACTTTTTCGGGACTGATGGATTTGACGCGAACGTTTGCGGGGAAACGTGTTACGACAGGCTGCAGATGGTTGATGGAGTCGCTGCCGATGCAGACGTTTGCTTCGAAGTCCGTCGCGTCAATGCTGTTGTACAGTCGTTTGGGTACCAGGCATTTGACTGTTACGGTGGAAGGGTAGAGTTGAATGCGTTTGACGTTTTTGTCGGCAGAATAGTGGAGTGGGACAGCGATGGATTTCTCTGTGAAAGTTTCGACGGGCAGAAAGATGTCAATGCTTTCGGCCGACGTATGCAGGTCGGGATATTTTTTCCATACGGTGTCGAGTTTTATCTTGTAAAGTCCTGTAATTCTGATGTTCTTGATGGTTTGCGGCAGTGCCTCAAGGGCATCTATCTTGTCCAGAACGCCTCGGCTGCCGTAAAGGTATACCGTATCCGGCTTCAGTTCCGGGAAGCCGCATAGACCGCTCATATCGTCAAACTGGAACACGACGTTGTCGATATTTGGCACAAAAGCCTTGCATTCGCGTATCGACAAATTGATTCCCAAAGTGCTGCCGACGGGCTTTACGGCCGACACACCGCGGCTGTCTATTTGCCTGCGAATGATATCGATATATTCGTTTATATCAAGTTCCAGTTGAATGTCGTGCAGAGTGCGGTCTATTAGGTTTGAGACATCGATGTGGATGGATTTGTTCTTTTCGATTCCGCGACGAAAAGCGTAAAAGCCGTTGCTTGTAATGTCGAGCGCAAGGATGCTGTCGGTGGCGAGGGTGGCGTATTTTTCGTTGTCAATGCCGTCGAAATAAATCCGGTATTGCTCGCGAAAAGACTTTTGTTCGGACATAGAAGAGACAAGCCAAATGACAAAAATAGCCATTAGCGAGAATATGAATGCTCGAGACTGACGCAGTCGTTGCCGTATGGGCTTTGCCTCTTCCTGCTCCATTACATCTTTGTTGTTTTTGCCGTTTGCTATTCGTTCTGGTTGTTGGCCAGTGCTTGGATAAAGCTCTTTTCCACGGTGACAATCACGCCGTTGGATATTTCAACATCGACCGTAGTGGCTTCGACGGAGTGGACTTTGCCGTAGATGCCGCCAGAGAAAAGAACGCGGTCGCCTTTCTTAAGCTGTTCGCGCATCTTGGCTTCTTCTTTGGCTTTCTTGTTTTGCGGACGAATCATCAGCAGCCACATCACGACAAAGAGTAAGATGATCATAATCAGGCCGCTTCCGCCGGCACCACTGGGAGCTCCCTGCTGGAGCATTACAAATAGGATATTCATTTTTTTGAGTTTTAATTATTCTTTATTAATATTTTTTATTTCGTTTTAATGCCTTGATTTCTATTAAATCAAAGGTTTAATTGTTTGCTGATATCTGTTTGATTTATCAGTTTTTATCTTTTACGTTTATCTTACCGTTGCCGAGATGCGCAGGCGTGTTTTTGCAGGCTGAGTGTTGGAGGCCACAATGACCTCTTTTAGCTGATGGCCCGTCATACCCTGCGACTTGAACGAAACGGTGATGTAGCCTGTTTTGCCCGGCGCGATGCGTTCTTTGGGATAGTCAGCCACAGTGCATCCACACGAGGCGTCGCATCCGCTGATGACGAGGTCGGCGTTGCCGGTGTTGGTGAATTTGAAGCTATACGAAATCGTCTCGCCGGCCATAAGCTGACCGAAATCGTGCATATCGGTCTCAAAGACTATTTTGGGCATCTTTTCGCTTTGGTCGTACCCCTCTGCGCTGTTTGGATTCTTGATAATATCGACGTCGGCCGCCTTGTCGCTGCCACCACAGGCAGTGAAAAGGAACGCAACGGTAAGAAGAGTTAAAAATCTGAGTTTCATAAATTTGTTGTGTTTTTGGTAGTTGAAGGCTTATCGGTTATCATCATTATCCTCTAGAGTCGGGTCGTACATACCGCGCTCGTCTTTCTGGATTTTGCCTGCCACGCGCAGCTCGATCAGCATTTTGTCGAGTATGCCGTTGATAAACAGCTTGCTTTTCTCGGTCGAGAATTCCTTGGACAGTTCTATATATTCGTCGACGGTGACCCGTTCCGGGATTGAAGGGCAGCAGGTGAACTCTGTGACGGCCATATTGATCAGGAGGATGTCCATTTGTGCCACACGCTCCAAATCCCAGTTTTGCAGATGCTTACGTATCAGCTGCTCGTTGTCGTCCAGATTTCTGAAGGTGTCGATAATCAGCTGGCGCGCAAAGTTGAAGTCGTTGCTGTCTTTCTCGTTGCGTGGCTCGTAGACCTGTGGACAACGCATTGCTTCGTCCATCATCTCTTCGGTCTGTTCCTTGAGAAGCATCAGGTTGTACTGGGCAATTTGGTCGAAATCGTCCTCCCACAGCAGGTCGCGGTCGAAGATTATTTCGCGCAGCGTGTCGTCGTTCATCAGGTATTTGAAGGCGTTGACGGCAATGGCGCGTTCGTCGTCGAAAGTGGGTTTGCTGATGGCAATGAAGTCGAGATACTGGCGCGACGACTTGAAGACGTTCAATACCTTGCGGAATACGTCGAAGTGGTTGCTCCAGTCTATCTTCATCCTGTTGACGATATTGCGATATTCAAACCCCTGCGACAGCCTGTCGACGAAAGGGTTCTGTGCCCAACGGTGCAGAAGTTCCAGTTCTGTGGGGTTGGGGTTGAACTTTTGTGTCTCGTTTTCGTAGACGCGTTCGGCAGTGAAGGTCAACTGGGGGAGCGTGCTCAACTGCAACAGTCCCAAGTCGTTGAGACGGCCCACGTTATAGTCGAACATCTTCAGCAGCTCGTCCTCGGAGGTGCTCTTTGCTGTTACACCGGCGTAGATTGTTTGAAGGGCTTTTGCCCTGAGAAAGTGTCTGCTCAGCATACAATATTGATAATGCGTTTAGGTACAAAAATGATTTTTTTCGGCTCTTTGCCACCGGTCCATTTCGGGGTTTCGGCGTGGTTCATCACGGCTTCGGTGGCTTCCTGTTGCGTGCAGTCGGCTGGCAGCTCGATGGTGAACCGCATCTTGCCGTTGAAGGAAACAGGGTATTTGAAGGTGCTCTCGACCAGGTATTTCTCGTCGTATTGGGGCCATTGCGCGTCGCAAACCGAACTGCTGTTGCCAAGCTGGTGCCACAATTCCTCCGCAATGTGGGGCGCGAAGGGCGCCATCAGAACCGTCAGGGGCTCAAGGACTTGGCGGCCTATGCCTTTCTGCGATGCCAGCTCGTTTACGCAAATCATAAAGGTGCTTACGCTGGTGTTGAACGAGAATCTTTCGATGTCGTCGGTCACCTTTTTGATTGTCTGGTGCAGCACCTTCAGGGCTGCTGGCTGCTCGGCGCTTTGGTCATTTGGATTGACGTTCTCATAGAGTTTCCAGAACTTTTTCAGGAAGCGGTGAACGCCCTCGATGCCGTTGGTGTCCCACGGTTTTGCCTGTTCGACAGGACCGAGGAACATCTCGTACATTCGCAGCGTGTCGGCACCATAGCGTGCCACGAGGTCGTCGGGATTCTGGACGTTGAACATCGACTTCGACATTTTTTCGATTTCCCATCCGCACACATAACGGTCGTTTTCGAGTTCAAACTGGGCATCGGCAAATTCGGGGCGCCACTGCCGGAATCGGTCAATGTCGAGAATGTCGTTGTCGACGATATTGATGTCGACGTGTATTTTCGTGACATCGTCCATATTCTTTATCAACCCTTTCGAAATGAACAGGTTGTTGTCTTTCTTGCTTCTGTATACGAAGTTGGAGCGGCCCTGTATCATACCCTGGTTGACCAGTTTCTGGAAGGGCTCGTCCTTTACGGCCATTCCGATGTCGAAAAGGAATTTGTTCCAAAAACGGGCATAGATCAGGTGGCCGGTTCCGTGTTCCGCTCCGCCCACGTAGAGGTCGACGTTCTGCCAGTACTGCACAGCCTCTTTGCCAAAGTAGGCGTTGTCGTTCGTGGGGTCCATATAGCGGAGGTAGTATCCGCTGCTGCCGGCAAAACCGGGCATCGTGCTGAGCTCCAGCGGGAACACTTTCTTGTTGTCTATGAGGCTTTTGCTGACCACACAGCGCTTCTCCTCGTCCCAGGCCCAGCATTCGGCGTGTCCCAACGGCGGCTCGCCCGTGGCGGTAGGCTTGAATTCCTTGACTTCGGGCAGCTGGAGCGGGAGGCATTCTTCGGGAATGGTATAAGGTATATTATTCTTATAATATATCGGGAACGGCTCGCCCCAATAGCGCTGACGGCTGAAGATGGCGTCGCGCAGGCGGAAGTTGACGGTGCGGTGACCGATCCCCATCTCTTCTATCTTGTCGATGACGGCTGCCATTGCCTCCTTGACCTTCATCCCGCTGACGAATCCGCTGTTGACGGAATAGCCGGTTTTGGCGTCCATACTTTCGGTCCAGGTGGCAGGGTCGCTGGTGGTGTCTTTCTCTAGCGACACCACTTGCCGTATCGGAAGATTGAAATGGCGTGCAAAAGCAAAGTCGCGGCTGTCGTGGGCGGGAACAGCCATAATGGCACCGGTACCGTAGCCGGCCAGCACATAGTCGCTGACGTAGATGGGTATCCTCTCACCGGTCAGGGGATTGACGGCATAGGCGCCGGTGAAAACGCCGCTGACCTTTTTGACCTCGGCCTGACGCTCGCGCTCCGAGCGGTTCTTGGCCCACGTGACGTAGGCCTCCACCTCCTCCTTCTTCTCGGGCGTGGTGATCTGTTCAATCAGCTCGTGCTCAGGACACAGCACCATAAAGGTGACGCCAAAGATGGTGTCGGGACGGGTGGTGAATATCTCAAATCTTAAATCGCCTTCCGACTTCTGTTCCCCGCTTCCAGTTGCGAGCGGAAACCACACGGCGGCACCCTCGCTGCGGCCTATCCAGTTGCGCTGTATCTCTTTCAGGCTGTCGGTCCAATCCACCTGGTCCAGCCCGTCGACAAGCCTTTGGGCGTAGGCCGTAATGCGCAGGCTCCACTGGCGCATCAGCTTGCGCTCCACGGGGTATCCGCCGCGCACCGACAGGCCACCAACCACTTCGTCGTTGGCAAGCACTGTGCCCAGCTCGGCACACCAGTTCACGGGTATGTCGGCCAGGTAGGCCAGACGGAAGTTCATCAGGTAGTCCTGCTGCTCCTTTTCGCTCATCTCGCCCCACAGCTTGCCTTCCCAGACGGGCTCCTGACTGTTCGCAAGCTTTTTCACCAGTTCGCTGATGGGCTGCGCCTTCTTCTGCTCTTCGTCATAATAGTGGTTAAAGAGCTGGACGAAAGTCCATTGCGTCCATTTGTAATACTTGGGGTCGCAGGTGCGCACCTCGCGGTTCCAGTCAAAGCTGAACCCCAGTTTGTCCAGCTGCTCGCGATAGCGGGCTATGTTCTGCTCCGTGGTCACCGCCGGGTGCTGTCCGGTCTGGATGGCATACTGCTCTGCCGGAAGGCCATAGGCGTCATATCCCATAGGGTGCAGCACGTTGTATCCGCGCAGGCGCTTATAGCGCGCATAAATGTCACTGGCAATGTATCCTAGCGGATGACCCACGTGCAGCCCCGCTCCCGAAGGGTAGGGGAACATATCCAGTACGTAAAAATGAGGTTTTGCAGAATTGTTTTCCACGTGGTACGTCTTTTGCTCGCGCCAAAAACGCTGCCATTTGGGTTCGATTTCGCTGTAATTATAGTCCATCTTTCTGTCTTTCAAAGTGGTTTTCTATTGGTATCCTGATGCTAAGTGGTTGGTTTATAAACCGCTGCGCAAATTCATACCGAAAATACAATCTGCAAATATACATATTTTTTTTAAAACGTTCGCAGCTATTTATGCAAACAACTATGTTGATAACTTCTTTGCCTGTTAAAAAGAAACAATGTAAAAAAGTGCCTATCTTTGCAACGGCAAAAGATATGGAATGAAGTTAATAAGGCAATATCAATCAGATATATATGGCAAATATCGCATCGCGGCTTTGCGCGACGGCCTGTATGCGGGACTCATACTGTCGGGTGCCGTCCTGTTTTGTAAGCTCATTTATTACCCCATTTATGCCCCCGAAAACTACGTCACCGACATCGCCTTGCTGGTTTCGACGCTCTTTTTTGCCTACCGCTACCGCAACCGGCTGCCCGAAAAGCGTGTATTCTTCAAGGAGCTGATGCTCTACGGATTACTGCTGGGCATAGTCGCGGCTGTCGTCTACGGGCTGTTCCTGCTTTTCTATGGCGGCGTGGTCGACAAGGAGTTCCCGGCGCGTTGCCTCGAACACTTCATCGCTGGCGAGCAGCGCGGCGCAGGTACCGACCAGGAAAAAGCAGCCACTATCGCCGTGATGCGCACCTACCGACTCCACACCTGGGCCTTCATCGGTGCCTTCCGCACCGCCGTAATGTCGATAATGACCGCCTTTGTCTCAGCACTCCTCTTCCGAACCGAAAAAAACATAATCAAAGAAAAGAAAAATCACTCGTGACCAGTGACCAGTGGCCACAAAATATTAATTTTTAATTATTAATTTTTAATTTAATAAAATGGACCTCAGCATTGTAGTACCTCTCTATAACGAAGACGAATCGTTGCCGCATCTGGCCGAATGGATCGACCGCGTGATGCAGGAACACGGCTTCAGCTACGAAGTTATTATGGTCGACGACGGCAGCCGCGACAATTCCTGGCAAGTCATCGAATCGCTGCGACAGAAAAATCCTGCCTACAAAGGCATCAAGTTCCGCCGCAACTATGGCAAGTCGGCAGCCCTCAATGTCGGCTTCGGACACGCCCAGGGCGACGTGGTCATCACTATGGACGCCGACCTGCAGGACAGCCCCGACGAAGTGCCCGAACTCTATCGTATGATCAAAGACGACGGATACGACCTCGTGTCGGGCTGGAAGAAAAAACGCTACGACTCCAAACTCGCCAAAAACATACCCTCCAAATTCTTCAACTGGACAACCCGCAAAATGTCGGGCATCAAACTGCACGACTTCAACTGCGGTCTCAAAGCCTACCGCCGCGACGTCGTCAAAAGCATCGAAGTCTACGGCGAGATGCACCGCTACATCCCCGTCATCGCCAAGTGGGCCGGATTCAGCAAGATAGGGGAGAAGGTCGTACAGCACCGCAAACGCGAGTTCGGCGTCACCAAGTTCGGACTCAACCGCTTCGTCAACGGCTATCTCGACCTGATGTCCATAATGTTTATGTCCAAGTTCGGCAAGCAGCCTATGCACTTCTTCGGACTCATAGGCTCCGTCTCGTTCCTGCTCGGATTCATCGCCCTCGTCATCGTCTGTACCCTGCGCCTCTGCGGTCGCATCGCCCTGACCAACAGCGTCTGGTTCTACCTGTCGATGCTCTTCCTCGTCCTCGGCGCAATGCTCTTCTTGGCTGGCTTCCTCGGCGAACTCATCTGCCGCAACTCCAGCACCCGCAACACCTATCTCATCGAAAAAGAACTGCTCTGATGACCGCTCTCTTCCTCGATCGCGACGGCGTTATCAACCAACGCATCGTCGACGGCTACGTCACGCGCCCCGACGACTTCCTCTTCATCGACGGCGTGCTGGAGGCTATGGCCATCTTTGCACGTCACTTCGACCGCATCTTCGTCGTCACCAACCAGCAGGGCATCGGCAAAGGCCTGATGACCGAAGCCGACCTCCAAGCCGTCCACTCCTATATGCTGCAACAGGTGCAGGACGCCGGCGGACGCATCGACCGCATCTACCATTGCCCCACGCTGAAGAGCGAACATTCCTTTATGCGCAAACCCTCCATAGGTATGGCCCTCCGCGCCCGACGCGACTACTCCGACGTCGTCCTGCACCGCTCCGTTATGGTCGGCGATATGGAGAGCGATATGCTCTTCGGCCGTCGCGCCCGGATGCAGACCGTCCTGGTAGACGACCAGACCAACCTCGCCCGCCGCAACCCCCACCTCGTCGACCTCAGCTTTCCAAACCTCATCAGCTACGCACAATATCTCGAAAAAGTGACCAGTGAATAGTGAAAAGTTAATAGTGAAAAGTGAATAGAACGCGCTCGCATCACAATTCACGAGTGATTTTAATTTTTAATTTTTAATTACTTATGATGTATCGCCACCACACCCAGCCTCCCTCTCCGTCACCACGACGGCGCGCGCCACGTCGCCGATGGGTGCTGGCCGCCGCCGCCGTTATGGTCGTCCTGCTGGTGTCGATGCACGTGGCGCGAGGCTCCGAACGGACCCGCGTCGCAGCCATACTCCGCGACGACGACGCCATCGTCAAAGCCGGCAGTCACCACGACGACAAGCACCGCGTCTATCGCCGTCGCATCGTGCGCAGCGAAATACCCCCACTCAACTTCCACAACATCGCCTACCGGCAACTCTTCAACGATTCCAACTACGTGCAGCTCAGTGCTGCACGCGCAAATGGCCTCGACCCCGCCACCGTGGGCGACCCTGCGGCAAATGATGCCCTGGTACCCATTTTCAGCACCAGCCTCTACAGTGTCGACACAATGTACCATTCGGTGCCTTACCTGCTGCCCGAAACGGTGCTGCTGCTCGACTACATAGCCCACCGATTCAAGGCTCTTATGGCCGAACATTATCCATCTATCGGCGAACACAACGTCATCGTAACCAGCGCTCTGCGCACCGAACAGAGCGAACGGCGGCTGCGGCACGTCAACCGCAACGCCACCGACACCTCGTGCCACATCTATGGCACCACCTTCGACCTCTCAGCTCAACGCTACCTCCATCTGTCCAGCGGCAGCGACACCGTCGTCGATGCCTGCAAGCAGATGCTGGCTCTGGCTCTCTATGAGCTTCGCTACGAGGGACTTTGCTACGTCAAGTACGAGCGCGGATCCTGTTTCCACATCACGCTCCGCACCACACAGTACGAAGGCAACGCCGACAGCGAGACACGCAGCTACGTCAACCCCGGCTCGCCCGACTATCTGCTCACCAAAGCACCCCCGCGGCCAGCTCCGCGAGCATCAGTCAACCGCACCGTCGCACCGGCCCCGCAAAGCAGACACCACCGCACCGGCAAGGCCCACCGCCGCACCAGCGCAACCAAAAAAAAACAGGCAACACCCCAAAACAGCTCGGCTCCGCGCAGCGAAAACCACAACAACCGCCTGACCGACCGAGAACGTATTTCGCTCGAACAATTCGAACGCTAGCACCGAAACGCCACACAACAAAAAGACCTTCCAACCCCAGAAGCGACAAATTCTCTGGCCCTGCTCCGCCATTTCCTATATATTTCCTATATCCTATATATTTCTTATATTTAAATATAAGAACGATATAAGATATATATAGGAAATATATAGGAAATGGCGGAGCAGGTGGCGGGCGTCGCTGATGGAATCCAATGGCGCGGCCAGAATGTGTTTGCTGTAGGAATGTGTCTGATTGTCAAAACAAAAAGGGGCTTCTGGATAGCTTTTTTGGCGGGATGGCGATGTGCCGAAGCGGCAAATCGACGATTGTGGCTATTCAGAAGTCCCGGTACATTTCATCTGGCCGTCTGGCCAGAAAGGAACCGAGGTCCCCTTTTTGACAAAATAACAAACAATAGTTTAGTATCTCTTCGGGTCAAAAACTTGCAAAAAATCTTCAAAATTATTTCTGTCGACCCAACTTATTCCATCATAGCGTTTTAGCCACGTGATCTGTTTTTTTGCGTATTGCCACGTGTGGTTTTTTATCTCTGTTATGGCTTGCTCTAGGCTCTTTATGCCGTCAAGGTATTCGAATATCTCTTTGTAACCGACTGTGTTGAGGGTATTGAGGCCGCGGAAGGGCAGCAGATCCGACACTTCGTCCAGCAACCCTGCCTGCATCATCGCGTCGACGCGCCGGTCTATTCTGTCCCTCAGCTCGTTGCGTTCGCAGCGGATGCCTATCTTGACTATCCTGAACGGCCGCTCGGGCAGCTTCTCTCCAGTCAGTTCGCTGTATTTCCGACCCGATGTGTAGATGGTTTCCAGGGCCCTCTGGATGCGGATGGGGTTGCGGCGGTCCACTATGGCATAGTATTCGGGGTCAAGTCGTTGCAGCTCGTCGAGCAGCTGCGGAAGGTGTCCGGCGGCTATCCGGGCGCTCAATTCGGCGCGCAGTTCGGGCGTCGGGTCGGGCATAAGGTTGATACCCTTGCACAAGGCGTCGACGTAAAGCCCCGATCCGCCCACGGCAATGGCGGTGTCTTTCGACTTGAATAGTTGGTTTAAGACAGCCAGCGCATCGTGTTCGTATTCAAAGACATTGTACGGCTCAGCAACCGAGCGGCAGGCTATGAAATGATGCTTCGCTGCTGCCAGTTCGTCGTCGCTGGGACGCGCCACTCCGATGCTCAGTTCGTTGTAGAACTGGCGCGAGTCGCACGAAAGGATTTCCGTGCCCAACTTCTGCGCCATCTGCACCGCGGCAGCGGTCTTGCCGGTGGCTGTGGCGCCGACGATGACAATCAGGGTTTTCATACTTGTTTGAGCCCCAGTTTTTTACCCATATCGAGCATCATCTGCCAGGCGGCCTCGCGCTCGTTGGGAATCTTGCCGTCGAGGATGGCGTCTTTGATGGCATCCTTGATGGTGCCTATCTCTTGGCAGGGTTTGAGTCCGAAGGTCTGCATTATGTCGAGTCCGCTGACGGGCGGCTGGAAGTTGCGGATGCGGTCTTTCTCCTCGAGCTCTACAAGTTTCTGTCGTACAAGGATATAGTTCTTGCGGAAACGCTCTTTCTTCTCCTCTTTTTTCGATGTTATGTCGGCTTCGCACAGCAGCATCAGGTCGTCGATGTCGTCGCCGGCTTCGAAAAGCAGTCGCCTCACGGCCGAGTCGGTGACGACGTCTTCGGATATGACGATGGGTCTAAGATGCAGCAAGACAAGCTTTTCGACATATCTCATCTTGGCGTCGAGCGGCAGCCGCAGGCGCTTGAAGATGCGTTTGACCATCTGTGCCCCCTTGGCCTCGTGGCCGTGGAATGTCCAGCCCAGCTTCTCGTCGTAGCGCTTCGTGGCGAGCTTGCCGATGTCGTGCAGCATCGCTGCCCATCGCAGCCAGAGGTCGTCGCTCTTTTCGGCCACATTGTCAACGACTTCCAGCGTGTGGTAGAAGTTGTCCTTGTGGCTGCGGCCGTTGATGGTCTCGACGCCTTTCAGACGCGAGAATTCGGGGAAGAAAATCTGCATCAGGCCGGATTTCTGCAACAGCTTGAGTCCCACTGAAGGACGCGGCGAGAGCAGGATTTTGTTCAGCTCGGCGGTGATGCGTTCCTGCGAAATGATTTTCAACCGCTCGGCGTTGTCGCAGATGGCCTGAAAGCATTTTTCCTCGATGGTGAAGCCCAATTGCGACGCGAAGCGCACGGCGCGCATCATCCGCAACGGGTCGTCGGAGAAGGTGATGCCCGGTTCGAGGGGCGTCCGCAATATGCCGTTGTTGAGGTCGCGGATGCCGCCAAAGGGGTCGACGAGCTCGCCGAAGCGGGCTTTGTTCAGGCATACGGCCATTGCGTTGATGGTGAAGTCGCGACGGTTCTGGTCGTCTTCGAGGGTGCCGTCCTCGACAATGGGCTTGCGGCTGTCGTGACGGTAGGACTCGCGCCGCGCACCCACAAATTCCACCTCCCATTCAGTGTCGCCGTCGTGATGGTGGATCTGGGCTGTGCCGAAATTGCGGTAGACGTGCACCTCGGTATGGTCGCTGATTTGCTTGGCCACCTCTTCGGCAAGGGCAATGCCGCTGCCGACACAGACAACGTCGATGTCGGAACAGGGACGCTGCAGGAAGTAGTCGCGCACCACGCCACCCACGGCGTAGGTCTCGACACCCATACGGTCGGCCACTTCGCTGATTATGTTATATATAGGATGTTTTAAATCTACGTCCATAGTATGA
>JAFWYO010000196.1 GCA_017517715.1 Bacteroidales bacterium
ACTAAGAAACAGTATCTTATAAAAGCAAAAAACGGCATCGGACTACTTTACAACGGGTTAATGAAACGAACAAAAAATGTGCAAAAAAATGTGATTTTTTTTGCCTAAATTTTTTTTGGTTGAGAAAAAATATGTATATTTATGGCCCTAAAAAATACGTAATGGAATAATAAAATATTGTCAAATAATATTTTTTGGAGACTAAACGATGTGTTACAAAACAAGAGGGGGTTTTGTTTAATAAAAATAGTCGAAACTTGCAAATTTTTTTTCGATATTCCACAAAAAAAAAATGTTGGAACTTTGCATCACAAAAAAACAGACAACCTGTTTTCATAAGTATTAAAGAATCACACCGAAAGAATCATCAAAATGATGCAGAACTATAAAACAGTTTGGGCAAACTGCCTGAGAATAATCAAGGAAAACCTCGGACCCGAAAACGAACAGGTCTACAAGACGTGGTTCGAGCCGATTGTACCCATCCAGTTGGAAAACAACATCTTGACAATCAGGGTTCCCAGTCAGTTTTTCTACGAGTGGCTTGAGGAGCATTTTATCGACCTGCTGAAGCGCACCATCCGCCTGCAGCTGGGTCCGAACGGAATGCTGAAATACAGCATCGTGATGGATACCAGCATCGCCGGATCGCCGATTATGACCAACCTGCCTTCGATGGGCCGCCAGTCGACCGTCAACAAGCCGAAGGATGTGCCGCTGGTGCTCGAGGGCGAGAACGGCGGTCGCGACATTCCCATCAACCCATTCGTCATTGTCGGCATCCAGAAGCAGAAGATTCCGTCGCAGCTGAACGGCAACTATACGCTGGAGAATTTTGTCGAAGGCGACTGCAACAGCCTGGCCCGCGCTGCCGGATATGCCGTGGCCGAAAATCCCGGCAAGACCTCGTTCAACCCCCTGCTGCTGCACGGCGGCGTTGGCCTGGGAAAGACCCATTTGGCACACGCTATCGGTATCAAGGCCAAGGAGTTGCATCCCGACGACACGGTACTGTACATCACCTCCGAGCAGTTCCTGCAGCAGTATGTCGAGGCCGTCCGCAACAAGACCACCAACGATTTTGTCCACTACTACGAGATGATCGACTTCCTGATCCTCGACGACATCCAGTTCTGGGCTTCGAAAGGGCCGCACACTCAGGAGCAGTTCTTCCACATTTTCAACTATCTGCACCAGCGTAACAAGCAGATTGTCATCACCAGCGACAAGGCTCCGTCGGAACTCGGAACGCTGGAACCGCGCCTGCTGTCGCGCCTGAAATGGGGCCTCTCGGCCGACCTCGGCACCCCCGACGTCGAGACGCGCATCGCAATCCTGAACCAGAAACTGGCCAACGACGGCATCGAAATGCCTAAAGACGTGATTGAATACATTGCCTACAATATCAACACCAATGTGCGTGAACTGGAAGGTGCGCTGGTGTCGCTGATTGCGCAGTCGTCACTGAACCACAGGGAGATAACCATCGACCTGGCCAAGCAGATGATCGACAAGTTTGTGAAAAGCACCACGCGCGAAATCACGATTGACTACATCCAGAAGGTGGTGTGCGACTACTTCAAGCTGCCGATCGAGAGCATCCAGTCGCCCACACGCAAGCGCGAGATTGTCCAGGCCCGCCAGCTGACGATGTACTTCGCCAAGAAGATGACCAAAACCTCGCTGGCTATGATTGGCCTGCAATGCGGCAACAAGGACCACGCTACGGTGCTGCACGCCTGCAAGACCGTTGCCAACCTGAACGAGACCGACAAGCAGTTCCACTTCTGGGTTGACGAGTTGGAAAAGAAGTTTAAGGAATAGTTTAAGTAAACATAACTAAAATCCTAAAGACCAATGAAAACGGCTTTCAAACCGGGCAATATGATTTATCCGCTGCCAGCCGTTATGGTCTCGTGCGGAGCCGACGAATCGGAATACAATATCATCACCATAGCTTGGACGGGCACTATCTGCAGTGACCCGCCCTTGTGCTATATTTCGGTCCGCAAGTCGCGCCATTCGCACGCCATCATTTCGCGCACGGGCGAATTTGTCATCAACCTGACCACCGAGGCCCTGGCCCGCGCCACCGACTGGTGCGGCGTGAAGAGCGGCCGCGACGTCAACAAGTTCCGCGAGATGCACCTCACTCCCGAAAAGGGACAAATCGTGAAGGCACCGCTCATCGCCGAGTCGCCGTTAAACATTGAATGTCAGGTAACAGAAATCAAAGAACTCGGCAGCCACGATATGTTTATGGCCAAAGTGGTGGCCATCGACGCCGAAGAGAAGCTGATAGACCACACGACAGGTGCTTTTCAACTGAACCACTGCTCGCCCCTGGCCTACTCGCACGGCAAATACTACGGCCTGGGCGAGAAACTGGGCGGTTTCGGTTTTTCGGTAAAAAAGAAGCACTAGCAGAACTAACGGCAAAATAAAATTGTTATTTTGCCGTTTATTGTTTTAATATTATATGGATAATAATTAAAAGATATAGTAAATTATGAACATATCCTGTGTCGAACCGCTGGGAATCAGCGAACAGCACTTCTTGGAGTTGCAAAAAGCCTTTGCCGCCAAAGGCCATTCGCTCAAGTATTTTATGGACCGCCGCGAAGATGGGGCCACCCTTGCCGAGCGAATGAAAGACAGCGACATAGCCGTCATTTCGAACATAAAACTGGACAGCACCGTGCTGGCGCAATGCCCACAGCTCAAGATGCTGTCGGTGGCCTTCACCGGACTGGACCACATCGACCTTGACTACTGCAAGGCACACAACATCTTTGTGCAGAACGCCGCTGGCTATTCCACCACGGCAGTCAGCGAACTGGCTGTAGGACTGATGATTGACGTGCTGCGCAAGATCACCGAACTGGACGGCACCATCCGTCAAGGCGGCAGCCGAGGCGCCTTCCTTGGCCGCGAGCTCAGGGGCAAGACCGTCGGCATCGTCGGAACGGGCGCCATAGGCATCGCAACGATGCGCCTGCTCAAAGCCTTCGGCTGCAACCTGCTGGCCTACAGCCGCACAGAGCGCGACGAGGCCAAGGCGCTGGGAGCCGAATATTGCAGCCTCGACACACTGATGCAGCGCAGCGACATTGTATCGCTGCACGTGCCTATGACCGCCGAGACGCACCATCTGGTCGGCGCAAAGGAGCTGTCGCTGATGAAACCGACAGCAATCCTCATCAACACCGCCCGCGGCAATGTCGTCGACATCGACGCACTGGCCAAAGCGCTGAACGACGGCACAATAGCCGGAACCGGCATCGACGTTTACGAGAAAGAGCCGCCCCTGGCAGGCAGCCACCCCCTGCTGAACGCACCCAATTGCGTCGCCGTGCCGCATATCGGCTACGCCACGCGCGAGGCCTTCGACATCCGCGCCGGCATAGTCTTCGACCACGTATGGGATTTCATCAACAGACAATAAGTTACGTTATAATGAAAAAAACACTGTTTACTATTCTTTTGCTTTTCGCCGTCGCCACAACGGGCGCGCAAACCGTCGGCACCGACGAGGCGCGCAAAGCGGCACGGCAGTTTATGGCCCTCCACGAATCGCCCGGAATTGCCGACGATATAGCTCAAGTACCTTACAGACAATATGCTGACGGTAACGGCGACGTCGTTATAAACGTCTTCAACATCGGCGACTACGGTTTCATCATCACCGGCGCCGACCGCTCGTTTTCGCCCATCGTCGGCTATTCGTTCAACGGCGCTTTCGACACAAACCGCCTGCCCGACAACCTGAAAGCCTGGCTGGAAGGCTATGTCGACGATGTCGTTGCCGTAAAGAACAGCAACACAAAATCGGCAGAAATCATCGCCGCACAGCGCAATTTCCGCGACGAATGGGACGCTTTGGAACGCGGAGGTTCGAGCTTTTACGACGCCAAAGGCCCCAAAGCCGTCGAAGCCCTCGTCGAAACCCGCTGGGACCAGGGCGCAGGCTACAACAATTACTGCCCCGAATACAATGGCGGCCACAGCGTAACAGGTTGTGTTGCAACGGCTATGGCCCAGATCATCCGCTATCACCGCTACCCGACAACCGGCTACTACCACTCTTCGTATACGCACATAACATACGGTTTATTGCGTGCCGACTACGACTCGGCAGTATACGATTATTCGCTGATGCCCGTCTCGGTCAGCGCCTATTCAAATGCAGCACAGCAAAATGCAGTATCGCTGCTGTGTTACCATTGCGGCATTTCGGTGAAAATGAACTACGAGAACCCCACACACACCAGCGGCAGCGGTGCCCACAGCGAAGACGTGCCAAACGCCCTCAAGCATTTCGGCTACCTTAACAGCTTCTATCTCAACAAGAATGCCTTTTCCTCGAAATGGGATTCGCTGCTTCGCCACGACCTGGACCTTGGCAGACCCGTATATTATAGCGGCAGCAACAGCGAAGGCGGCCACGCCTTTGTTTGCGACGGCTATCGCAACAACAACCGCTACCACTTCAACTTTGGATGGAGCGGATATGGCGACGGCTTCTACACCCTCACGTCGGTCAACGGCTACTCTTCGTCGCAAGGTGCTGTGTTTAACATTGTACCCTGCAATATGGGCATTATGCGCGACACACTGTACATCGCCGCCGACGGCACAGGAGACGGGTCGAGCTGGGATTCGGCATATCCCAACCTCGAGGACGCTATGACCATTTGCGGCATTTACAAAAGCGGTAACTTGTGGGTAAAAAACGGCGTCTACCTCGGCCATACCGACCAAGAGGCCGCTTTTACAATTCCAAGAGGAATAACCATTTACGGTGGTTTTGCCGGACACGAAACATCGCTCGGAGAGCGCAACCTCGACTCGGCCAACACCGTATTGAGCGGCGACAACAAACGCCAGGTGGTACAAGCCCCGGTGTCCAGCATAGACAGCAAGCTGTACGACGTCATTTTGGCCAACGGCAAAGCCGAAACGGCATCAGCAATCAGCGTGCAAAACAACCTAAGGATGGAGCGCTGCATAATAGAAAACAACGTGACGACAGGCGCCAACGGCGCGGCAGCTGAAATTCGCAACGGCAGCGCTTTTTGCTGCATCGTTCGCAACAACCAGGGGAATGCGCTTTCGCTGGACAACGGCACTGTCAAAAACAGCCTGATAGTCCACAACAACGGCAACGGCATCAACGCCAGCAACAGCACTGTCGACGGATGCAACATTGTGTGCAACAGCGGCGTAGGCATCGCAAACAGCAATACCAAAATACGCAACACTATCATTTGGCACAACGACAGTTCGCTGACAAGCAACAACATAAGCAAAATCTTTTTCTCCGCCATCGAAGGCTTTGGCGAAACAGACAGCAACAGCAATTTCGGTCTGCATCACGACAACAGGCCTACGGAAGGTATCGGTCCTTTCTTCGTTTTGCCCGACACCACCGTTGGTCCCGCCGACGAGATGGGCGACTGGCGCCTGAGCAGCCTTTCGCCGCTTGTCAACGCTGGCGACACCACACGCAGCGGCTCGTACACCAAAGACCTTGCCGGCGGCAACCGCTTCCGCAGCGGCCGTGTCGACATAGGCTGCTATGAACAAGACCCCTACGTCGGCATCGAAACACTGGCCGAAAATGCCGAAATACGCATCTACCCCAACCCGGCAAGCACAACGATTTACATCGAATCTGATGGCGGCAATGTAGAACTGTTTGACATAATGGGTCGACGTGTAATGTCAACCAAAATAAATGAAGGAACTGACACCATTGACATTAGCCACTTGCCGCAAGGAGTATACCTGCTTCGCAACAACGGAATGACAACCAAAATATTAAAGAAATAACGAACGATAAGTGCAAAAAAACACCGCGAACGTTTGTCCGCGGTGTTTTTTTTTGCATCAAACTTGACATTATTTCACCGGATGGTCGGCGTGGAATTTTTCCAGACGCTCTTTCAAATCGGGGAACTGGTCGCGAAGCACAAGAGCCACGCAGGCACGGATGCCCTGTTTGTGGCTGCCGGTGATATCGAGGGCTATAGCACTGATACCGTAGCGGATAAGTTCGTTGAGCAGGTCGACGCCTTCATAGCCGGGATAGCAGAAAGTGAAATAGAAACCGTCGCCGATGTCCTCGCCCATATCCTTGTCATAGACGATGTAGAAGCCGTTGTCGGTGAAGAGTTTCTTCATGATGCCAGCCTTCTCGCCGTATTCCCTGATGTCTTTGACGAAGTTGAAGGTGCCGTCGTTGG
>JAFWYO010000197.1 GCA_017517715.1 Bacteroidales bacterium
CCCCTCTCGGAGAGGGGTGCCCGAAGGGCGGGGTGTGTCGCACTCGAAAACCCAAGTAGCAAATAGACAGACTTTTTGTGTCGCACTCGCAAACCCAAGTAGCAAAAAAATGAAGTGGCATTTGCATCCGACCGACATTCCAAGCACTTTATACTGTTCAAATTCTTTTTAACATTTGACCATCTTTTACTGAAGTAGAATTTAACAAAAATTTGGTAAGAATTTGGGTAGAATTTGGTAAGAAGATGGTATATGGAAATCAACGCGTTATAAAATCGCGTTTTTGAGGGAATTTTAACATTTTTTTATTAAATTTAACAGTCTAAATGTTAAAATTATTTGGGGACGTTTTTTGGGGTCTTCGATGCGGTCGGGAAAGCGAAACGGCAGGGCGAGCCGGCAGGAGGTCTGGCGAAAGGCGGTTGGAGGTCAGACAAAAGTCTGGCGAAGGATGAACAAAGGACGACCAAAAGATGGGCGAAGGGCTGTCGAAGGCCGGTCCAAAGGCAGTCGAATATGGCCGAAGGGCGTCGGAGACGGTTTTGGAAAAAAATATCAAATTTCCAAAAAGTTATCAACAGGTCGAAACTGGGTCCACAAAGGGGCAAAACGGCAATCATTACGTTCAAACAAGTGATGCTTAATCTTTGTTTGTCAATGCGTTATAGAAGATTTACGCAAAAACGAAACTTTTGGCAGAAAGATGCGTAGAAGAGTAATCGAAAGGAGAAATTTGGAAATTGTAAACAATTTTTGGGAATTATTGGTTTTTTTTGGAAAAAAGTTTGTATTTTTACACTTTGAAACAAAATAGGCAAAAATGTCGTTATTGATTGGTATAGAGTATTATAAGCTTGACAGCAACGGTCGTTTCAAGCTTCCAATTGCAATAAAAAAGCAATTGGAGGGCGACGACTGCCGTTTTGTCATCCGTCCGAGCATCTATGCCAATTGCCTGGAGCTGTGGACATACGCCAGTTTCGAAGCGGAAATAGCACAACTTCAAAAAGAGCTGAACCCCTACTCAATCGAAGACCGCAAGATGCTGCGCGTGCTGAGTGCCGGCAACATCGTCGAGATGGACTCGAGCGACCGCCTGGTGATACCCGGCGAGCAGCGCGAGTGCATCAAGAACTCGAAAGAGCTGGTGCTGCTGTCGACTGGCAAGTTTATGGAGATCTGGGATCGCGACACCTATGCCGAGTTGAACAAGGCGACGACGGGCTATGCCGAGAAGGTCGACGAACGATTAGGGAGGATCAGCAATGCAGCAGAATCATAGCGAAGAGCGGACATATCACGTGCCTGTGATGCTGGATGAGTGCCTTGAGGGGCTGAACATCCGGCCTGATGGGGTTTATGTCGACGTGACGTTTGGCGGCGGTGGCCACTCGCGGGCCATCCTGCAACGCCTAGGACCCGACGGGCGCCTCTACGCCTTCGACCGCGACGGCGACGCTGCGCGCAACGTTATCGACGACGAGCGTTTCTGCCTGATTGGCGAGAATTTCTGCCACCTGAAGCGTTTTCTGCGCCTCTATGGCGTGCGCCGCATCGACGGTCTGCTGGCCGACCTTGGTGTGTCGAGCCATCAGCTGGACGAGGGCGAGCGTGGTTTTTCGACGCGTATGGACGGTCCGCTGGATTTGCGGATGGACCGTCGCGAGGGAACTACGGCTGCGGACCTGGTGAACAGTGCCAGCGAAGAGGAACTGGAGCGGACGCTGCGCCTGTACGGCGAGCTGCCCAATGCGCGCCAAATGGCCAAAGCCATAGTGAAATGGAGAACGGTGGAAGCGGAAAGCGGAAAGCGGAAAGCGGAAAGCGGAGAGCGGAAAGCGGAAAGCGGAGAGGCTGGTGGGATACGGACCACGGGCGACCTGAAGGCGGCTGTGGAGCATCTGCTGCCACGCGGCCGCGAAAACAAGACGCTGGCGATGCTGTTTCAGGCGTTGCGCATCGAGGTGAACGGCGAGCTGGAAGCACTGCGCCAGATGCTGGAGCAGGCCGTGGAGTTGCTGAATCCCGGCGGCAGGCTGTGCGTGATGTCGTATCATTCGCTTGAGGACCGGCTGGTGAAGAATTTCTTCCGCGCCGGCAACTTCGACGGCGAGGTGGAGAAGGATTTTTATGGTGTGCCGCAGGTGGAGCTGAAGCTGGTGAGCCGCAAGCCCATAACTGCAAGCGACGAAGAGCTGCAACGCAACAACCGGGCAAGAAGCGCGAAACTGAGAGTGGCGGAAAAAGCGGAAAGCATTTAATCATATCAACTATCAATATATCAAGAAAAAAAACAATGGAGAAAAACGGCAGCAATAGAAGCAAGAGGGGGAGCCTGGCGAAGGTGCTGGGGGGTGATATGCTGGGGTCGCACTTTGTGCTGCGCCAGATACCGCTTTTGCTGCTGATACTGGGCGGATGCCTGCTGATGGTGAAGGTGCGCTACACGGTGGAAAGCCTGAACAAGAAGAAGGATGCGCTGCAGAAGGAGGTGAGCTATCTGCGCGAACAAAGGGTGCAGATGCAGAAGCAGTTCCAGGAGTCGATTCGCATCTCGCGCATCGACCGCGAACTGGACACCGTGGACGTGGGACTTGTTGCGGGACCCCCGTTTGAGTTGAAAATTGAGAGTTGAAAGTTGAAATTGGTTTTACAATAAATATTTACAACAATTAATAATTAATGATTAAATAATATGTCGAATAACGACCGCATAACGACGAGAATGAAGATTGGGGTGCTGTTCCTGATCCTGACAGTGGGATTCGGGGTGGCGATATTGTGGTCGGGCATAAAGGTGACGTGGGTGGACGGCGATATGTGGCGCGAGCGTGCGGCGAATTTGAGCAAGGACTATATGCCGATGAAGGCGCACAGGGGCAACATCTACTCGTCGGACGGCAAGATTATGGCGACGACGGTGCCGGAATGCGACCTGTATTTCGACTTCAGCATCAAGCCTGAGCTGGACAACAAAGGCAACATCAAATACCGCGAGGGCACGCACGACACGATTTTCGTGAAGACGATAGCAGACTCGAACTATGACAAGTATATCGACACGGTGTGCCTGATACTGCACGAGGCGTTCCCGGACTCGTCGGTAGCGTCGTTCCGCACGCTGATAGACAGCAAGCGCAACGCGAAGAAGCCTCGCGGCTGTGTTCGCATCAAGAGGCACGTGCCCTATTCCGACTGGGACCGCATCTGCCGCCTGCCGGGCTGGCGCCGCGCGGTGGTGAAGTATGTGGACGGCAAGTCGGTGATACACAACCGCCGTTTCCACACCTACGGCAATATGGCGGAGAGCACGATAGGCATCAGCACGTCGTATCTGGAGGAAAATTACACGGGATTGGAGGGCTACTATGACTCGATCCTGAGGGGTCGCGACGGCAAGGTGCTGTGTCGGCGCCTGACACGCGGTTCGTGGATACCGGTGCGACAGGGAACGACCATTGCCGTTTCGGAAAGCGACAGCCTGCTGACCGATTCAATTCCCGAATACCGTGTGGTGGACGGCCAGAGCATCGTGGCGACGATAGACACGCGCCTGCAGGACATAGCGCACTATTCGCTCGAGAAGGCCCTGAGCCGCTACGGCAGCACGGCGGGATGCGCCATCCTTATGGAGGTAGAAACCGGCAATGTGCTGGTCAATTCGAGCCTGATACTGGACACGACGGGGCGCTATGTGGAGCAGCCCTACCGCAACGTGTCGCTGACCGACCTGTACGAGCCAGGTTCGATTTTCAAGCCCGTCCTGCTGACGGCAATGTACAACGACCCCAGCTTCAGTCTGGACACGTCGATGCTGCTGCCCGTGGGACGCAAGCAGTTCAGCAAGAACAGCAAGATGGTTGAGGACCACGGCATTCCGAACGGAATGTATCCATTGTGGAAAGCTGTAGCCGTTTCGTCGAACGTGGCCTTCTGCGAGTTGGCGTGGAGATTCTACAACAACAGCCGTCGCGACACGCTGTTTGCGCAGGTGGCCAGAATCTTCCCGTTCCAGAAGCTGGATGTCGACCTGGTGGGTACGGAATACAAGAGCCGCACGCACAAGCTGACCTACGACAACGACTTTCTGCGTTTCTGCTATGGATATACGAGTGCTGTGTCGCCGCTGAGGATGGCGACCTTCTATAATGCACTGGCCAACAAGGGTAAGATGGTGAAGCCGCGCTTCTGCAAGGGTGTCATCGTCGACGGCGAACTGGAGGAGTTGCCTGTAAAGGTCATAAACGAACGCATCTGCTCGGAAGAGACCGCTGCGACGCTGCGCGATATGCTGGTCGGCGTGGTGGAAGGCGGTACCGGCGACAACATCAAGAACGATACCTACAGCATAGCCGGCAAGACCGGTACGGCCGTAACTTCGCCCAACGCGCCGACGAGCAACGCCACGTTTGTGGGCTTTTTCCCGGCCGACAAACCCAAATACACCTGCTTGGTGATGATGCGCGACATCAAGAGTTTCGGCCGCAATGCTGCGCCTGTGTTTTTGGACATAGCCGACTGCGTTGTGTCGCTGGACAAGAGTCTTGACTGCCGTCCGACGATGAACAAGATGGCCGAGATAAGGCAGAAGCAGCAAAGCAAAAGGGGTATGGTCTACCACTTGCCGACGGTGTCGAAGGCGCCACAAGCCGAGCTGCGGCTGGTGCACAAGCGTTTGGGGTTGGACTACAGCAATGTGACGATGCAGTCGAAGTGGTGCACGTTCCGCGAGCCTGTGGACAGCCTGGGTCTGCGCGCGGCATATATACCCTACGAAACGCCGCGTCGCCAGGTGCCAAACTGCTATGGAATGACCATCAAGGATGCACTTCTGCTATGCCGCAGTGTGGGGCTGGATGTGAGTTTTGAGGGATATGGCAAGGTGGTTTCGCAAGAGCCTAAACGCGGCACACCGCTGAAGAAAGGGATGAAAGTGCATATAAAGCTGGAGCCGTGAGAGTTATTTTACGATATAACGGGATAACGATATAACGAGAGAATCAAAAAAAAAGAAAAAATAAAAACAATTATAATATAATGAAACTGACAGAGGTACTGAACGGGATTGAATATGAAGCTTTTTGCGGAGGCAAAAGCTGTGCGGTTGACAGCCGTGAGGTGGAAGCTATATCCTTCGATTCGCGGCGAGTGGACGCAGGCACAGTATTTGTGGCCCAGAAGGGTGTGCACGTCGACGGCTCAACTATATAGGAATGGCCATTGAGGGTGGAGCAAAGAGCGTAATCTGTCAGGAGCTGCCGAAGGAACAGCCCGCCGGCGTCCTGTTTGTCCGCGTTGCGAACAGCGACATTGCGCTGGGCATCGCCGCTGCCAACTTCTACGGCAATCCGTCGCACAAGCTACAGCTGGTCGGCATCACTGGCACCAACGGCAAAACTACGACGGTGACCCTGCTGCACCGGATGATGCGCGAGCTGGGCATAAAAGCCGGTCTGCTATCGACGATAGTGAACCGCATCAACGACGACGAGATTGCAGCCACACACACCACACCCGACGCGATAGAGCTGAACCGTCTGCTGTCGGAAATGGTCGAAGCCGGATGCGAATACTGCTTTATGGAAGTGAGCTCGCACGCCATTGTCCAGAACCGCATAGCTGGGCTGCGTTTCGCTGGTGCCATTTTCAGCAATATTACTCACGACCATCTGGATTTCCACAAGACGATGGCCAACTACATTGCTGCCAAGAAGGGGCTCTTCGACAGCCTGCCGGAAGAGGCTTTCGCGCTGACCAACATCGACGACAAGAACGGCCGCGTGATGGTGCAGAACTGCAAGGCCCGCATAAAGACATACAGCCTGCAAACCGTGGCGG
Organism: Bacteroidales bacterium; assembly: GCA_017517715.1. Taxonomy (GTDB): domain Bacteria; phylum Bacteroidota; class Bacteroidia; order Bacteroidales; family P3; genus Colimorpha. The sequence continues at coordinate 5,839 of JAFWYO010000197.1, forward strand.
ACTACCGCTGCAAGATACTGGAAAGCAGCATCCACGGCCAGCATCTGGAACTGAGTTGCGCCGACGGCCGCAAGGAATTCTGGACGACACTGGTGGGACGCTTCAACGCATACAATATCACCGCGATAGTGGCCACCGCCACGCTGTGCGGATTCGAGATCGACGAGGTGTTGCGAGTTGCCAGCAAGCTGGTTGCCGCCCCCGGACGGTTCCAGTATCTGCACGGAAGAGGCATCACAGCCATTGTGGACTACGCCCATACTCCCGACGCACTCCAGAACGTGATAGACACCATCAACGAAGTGCGCACAAAGGCGCAGAACCTTATCGTCGTGGTAGGCTGCGGCGGCGACCGCGACCCGATAAAGAGGCCCATAATGGCCCAGATAGCTGCCGAACGGAGCGACCGCCTGATACTGACATCGGACAATCCGCGGACGGAGAACCCCGAGAACATCCTGGACCAGATGGAAGCAGGTCTGACTGCGGAACAGCGCTCAAACAGCGTCCGCATTTCGGACCGCCGCCAGGCAATACGGACCGCGATAATGATGGCCAAAGAGGGCGACATCATCCTCATTGCCGGCAAAGGACACGAGACTTATCAGGAAATCAACGGAGTGCGGCATCATTTCGACGACCGCGAAGAGGTAAGAAAAGAATTAGGAATCGACAATAAATAAAATAGTTAACAAACAATATAACTGACAATGCTGTACTATCTATTCAACTGGTTGGACAAAGCCTTCAATTTCCCCGGTGCGGGAGTGTTCCAGTACATCTCGTTCCGGGCGGCTATGTCGGTGATCACGTCGCTGATTATAATGCTAGTGTTTGGCAAGCCCTTCATAAAATGGCTTCGCAAAAAGCAGATTGGCGAAACGGTGCGCGACTTGAACCTGGAAGGACAAAAGGAGAAAGAGGGCACACCGACAATGGGCGGTTTGCTGATTTTGGCTGCAATAGTCATACCGACCCTGCTGTTTGCCAAACTCGACAACATCTATGTTTTGATTATGCTTGGCACCACCCTGTGGCTGGGATTAATAGGTTTTATCGACGACTACATCAAGGTGTTCAAGAAGCACAAAGAGGGCTTGCGCGGCAAATACAAAGTCGTGGGCCAAGTGATGCTTGGACTTGTCGTGGGCCTGCTGATTATGTACCATCCCGACATAACGATAAAGGAGACCTCGTCGGTGGAGACATACGTGGCGTCGCACAACGTCAACATAGAGGGCAACTACGAGCGCGCCAAAAGTGAATTTGCGGAGAATCCAGTCAAATCGACCAAAACAACGATACCGTTCGTGAAGAGCAACGAGCTGGACTATGCCAAGATAATCACCTGGATGGGCGACTGGGCCAAGAACTGGGTATGGCTGGTGTATGTGGTGATCGTCATATTGGTTGTCACCGCCACATCGAACGGAGCCAACCTTACCGACGGTATAGACGGCCTGGCGACCGGCACCTCGGCCATTATAGGCGCCACACTGGCAATACTGGCGTGGGTGTCGGGCAACATAATCTTTGCCAACTATTTGAATATAATGTTTTTGCCCAACATCGGAGAATTGGCCATTTTCATCACCGCCTTTGTTGGAGCGACGCTGGGCTTTATGTGGTACAACTCGCATCCTGCCGAAATCTTTATGGGCGACACCGGTTCGCTGGCCCTGGGCGGCATCATCGCCGTTTTCGCATTGCTGATCCGCAAGGAGCTGCTGCTGCCAGTGCTGTGCGGAATATTCCTGATGGAAAGCCTGTCGGTCATCATACAGACGACCCATTTCAAACGCACAAAGAAAAAATACGGCGAAGGTCGCCGCGTCTTCCTGATGGCGCCGTTGCACCACCACTACCAGAAAAAAGGAATCAAGGAGGAAAAGATTGTCACCCGCTTCTACATCATCGGCATAATGCTGGCCGTGGTGAGCATAGTGACCCTGAAACTCAGATAAAAAGGAAAGCAAATAATCAAAATAAGAAAAAACATCTTTGAAATATGTACGAAACTATTGTTAAACAACCACAAGAGAAGGTCCACACCGGACTGGCGGGCATAGACAGCTCGAAACTGAAAAAACTGAGAAGCGAACATCTGAAAGCTTGCTTCAACCTGATCGACGAGATGCGCCACAAGCTGGAATTTGTGGCCCGCATCAAAGGAGTGTCGTTTATCGACGACGCCGCTTCGCGCAGCCCTATGTCCACCTGGTACGCTCTGGAAACCGTGGAAGGAAAAGTGGTATGGATTGTCAATGGTGCCCACGGAAGCATACCGCGCGCATCGGAATTCAAGCGTCTGCGCACCCTGGTTGAGAACAAGGTAACGATGATTGTCTGTCTGGGCGACAGCGAATTGTACCGCACCACCTTTGGCGATGTCACCAAAAACATCGTCGAAGCAACCACTATGGCAGACGCCGTAAGCAAAGCCTTCTACAGCAGCGAAGAAAACACGAAGGTGCTTTTCTCGCCCGCCTACGAAAACGGCATTTCGTACGAAGAACAAGGCGAATCGTTCAAACGCGAAGTCAACGAATTGTAAATGACAACAAGAGACAACATATCGCGCAAACTGCTGAACCCGTTCAAGGGGGATAAAGCCATCTGGTTTATATTCCTCTTGCTGGCCATCATATCGCTGATATCTGTTTTCAGCTCGATAGGCTATTCCGCAGCCCTGTCTGGCAAAAGTCCCGAGCAGGTATTCGTGCGACACTTGATTTTTGTGGTCCTGACGTTTGTTGTCGTCATACTGTTGTCCAACTTCAACTATCGTCGCTTTTCGGGCATTTCGTGGCTGGGCTACCTGCTTTCGCTTGGTCTGCTGGTTGCCGTGCTGGTGATAGGACACAAGAGCAACGACGCCGGTTCGGGTATGAGCCGATGGCTGCAATTGCCACTGGTGGGCCGTTTCCAGCCTTCCGAACTGGCCAAAATAGTGATTGTTGTATACCTGGCGCGGTTGCTGACGCAAGAGAAAAACAACCTGAAGGAGTGGACCACTTTCCGCAACATACTGATTCCCGTACTGATACTTGTCGCCCTTGTCGTATCGGAAAACCTGTCAACGGCATTGATCATTTTCTTTATATGCTTTGCAATGATACGGATTGCTCCAATAAATGTAAACCATTGGAGACTGACGATTCTTGGACTTGTTGTGCTTGGAGCACTGGCATTGCTTATAGGCGACAAAATGAACATACCCTTTTTGGCGCGTTCGGGAACGTGGTCTAGCCGTATCGACAACTGGCTGAACTTCAACGAAGACGAGCTGTCGCAGGAATCGATGGCCCGTATGGCCGTTGCTTCGGGCAAGCTGTTCGGCGTAGGAATAGGGTCGACCATTCAGGCGCGCCTGATGACGCAAGCCAACAACGACCTTATCTACTCCATCATCATCGAAGAGACCGGTATGGTTGGAGGACTTGTTGTCTTCCTATTGTACCTTTATCTATACGTGCGCTGCATAAAGATTGCAATAAAGTGCAAAGGCGACTTTGGCCGTATGACCGTCGTGGGACTAGGCACGCTGATATTCCTGCAGGCAGCGATACATATGAGCGTGTCGGTAGGAGCGTTGCCCGTCACCGGACAGACACTGCCGCTCATCAGTTCGGGCGGTACAGCCTATCTGTGTATGGGATTGGCGCTGGGCATCATACAGTCGGTGGCATACGACGTCAACCTGAGCGAATCGAAGAAAGCGCCGAAGGCTGACGCCAACCATAACAACACAATGCCATCGGAAAGCAACGAAGAAAAACAAGAACAAACAAAAGAGGAGGCAAAAATATGAAAGCAATAATCAGCGGAGGAGGAACAGGCGGTCACATTTTTCCCGCCATCGCAATTGCCAATGCCATCAAGAAAAGATATCCCGATGCAGAAATTTTGTTTGTCGGGGCCGAAGGGCGTATGGAGATGGAGAAAGTGCCCGCAGCAGGATACACCATAAAAGGACTGCCCATAGCAGGACTGCAGCGCAAGCTGACGCTGTCCAACATCATCAAGAACCTGCAACTGCCCATAAAAATGATACGGAGCCAGCGAAAGGTAAGGAAAATAATCCGCGAATTCAACCCCGACATCGTTGTCGGCGTTGGCGGTTTTGCCAGCGAACCCACCCTGAAGGCCGCCTCACGGATGGGGTACCCCACCCTACTGCAGGAGCAAAACTCGTATGCGGGACTGACCAACAAGATGCTGGCCCAGGGAGCGCGCACCATCTGCGTCGCCTACGACGGTATGGAGCGATTCTTCCCAAAGGAGAAAATCGTCTTTACCGGAAATCCCGTCCGCGAAGTGATAGAAAAAATCTACGACAACGACATCCCGATGCGGTTCGAAGGCACTTTGGGCGATGTAAAAGCATTGAAAAACAACCCCGAGGCAAAAACAGCAGCAAAGGCTCATTTCGGTCTCGATGCCGACAAACGCACCGTGCTGTCAGTGGGCGGCAGCCTGGGTGCTGGATCAATCAACAGGATGATTCTCGGCAATATGGACTTCTTCAAAAACAATGACATACAACTGATTTGGCAAACCGGGAAAGTGATGTACGAAGAAGCCTGCCGCAAGGTCGAAGAATGCGGATGCGGCCAATGGGTCAAAGTGCATCAGTTCATCAACGAGATGGACAAGGCCTACCGCGCCGCCGATGTCATCATCTCGCGAGCAGGAGCCATCGCAATATCAGAGCTTTGCATCGTCGGAAAACCTGTCATACTGATACCCTCGCCCAACGTGGCCGAGGACCACCAGACCAAGAACGCAATGGCGCTTGTCGAGAAAGGCGCCGCCCTGATGGTCCGCGACAGCGAATGCGGCACCAAAGGCCCGGAAGCGTTGCTGGCGCTACTGAACGACAATGACAAACAGGCTGCTATGAGCCGCAACATACAACAGATGGCACGACGCAAAGCAGCAGACAAAATAGTTGACGAAATAGAAAAGATTATCAAGAAATGAACTACTACTTTTTAGGCATAGGTGGAATAGGAATGAGCGCATTGGCGCGCTACTTCAAGCTTGGCGGACACAACGTGAGCGGATACGACCGCACCGAGAGCCCGCTCACCAAGCAGCTTGAAAGCGAAGGCATTGCCATACACTACGAAGACAATCCAGAACTGATTCCGCAAAATATAGACCTGGTGATATACACGCCTGCCGTCCCGTCGGACACCCGCGAATACAAGCACCTGGAAGCGCTGGGTTGCCCAATGAAGAAACGCTCGCAGGTGCTGGGCGAACTGACACGCGGCAAGAAATGCATCGGCGTGGCCGGCTCGCACGGCAAAACGACCACATCGGCTATGATAGCCTATCTGCTCAGCAAAACAGACATCGGATGCAGCGCTTTTCTTGGCGGCATCGCCAAGAACTTCGACAGCAACCTGATTGTGAACAACAACAGCGAGTACGTGGTTGTAGAAGCTGACGAATACGACCGCTCTTTCCTGCAGCTGCACCCCTACTATTCGGTCATAACCGCCACCGACCCCGACCATCTGGACATCTACGGCACTCACGAGAACCTGATTGCCGCCTTCCAGCAATATGCCAACCAGACCAACCCCGAAGGTGCCTTGTTCCTCAAGGAAGGCCTGACCGAACACGGCCACCATCACGACGAGGAGGACGAACACGAAGAACACGAGCACCATCTGCAAATCAGCGAAGAGATAAAGCATTACTCTTATTCGGCACGGTCGATAGAGGCCGACTACTACGCCATCAATGTGCGCAACTACAACGGCAACATCTTTTTCGACCTGCGCACCCCGAACAAGGTGCTTTACGACATCGAGCTTCAGAACTCCTGCCTCTACAACGTCGAAAACGCCGTAGCAGCAGCAGCCGTAGCACTCAGCTGCGGACTGGACGAATACCAGCTGCGCTATGGACTCAAGACCTTCGCAGGCATACGGCGCCGCTTCGATGTACGTGTCAAAACCAAAGACATCATCTACATTGACGACTACGCCCATCACCCAAAGGAGATTGCCGCAACCCTCGAATCCATAAAATACCTTTACCCCGACAAGCGCATCGTCGGCATCTTCCAACCGCACCTCTACACTCGCACACGCGATCTGGCCGACGAATTTGTAGAAGCACTCAAACCCCTCGACGAAGTAATCCTGATGCCCATCTATCCCGCGCGCGAAAAACCCATACCGGGCGTGTCGTCGGGAATGATTCTGCGCAAAATGGAGACGATGAACAAATACCTGTGCAGCGCCGACCAGGTCCCCGACCTCGTCGAAGCCCTCTGCCCCGACATCGTCGTCACGATGGGAGCAGGCGACATCGACCGCTTGGTACCAGTCCTCGAACAAAGGCTGAAAAATAATAATTAAAAATTAATAATTAAAAATTAACAAATTAACGAATTAACAAATTAACAAATTAACAAATTAGCATATTATCGAATGCGACCCTCTTTGCGAAATATAATCATTATTGTGTTGCTCGTTGCAATTGTCGTGACGTTCCACATCGTACGGCGGAACTCCACAATGCGGGGTGTCGAAGTCAATGTCAAAACGCCCAGCAAGTCCGTCTTGCTCGACGAAAGCGACATCGACAGCCTACTGCTTGCCGAGTTCCCCAGCCTCAAGCAGACCGACATCAAAGATGTCGACCGCAAGGCTATAGCAAAGAAGCTGAAAGAGAATCCGTACGTTCTCGATGCCGCAGTTCGTATGACGACGGGCGGCAAACTGGTTGTCGACATCGAACAGCGCGTCCCCGTCGTTCGTATGTTCTACCAAAACAACGAGTTCTACATTTCGCGACAGGGTACCTGTATGCCGCTGGCCCCACGACACTATTGCCACCTGCTTGTTGGCAGCACGGCACAGGAAGAGCCACTGCTGAAACGCCCCAGCCGACTGGATCTGGCCGACACCTCGAACCATCGCCAGCCCACTTCGCTGATGAAAATCTGGAAACTGGCATCGTTCCTTAGCGACAACCCAAAATACGGAGCCATCTTCGACCAAGTGTACGTAGGCGACAAAGGCGACCTCTTTCTGGTGCCCAAACTTGGCGAACTGACCGTCAACGTCGGCGACACCAGCATTCTGGACACCAAATTCCGCAACCTCTGGTCATTCTTCGACCAAGGGATAAGCCAGGTGGGCTGGGACACCTATTCGGCAATAAGCCTGAAATACAAAGGACAAGTCGTCGGCACCAAGAAAAAATGACACATTAACGAAATTACAAATTAACTCACTATCGAATTTACAAATTAAAAATATATCTTATGAACAACGTAAATGACATCATCGTAGGTTTGGACATCGGCACTACCAAAATCGCCTGCTTCATTGGCAAACGCGCCGAAAACGACAAGGTCAAAATCATCGGATTCGGCAAAACGCCCTCCAAAGGCGTGGAACGTGGCGTCGTCAAGAACATCAAAGACACGGCACGCTCCATCCAGAAAGCCGTCGAGATGGCCTCCGAACAGGCTGGAGTTCCTGTCAGCGAAGTGTATGTCGGTATCGCCGGTCAGCACATCAAAAGTTCCCAGAATATGGGCACTGTCATCATTCCGCCCGAACACAAATTCATCGAGCAGGAAGACCTGGACCGCCTGATCGAAGAGCAGCACAACATTATGCTCAATCCCGGCGAGGACATCATCCATATCTTCCCGCAGAACTACGTAGTCGACGGCGAGGAGCTCAGCCCCGATGTCGAACCGGTAGGTGTGGCCGGCAAACAGCTCAAGTCCACCTTCCACATCGTCACCGGCAACACGATGAATCTGCTCAACATACACGACAGCGTCGAGCGTGCTGGGCTGACCATCAAAGGCGTTGTCCTCGAACCCATCGCCTCGGCCTACGCCGTGCTCGACGACACCGACCGCAACGCAGGCGTGGCCCTGGTCGATATCGGCGGCGGCACCACCGACATAGCCATCTTCAACGAGAGCGTCATCCGTCACACCACCGTCCTCCCGCTTGCCGGCAACGCCATCACCACCGACATCAAGGAAGGCTGCAAGATTTTGCGCGAACAGGCCGAAACACTCAAAACACGCTTCGGCTCGTGCCTGCCGCAGAACGTAAGCGAAAATGACATCATCTCCATCCCCGGACTGCGCACACAGCCCCCGCGCGAAATAAGTATGCGCACCCTCGCCGGCATCATCAAAGCACGCACCGAAACCATCTTGGAGCAAGTTGACTACGAAATAAAGAAATCGCATCTCGAAAAGCACATTTTCGCCGGAATCGTCCTCACCGGAGGCGGCGCACAGCTTCGCCACATCAAAGAACTGACAGAATACATCACCGGCATCGACACCCGCATCGGCCTGCCCGACGAACATCTCGACAAAGACTCCGACCCCGAAATCATCAACCCGATGTACGCCACCGGTATCGGCCTCGTCCTCTACGGTTTCCACGAACTCGACGAACAGCGTCGCCACCACCAGGACAGCAGCGACGGCGACGAGCAGCAGCCCGAAGTCACCGAAACACCCGAACCGGCAACCAGCAACGACGTCTTTGCCGACCTGCCCATCGACAACAACCCCAAGACCGAACCCGACGATATAGAGACCGAAGACGAGAAAAAACACGAGGAACCCAAAAAGGAAAACAAGAAGGCAAAACCCAATTTCGGATCGCAGCTGATGAAGTCCATCGACAAATACTTTGGCCGCGTTTTTGGCGACGAGACCATCCGCAACGAGGGCAAAGATGAGCACGATCTGTAGCACCCGGTTCGCACTGTTGCAAACACACGTTGATAAAATGTTGATAACATAATTGTTAAATACTTAAAAAATTATAAAAATCAGAGTAATTTTACAACGTTTTGCAGCAAACGTGATTCAAACATACATCACTAATAATCAACCATCTGCAAAAGAAATAAGTATATGAACGATAGCACAAATTCTATGAACGACGACAACCAGACCGCAATGAATGTCCCCTTTATGGCCGGAACAACCTCGATGGAGTTCGAGCCACTGCGCCAGCAACCCGCCAAAATCAAAGTCATCGGCGTAGGCGGTGGCGGCGGAAACGCCGTCAACCATATGTTCCGCCAAGGCATTCGCGGAGTAGACTTCATCGTATGCAATACTGACGCCAAAGCCCTCGCCGCAAGCCCCGTGCCCAACAAGATCGAGCTGGGCAAACTCGGCGCCGGCAACATCCCCGAACACGCACGCAAGGCCGCCATCGAGCATAAAGACGAAATACGTGCCGCCATCAGCGACGACACGCAAATGCTTTTCATCACCGCCGGTATGGGTGGCGGAACCGGCACCGGCGCCGCTCCCGTCATCGCCGAAATAGCCAAAAGCATTGAAATCGACGACGAACAAGTGCCTCGCATCCTCGTTGTGGCTATCGTCACTATGCCCTTCTCCTTCGAAGGCAAACGCCGCAAAGAGCAAGCCATCAAAGGCATCGAAGAACTCAAAGAACACGTCGACGCCATACTCGTCATCAACAACGACAAACTGCGCCACCTCGGCAACCTGCCCCTCAACCAGGCCTTCAGCCAGGCCGACGACGTGCTCCTCACCGCAGCCAAAGGCATCGCCGAAATCATCACCGTTTCGGCCTACGTCAACATCGACTTCCGCGATGTCAACACCGTGATGGAAAAGAGCGGCACAGCCCTGATGGGCGCCGGCGAAGGACGCGGCGAAAACCGCGCTCGCCAGGCCATCGAAGAGGCCACCACCTCCGTCCTGCTCGACGACAACGACATCCGCGGCGCAAAGAACATACTCCTCTACTTCTCCTACTCCAGCAGCAACCAGATCACGATGGACGAGCTGGGCGAGGTGACCGACTATCTGACCGACCTCACCGGCAACAACGAGACCAACGTCATCTGGGGTGCCGGCGACGACGACAGCCTCGACGACGAGCTGCGCATCACCCTCATCGCCACCGGTTTCGAACAGCGTCCCGGCCCGACGGTCATCACCCTCGAACCCGAATCGGCCAACAAACCGGCCGAAAAACCCGTCGAAACCGTCCCCGAAAACACAACGGCCGCAACTCCCGAAAACACAACAACAACGCCCGAAAAGCAGGAGAAACCCATTGTTGACGACAGCCTTCCCAAACCGACGGCAGAGATGAACGGCCGACGCATCTTCGTCCTCGACACACCCGTTGTCGAAGCAGAAGACGAGGCCGAAGAAGAAATGGCACCCGCACTCGAAGCAGCCCCGGCAGTCGTTGCCAGCGGCAGCCTCCTCGACGAAATCCGCGTCATCTCACGCCCCACAGCACAGCCTGCCAACAACCAACCCGCCGACGAACCCGTCGCAAAACCCACTGCAGAGCCCATTGCAGAACACGTCGCAGAACCAGTCGCAGAACCCGTATCTCCGCTCTCCGCTCTCCGCTCTCCGCTTTCCGCTTCTGAAGAGCCCGTCGCAGAACACGTCGAAGAGCCCACATCTCAGCCCTCCGTTCTCCGTTCTCCGTTCTCCGCTCCCGACGCCTTCGCCGAACAAAAGGTCGAGCAGGCCCTTCGTCCCGAAGAGGACATCAACGACCTCAAGCTGCGCCAGCGCGCCGAGCGCATACGCCGTATGAACGAGCTGCTGCGCAACGACCCCAACGGCCCCAAACAAATCGAGGATATGACCACCGAAGAGCTTACCAGCGAGCCCATCTACCAGACACCCCACTCGGCCGAGAGCGACGCTGCACGCAAGCGCATCAACCTCGACGGCACCATCAGCAGCGGCATATCATTCCTTACCGACCTCCCCGATTGACAAATTAACAAATTAAAAATGTATTGTCCCTTAACTTCCCTTAACTTCCCTTAACTTCCTTTAACTTCCAAATAACTCATTCCCGAAAATACATCTTTGAAATTTTCACATACGAAAAGAGGAAGCCCGCACAGGCTTCCTCTTTCTCATTATCCCCCACCGACAACCTCCACTTCCCCACCCCATTTTTGCACCCCTTCGCG
>JAFWYO010000198.1 GCA_017517715.1 Bacteroidales bacterium
ATAGGAACGGGCGGAGCGGGTGGCAGGCGAAAGGGGGGGTATATGGCCAATACGGTAGCAGGGATGGAGGGGCAGTTGCGGGAGAGGCCTGGCAGCGTGGTTTTGGCGGCTGACGGACATAAAAAAGCCCGCTGTTCAGGCGGGCTTTTTGTTTTGGCGGAGATCTGTCCGAAAGTGATCTTCACGCTGCTATTTGATGACTTCGACTACGCCGTTGCGCTGTATGTCGCCGAGGTAGCCCTTGCCGGTGAAGCGCCAGAAGTAGGTGCCTGTCGGTGTGTTGTCGGCAGCGGGATCCCAGAAGTCTTCTTCTTTCGAGATGTTCTCTTTGTAGAAGATGCGTTTGCCCCAGCGGTCGTAGATGGCCAGCGAGTTGTTGGGATAGCCAAGGCCTTCGAGCAGGTTGCGGATGATGAACTTGTCGTTGTAGCCGTCGCCGTTGGGTGTCACGGCGCTGGGGAACTGCAGGAAGTCGTTGACCAGCAGGATGCTGTTCTCGATGGTGTCGCGGCATTCGACGATGTTGCCGCTGGGTCCCAAGTTCTCGGTCATAGCGATAAGGCGCACCACATAGTTGCCCGAAATGTCGCTGCCGTCGGTCTCCCATTGGAATGTCGGGTTGACATCCCTAAGCGTGTGGTAGGAGATTTTGTTGTCGCGGTCGTACTGGATTTCCCAGTAGTACTTGTTCTCGTCCGACTGCGGAATGGTCAGGTTGTTGAACGTCACCTCGGGGTGCATCACGGTGGGGTTCATAGGCTCCCACGAGAATTGTGCCACGGGGCTTGAGTATACCGTTACGAGGTCTTCGTAGACCAGCGAGTCGCGGCAGCCGTGTTCGGTCGAAACGATGTAGCGGAAGTTGTACTGTCCGGTGCCATAGGTGTGGGTGGGACTCTTTGCGGAGGATGTGTCGCCGTCGCCGAAGTCCCAGAAGTAGTAGTCGCCGTACTGCGAGGTGTTCTCAAAGTGGATGGTGTAGGGTTCGCAGCCTTCGAGCGGGTATACGCCCGGGTCGAAGTTGGGCAGGGGCTGGTGGTTGATGTTGACGCGTATCGAGTCGCGTGCGGGGCAGTTGATTTTCCATTCCTTGTGTGTCACGGCCACGGTGTACAGTGTCGAGGAACCCAACATACCGCGTGTTACTACGGTGTCGGTTTTCTGGCCGAAGGGCTCCCAGGCAAAGATATAGTTGGTGTCGGTGTGTCGGTCTTTGGCATCGAGCAGCAGTGTCTCGACGTCGCAAAGCACGGTGTCGTTGCCAAGTTGGGGTGTGGGTGCCCATACGGAACGGATAGCTGTGGTGGTGTCCCATTCGCAGCCGAATTCGTCGTAGATGCGTACGTTGATGGGGAAATAGCCTGCGGTGTCGTGGGCCGAGATGATGGAACGCGTGTCGGTGCGCTTCTCGATATTAAGTCCGCGCCAGCGGCCGAGGTCGAAGTCGCCGTAGGCCGAGTCGGGCTCCCAGATGACGCTGTCGATGCCTACCTGGTATTCGCATCCGCCACCGGCACTGATGCCGCAGAAGTCGAGCGACCAGCTGAAGATCCAGCCGTTGTCACCGCCCCACGGGTCACACACTTGTATTGACCAATCGCCGTTCAGGGGACAACCGACAAGGTTGGCCATATTTGTTGCAGGTAAGTAGTAATGTTCTTTGTTCTCGTGGTCGCTGGGTTGCTTATAGGTAATGTTTCCTGCTGGTGCGGTAGTACCAGCAGCTGCATAAGGTGCGGGTATTGTTTGATAGACGTGACCTGTCTCGGTTACAGTCCATTGGGGGCAGCTGAAATAATCGTCCTCTTGTGGGGATGACGTATTGCAAGGTTCACCACGATTGAGTTTGTATTCTCCGTTACGTGAAAAACAGTAGTCGAAACCTTCACCATACATATTGCAAAGCGAGTCGCAATAGTTGTATGTGGGTAAGCTTGGATATTGGGTATTAGATTGGTCACACTCATTATCGGCACCCACTCCTCCACTTGAACCACCATAAGGAATACCCACTTTTAAACTGCTTGTGCTCCAGGTTCCGGCAGGAACGGTGTCTTTATCGTATGATTTGTCATAAGATGGGTTACCATACTTTAGTGGCGCTTTTTGTTGTGTAGGGCAGATTATACTAATGTTATAGTCGCCTATCCAGGAGTGTTCGTGGTTTATGCATATGGAGCAAATGTCTGCAGGTGAAGATACTACACGTCCCGCGGGGAAGTCGTCGAATGTCAATGTGGCGCGGAAGCATCCTTGATCGTCTTGGTCTGGGCAGTTTTTGTTGGTTCCGTCAGGCAAGAATGTTCTGCAATCCATCGAACGCGATTTGGCTTTTGCAAATTCGAGGTATTGCATTGTTATTGATGCGTTGCCGCCTTCGTAACCGATGTTGACGATGGATGAGTCTGTAGTGCAAATGGGGTTAAGGTCATAAATAGTCTTGATGGGATTTTGCGAGATGCGCACGCGGACAGTCTCCATCAGGGTGGATTTGCATCCTTTGATGTCGGTGAGACGCAGAGTGACGTCATAGCAATCCAAGTCGCGATAGCGAGCGGGTGCATGTTTTAAATTGATGCCGGCAGAGTCGTCACCATTCCCGAAATTCCATTCAAACATAGTTGAAATATCAGAAGGGCCATAACCATAGTAGTTGGTGTATTGGCCGCGCCCACTGAAGATCACTCCTTCGCCAAGGCATAGATGAACGCCTCTGAAATATTGTGTATCCAAGTGGTAGTCGGTCGAGTCTTCATTCCAGTTGGTGTCGACTTGAATGAAATTGCGAGTATAGCAAGTGTCAAATATAACGCCATTGCGTGTTTTATAAAAGAAAGTATCGATGACAGGGGTAACAATTTCACATTTGTCACGGCATCTTACATCTATAATGAATCCTCCGCCACTATTGCCGTCTCCATTGGTTTTAAATCTTAAAGTCAGTTTTCCACTTGTGTTAACAGGTGAGGGGAAGATGGAGGTCTGATCTTGCGGATTAAGGTTGTTGTTGCAAGCAATAAGAACAGGAGCACTGGTAGACGGACCGTCGTGAATAAACAGTGTATCACCTGGATCGATGTCGAAAGACACAAACATCAGACTCATACCTAAAGTTCCTTCGCAAACAGCGGTATCAATTACAACCCATCTTTCGAATGGACCATCATTATACGTGCCACTGGTATTATCGCTTTTAAGTAGCAGGTAGTGTCCATATGAAGTGTTTACTAGAGATTGTGTTGTTCCACTGACTGCTTGTGTTAAAAATACAGTTCCTTCGTCTTGTGACCATCCGAAAACTGCTGCTGTCAGAAGACAGAAAAATAAAGCAATTTTTTTCATATTATTATATTTTTTCTTTTGTTCTGCTTGTATAGTAGCATAAGGGGGGTCAAAAAGTTTGAATTATTTTCTTAAAAAATGTTAAGAAATATTTAACTCTTTGATTTGCTGCGGATATGGTTGATGAGGGCCATCAGCAGTCCGAGGCAGAGGAAACCGCCGGGAGCGAGGATGAAGAGGAGCATTCCGTCGTTGCCGCCAATGAAGTTGACTCCGAAGAAGCTGCCTGCACCAAGGGCTTCGCGGACGATGCCCAGAAGGGTGAGGGCCCAGGTGAAACCGAGGCCGATGAAGAGGCCGTCGAGGAAGGAGTGCCAGACGTTGTTTTTGGATGCAAAAGCCTCAGCACGACCCAGCACGATGCAGTTGACCACAATCAGGGGAATGAAAAGGCCCAGCGAGGCGTAGAGGTCGGGGAGGAAGCCCTGCATTACCATCTGGACGATGGTGACGAAGGTGGCGATGATCACAATGAAACAGGGGATGCGCACCTTGTCGGGCACCACGCTCTTGAGCAGCGAGATGACCACGTTCGAGCACATCAGCACGAAGGTGGTGGCCAAGCCCATACAGAGTCCGTTGATGGCCGAGGTGGTTGTTGCCAGGGTGGGGCACATACCGAGCACGAGGACCCAGGTAGGGTTCTCTTTGATAAGTCCGTTTTTGATTATGTCTTTAGCTTTCATTGTTGTTCTCCTTTCTCGATTTGGAATGCGTTATAAGCTGTTGCCACCAGGCGGCAGAAGGCGCGCGAGGTGATGGTGGAGCCGGTGATGGCGTCGACTTGGCCGCCATCCTTCTTCACGGTGAGGTTGTCGGTGGAAGGGTTCTTGCCGATGACGTCGCCCTTGCCGCCTTTCTGGAACCACTGGTCGGCTTTGGCGCCAAGACCGGGGGTCTCGGCCGAGGCGAGGACTTCGTAGCCGCTGATGTTGCCTTCGGCATCAAAGCCCACCATTGCCGACAGGCGTCCGCCGAATCCGTTGTCGTCGAACGATTCAACGGCTTTGCCTACCAGCTCGCCGGCAGCATTGACGGCGGTGTAGCGCACCATCTGGGCTTCGCCTTTGGGTGTCTCCACGCTGACGGTATCGACGCTATAGCTGTCGTAGGCCGGCAGCACTTTTGCCACGGCGTTGGCAATCTTTTCTTGGTTGACTTTTTCGATGGGTCCCTTCGTGACGTTGTTGACCAAGGCAAGGGCCAAACTGGCCACCAGCGCTATTATCGTCAGCGAAAGGAGCATATTTTTGAGCGATGATTCTGCTTTTTTTGCCATAATTCTTTGTTTTTATTATTTACGTTATAACGTTGTCCCGTTATTACGATAGTGAACGGTTTAGTTGGCGAAGCGTTTGGGCTTGAACCAGCGGTTGAGGAGTGGCGTGACGGCATTCATCAGCAGGATGGCGAAGCTGACGCCTTCGGGGTAGTTGCCCCAGTTGCGGATGATGATGGTCAGCAGGCCGCATCCGAAGCCGAAGACAAGCTGGCCGGCCTTGGTCATAGGCGATGTGACCATATCGGTAGCCATAAAGCAGGCTCCAAGCATAATACCGCCGGTGAGGATGGTGGTCAGCGGGTCGACGAAGGCTGTCTTGTCGCACAGCCACAGTATGCCGCTGAAGATGAAGGCGGTGCCGATGAACGACACGGGGATGTGCCAGCTGATGATGCGGCGGCAAAGCAGGTAGATGGCGCCGATGAGGATGGCCAGTGCCGACACCTCGCCGAGCGAGCCGCCGACGTTGCCCACAAAGTAGTCCCACACCTGTCCGGCAGCCTGCACACCGTTCTCTTTGATGAGTCCGAGGGGTGTGGCTCCGGTTGTGGCGTCGGTGGTGGGCTGGCTGACCATCGAGAAGAGGTTCTCGCCGGGTTTGGGCCAGGTGGTCATCTGGACGGGGAAGGAGATGAGCATAAAGACACGACCGACAAGAGCTGGGTTGAAGGGGTTCTTGCCAAGACCGCCGAAGCTCATCTTGCCGATGCCGATGGCCACGAGGGCGGCGATGATGACCAGCAGGATCATCTCGCGTGTGGCGGGCACGTTGAAGGCCAGCAGGAGGCCAGTCACTACGGCCGAGCCGTCGCTGATGGTGCTGGGCGTCTTGAGTATGAATTTCTCGATGAGCCACTGGAACAGGACGCAGCTGGCAACCGAAATGAGGCTGATGAGCAGCGCGTTGAGTCCGAAGAAGGCTATGGCGACAATCAGTGACGGCACCAAAGCCAGATTGACACGCCACATAATCTTTTTGGTAGATTCATCGCTGTGGACGTGGGGCGAACCGGATACGTTTAGCAGTTTCATATTTTATATTTATTGTTTCTATATTATTAATATGTTGAAGGCTGTTGGTGCCGTTTATTTCTTTTTGGCCATTAGGATGCCGCGGTAGAGGTTCTTGCCGAGACGGATCTCGTCGAGCAGCGGCTTGTTGGCGGGGCAGGAGAAGAAGCAGCAGCCGCACTCGATGCAGTCCAGTATGTTGTGCTGTCCGGCCTCTTCGATGCGACGGTTCTTGACCAGCGACGAAAAGAGGTAGGGCTCCAGTCCCATCGGGCAGGCGTTCATACACTTGCCGCAACGGATACAGTTGCTTTCGGTGGCGCGGACGGCCTCCGACTCGTCGATGACGAGCACGCTCGATGCGCCCTTCGTCGTCGGACCGTCGAGGTTGCTGACGGCCTTGCCCATCATCGGGCCGCCACTGATGACCTTGCCGGTGGTTTCGGGCAGCGTGCCGAGGGCGTGGGCGATGATGTCGTTGTAGGTGGTGCCGAAACGGACGTGGTAGTTGTGCTGCGAAGCCAACTTTTTGCCTGTGACGGTCAGAATGTTTTCAATCAGGGGTTTGTTTTTCTGGATGGCCTCGTAGACGGCGTACGAGGTGCCGACGTTGCTGACCACGCAACCCACGTCGATAGGCAGCTTGCCCGACGGCACGCGACGGCCGGTGATGGCGTTGATGAGCTGTTTCTCGGCGCCCTGCGGGTATTTCACCTTGAGGGGCTCGACGATGATGCCTTCGAATTTGGTGGCCATAGCCTTCATTACGGCTATAGGCTCCGGCTTGTTGTTCTCGATGCCGATATAGGCGTTGGGCACGCCCAGGGCTTTGCGCAGAATGCTGACGCCGATGCAGATTTCCTCGGCGTGCTCCATCATCACGCGGTGGTCGCTGGTGAGGTAGGGCTCGCATTCAACAGCGTTGATTATCAGGTATTCAGCCTTTTTGTCGGGAGCGATGCTGTATTTGATGTGGGTCGGGAAAGTGGCGCCACCGAGACCGACGACACCCATTTCCTTCAGTTTGTCGACAATCTCTTTGGGCTCGAGGTTGCATTCGCGCTTGATTTCGGTTGAGCGGTCGATGCTTTCTTCCCATTCGTCGCCTTCGACGTTGATGTAGATTGTCGGTTTGGCCAGTCCGAAAGCGTCTTTGCAGGTGTCAATCTTGGCCACGGTGCCGCTGAAGGGCGAGTGGACGTTGGCACACATAAAAGCCTCGGCTTTTCCCACCAGTTGTCCTACCTTGACTTTGTCGCCTTTTGCGACGCAAGGCGTGGCGGGAGCGCCAAGATGCTGGTTCATCAGTATGACCGCCGTTTTTGGCAGAGGGAATTCCTCGATGGCGGCAGCTGTGGATATTTTGTTTTCTTCGGGGTGGACACCACCCATAGCGAAAGTCTTCATCTTTTCAAATTGGGGTTGTGAATTGGTTTAATTTGCAGCTGTCTGAGTTTCGGTGTTCTCGGTGGCGGCGGGCTTGGGGGCTTCGGGAGCGGGGGCTGCCGGACGTTCCACCTTGGGCGGGAAGTTGACGGCGTGGATGGCTCCGGTGGGGCACTCGGCCACGCACTTGCGGCACAGCTTGCACACGTTGAAGTCAATGTAAGCCAAGTTGTTCTCGACGGTGATGGCTCCGAAAGGGCAAGTCTTGGCGCACTTGCCGCATCCGATGCAGGCTGCCGAGCAGGACTTGCGTGCGTCGGCACCTTTCTCCTTGTTGCGGCAGGCCACGTAGACGCGGCGGTTCTTCATACCTTTGTTGCGCAGTTCGATGATGCCGCGCGGGCAGGCTTTGACACAGGCGCCGCAAGCCACGCATTTCTCTTCGTTGACGACGGGCAATCCTGTCTCGGGGTCGACCGAAAGGGCGTCAAACTGGCAGGCGCGTGCGCAATTGCCAAGTCCCAGACATCCGAAAGCGCAGCCGCTTTCGCCGGTGTAGAGGCTGTTGGCGAAGGCACAGTCCTGCAGGCCATCATAGTGCGTTTTAGCGGTAGCGTTGGCACAGGTGCCGTTGCAGCGCACCACGGCCACTTTGGGTTCAGACTCCTCGGGCGTGCATCCCAGCAGCGCAGCGACCTTTTTGGCCACTTCGGGGCCGCCGGCGGGACAGCTCAGACCGTCCATATTGCCTTGCTTCACAAAAGCCTCGGCCATAGCGCGGCAGCCGGCTTTACCACAACCGCCGCAGTTGGCTCCGGGGAGCACTTCGGCAACCTCGTCAATCAGAGGGTCTTCGACGACCTTAAATTTCTGTGCCACAAAGTAGAGCACTATTGCGAAGATGGCACCAGTGATGCTTAGGACTAATACTGCAGACCAGATTTCTGTCATAATTACTTTTATTTAGTTTTTATGGATTATTCTTTATTTATTAAATTGCAAATTTACACTAATTTTTAGTATTACGCGCAAAAAAAAATCACATTTATTAACATTTTTAATTTAGGAGATTGATATTTAACTCGATATATGGAGAATATCTTGTCGCGACAAGCGTTTCGGAAGACCGTTTTGGGCACATTTTTGCTGCTTTTGGAGTGGCGTTTTTCAAATTTTTTTTGCCGACAAAAAAAAAGTTTGTATCTTTGTACCCGAATTCAGTCATTTAAAACACCATTTTTATGAACAATATAGTAGTTGGATTTGACTTTTCTACGGGCTCTGCCAATGCCGTGGATGTTTCTATTGATATTGCCAATAAGTGGCATTCGGACATTCGTCTGGTGTACGTGAAAAAAGACGGCGAGGACGAGGGCCCGATCCGCGAAGAGATAGAACGTCGCAACGCGGGCGTGGCACACTTGCTGAAAGGCATTAAGCTTGAATATGTTATCCGCCAGGGTAAGGTTTCGGAACAGCTGGCCAAACAGGCCGAAGAGGACGAGGCCCTGATGGTCGTCGTCGGCACGCACGGTATGTCGGGCTTCGAGACCAACTGGATAGGCAAAAACACGTATCGCACCATTACGGATTCGCCTGTTCCGGTGCTCTCTATCCGCGAGGATTTCGATTTCCACAAAGAGTTGGAAACCATTGTTGTACCGCTCGACAGCACGACCGAGACGCGCCAGAAGGTGCCCTTCGCCGCCCGTATGGCAAAGACATTCGGCTCGACGATACATCTTTTGGGACTCTATACGTCTGAATCAAAGGATATTCGCACGCTTGTTGATGGCTATGTGGATCAGGTGGAGAAATACCTGGACAAATACGATGTCAAGCACACCACCGAATATGTGGATGCAAGGAAAAACCTGACGTTGACGACGTTGGAGTATGCCGACAAGGTGAGCGCCGACCTTATCGTGATTATGACCGAGCAGGAGAAAGCCCTTACGAGTTGGCTGATAGGCAATTACGCTCAGCAGATGCTCCACCTGTCGAAACACCCCATTCTCAGTATCCGTCCGGAGCAGATAGGTTCGCAGTCAAGATAAAACGGAATGATGAGACGTAGTATAGTATTGTTTTTCTGTGCTTTGACGTTTGCCACGTCGCTCTGTGCCCAGACCCGAAAGGGTAAGGTCGAAATAACCGGAGATGTGCAAGTCAGCGAGCTGGTAAAGAAGCATATAGAGTTCAACGAACGTGTGCGGACGGTGCCGGGCTACAGGGTGCAGATTGCGGCCCTTTCGGGTGCCAATTCGCGCGACCAGGCTTTCGAGCTGAAGCGCCGATTCAAGGAGGAATATCCTGAAGTTGAGGTTTATATCATCTTCACGGAGCCTAATTTCCGAATCAAGGTGGGCGACTTCACCAGCAAGCTCGAGGCTTATGTCTTTATGCAAAAAATCAAGGAGCGCTATCCGGGGACGATTGTCAAAGAGAATGTGTATCCGATACACTTGGATATGAGCAATATAGTTCCGGAAACGGACGAAGATGCCGACCTCTGAAAAGGTCGGCTTTTTTTGGCGCCTTCGGTAGCCACCCGCTACGCCCGTTCCTATATCGTTCCTATATCGTTCTTATATCGTTCTTATATTTTGATATAGGAACGATATAAGAACGATATAGGAACGATATAGGAA
>JAFWYO010000199.1 GCA_017517715.1 Bacteroidales bacterium
GAACGATATAAGAACGATATAGGAACGATATAGGTACGGCCCTGCCGGGTGGTGACCTGTCGGGTGGAGGTCGGCAGGTTGTGGCAGACAGAAGAGTGGCAGATTGGCCCGACGGCCAACCTGATAACAAACAGACAAACTGACAGATAGGACGCCCGCTACTAGAGCAGCAACAATTTTGCCACCTCTTCGCGACCCAGTTTTTGGTTTATGGCAGCGATGAGGTCGCCTGTTTTGTATGTCAGCTCGTTTTTGAGTGCGGGCGACGAGAGGACCACTTTCAGCGTTTTGGTCGCAACATCATACCGTACCGAACGCGTCAGCTGCACCAGAAACTGTCCGACGACCTCGCGGTAGGCTTGCTCCACTTGGCCACGGGTGACGCTGTCGTCGAAATTGTATCGACGCAAAGCGGCATCAATCAGGTCTTTGATAGTATATTCGTGCGACATAATATTCTTTTTTTCAATGCCCTACAAGGGACTAAAAACCTCTCCGTTCTCACCTCTCCGTTCTCAGTTCTCCGTTCTCAGTTCTCCGTTCTCACCTCTCCGTTTTCCACCTTGAAAATCTTGTGCGGCATTGTGGGAGCCTGCTTGAAAATCTCTTCGACGCGTCCCGGCTGCGTGTCGGTGATGAACACCTGCCCAAACCTGTCGCTGCCTACCAGCAGCACCAGTTGGCTGACCCGCTGCATATCCAGCTTGTCGAAAACGTCGTCGAGCAACAGGATAGGATTGGTACCGAGGTGCGAGCGAATATACTCAAACTGAGCCAGTTTCAAGGCCAGCAGGAATGTTTTCTGCTGCCCTTGCGAGCCAAAACGCTTGACGGCAAAGTCGCCAATCGAAAACTCCAGGTCGTCCTTGTGCGGCCCCACCGAGGTGTACTGCAGCTGTGCGTCTTTGTTGTGCGCTTCGGCAATCAGCGTGCCAAAATCGGCCGCATCACCCTCTAGCTGAGTAAGATAGCTTATCGACGGTTTCTCATTGACGTTGGCGTCGGGATGGATGAGCAGATAGTATTGCTCGAAAATGGGCATAAACTCGACCAGAAACTGTCTGCGAGCCTCGACAATGGGCAGTCCGAAGCGAACCATCTGTTCGTCCCAGATGGCGATTGAATCGTCCTCAAAAAACTGGTTCTCATAGAATTGCTTCAGCAGGCGGTTGCGCTGTTCGACAGCTTTCTGGTATGCCACCAGATTCTGCAGATATCCACGGTCGGCCTGCGAGATGATGCCGTCGATGAATTTGCGGCGCACCTCGCTGCCGCCAAGAATCAGGTTCTGGTCGGACGGAGTGACTATCACCAGCGGCAGCCGACCTATGTGTTCGGAAAAAGTTGTGTAGGCTTTCTTATTGAATTTCACCTTCTTCGACTGGCCGCGCTGCAGGGTGCACGACACCGTCACCTCGCCTTCTGTGCCGGGTTCGTCAATATGATACAATCCGTGGATGGCGAAAAAATCGGCATCAAAGCGGATATTCTGGTTGTCGATAGGGTTGAAATAGCTCTTGCAAAAGGACAGATAATACAAGGCATCAAGCAGGTTGGTCTTCCCTACTCCGTTGTTTCCGACAATGCAATTGACGTTGTTAGAGAACGTTACATCAAGATTTTCGTAATTCTTGAAGTTGGACAGCAGCAATCGAGTTATATACATATTCTTGTTTTATGGTTGGCAGGCATCCTTGCCTGCGAAAATTCAATTATTAGCAATACTTTCAATTCTTTGCCTCACCTGCTCCATCAGCCAGCTGGGAGTCGATGTGGCGCCGGTGATGCCTATACGTTCGGCACCGGCAAACCAGGCTTCGTCAATCTCGTCGGGCGACGAAATCATCTTCGTATTGGCCTGAACCTTACGGCAATACTCGTACAGGTAGTGTCCGTTCGACGAGTTGACACCCGACACAAAGATGACCAGGTCGACGCTATGGGCAAACTCCTCCAACTGAGTGGCGCGGTTGGCCACACGGCTGCAGATGGTGTTGTACGCCACGAAGTCGGCATCCGTAACCCGCATTTCGGCGATACGGGCTTCGATATTGGATATCAATTTGTTGTACTCTTCGCGGCTCATTGTGGTTTGCGAATAGAGCCGCAGCGGACGACGGACGTCGATGGCATCGATATCGTCGGGCGATGAAACTATTATCGCCGTATTGCCCGTCTGGCCGTTAAGACCGACCACTTCGGCGTGTCCTTTCTTGCCGAAGATGGCCACCTGGCCGCCGATGGCAGCCATCTGTTCATAGCCGTCGCGAATCTTCTTTTGCAGCGCCAACACTATCGGGCAGGTGGCATCGATAAGGGTGATGTTGCGCGAACGAGCCATCTCGTAGGTCGACGGTGGCTCGCCGTGGGCACGTATCAGAACCGTCGCGCCCGTCAGCGTCGCCATCTGCTTGTGGTCGATGACGCAGAGGCCCATCTGCGCCAGACGCTCCACCTCCTCGTTGTTGTGGACAATGTCGCCGAGACAATAGAGCCTGTGCGACACGCCGAGCTGCTGTTCGGCAGCATCGATGGCTTTGACCACGCCAAAGCAGAAACCGGCATTGGGATCGATTACGACAGACATTGGTTCTCCTGGTTAGCTGCCTCGATAACCTGCTCGTATTCGCTGGGTGTGAGGTCGTTATAGAAATAATAGACTGGATTGACTTTCTTGCCGTTCAGCCACACCTCGTAGTGGCAATGGGGGCCCGACGCAAGACCCGTCGAACCGACGTGGCCTATCAGCTCGCCGCGTTTCACCTTCTGGCCGTGGCGGACCTTGACGTCGCTCATATGGCCATAGAGGGTCTTGTAGCCGTAGCCGTGGTTGATCAGCACCGTTATGCCATAGCCGCTGAGCGACGCGTCGCCACGGCCGGCCACCTCGATGGTGCCATCGCCGGTGGCATAGATGGGTGTCCCTTTCTTGGCCGATAGGTCCACGCCGGTATGCATACGGCGGTAGTGAAGAATGGGATGATAGCGTGTGCCGAAACCAGAGATGACGCTGCATCGGTTCTTCTCGATCGGCATAATGGCGGGGATGTGCTCCTGGCGCTCCTTCTTGGTGCTGGCCATCTTGTAGACCTCGTCGAACGATTTCGACTGCACGTAGAGGCGTTTCGTGAAATCGTCTATCCGCTTGGTAGTGTTGATGATAAGGTCGGAATGGTCGAAACCTTCCAGCTCGGCATAGTCTTGATTCAGCATTCCCACGCCACGTTCTTCGGCGGTGATGGGTTCGGCCTCGAGCAGGGTGCGGTAGATGCTGTTGTCGCGGTTTTCCAAGTCGGACAGGACCGCCTCGTTGCGTTTCACTATGTCGCGCATATTCGACATCTGGCGTTCCATAACCGCTATTTCGCGCTTCAGCTGGCGTTCGCGAGGCGAATCGAAGACGTGCAAACCGATGACGAGCAGCACGACACCAAGCACAATGCCGAAAGCCACCGAGAAGGAAATCTTCTTCAGCTTGTCGACAAAGGAGGTTTTCACCTTCTCGTACGAGAGGGTGTGCGGATTGAACTTATATGTGTGGTGCTTCTTCAATTTATGCCGTGTCGGTTTCTGTTTTCGGATAGTTTTGAGTTTATAAGGGAGACCTCCAACAATTATTTTGTATTCGAATTAAAAGAATTATTTCGTTTTCGACCGTTTTTTTGTTTTGCAGGCAAAACGCGGATTCGGACGATTGTCAGAGGTTACCTAATATGCTTGTTTTCAGTTCCTAGTGGGCATATTCACATCTGCGACTTCCACTCGTTGAGTGCCTTGACGAAATCTTCGGCAGGGCCGGTGCGGTTGACGTAAAAACGCAAATCCAGCTTCGGGAAGTAGATCTCGCCAACCACCTGCGAATGCGAAGCGCCATAGAGGGTGCTCATAGCATCGGTACCCTTATGGCGGTGTTTGCTGCTTCTGCGAGTGTTGAACTGCGGCCGAACCGCCAGCATCGAGATGTCGACGACACCGAATTTGACCTCCATCGAGGCCCACGGGTGGAAGTCGAAATCGACCGACGAGCGGCTAGCCACCAAGCCGTCGGGATAGAGGTAGTAGTGCCGCCCTTCCTGGTCGCGCATCACGGGCGTTTCGCCAGGCGATTTGATATAGTCGAAGACGCCCATATCGAAGAAGACCTGCTTGTAGGAATTTTCGCCCTGGTCGATAAAGACAGCCCACACGCGGCGCGACTCGGTGAGCAACTGGAAGGCGTCGACCACTTTGCCCCAAAGCCGTAACTGCGTCTCGTCCATATCTTTGGCGTAGTTTATCTGCGCCTCGTGGGCGTCGCGTTCCAGCCGGTTGATGCTCGACTTGTAGTGCGAGAGGATGCTCAGATAACGTTTGGTCGGGCGGTCTTTCATCTTGTCCTTGACAGCCCGCACGACACGTTGCAGCTGTTCTTCGTCGCGCGCCAGAGTCACAACATTCTGGTAGCACGACAGGATGCGGCGTTCCTGGTCGTTCTTGGCCGTTTCGTAGGCCTTGCGGGCCAGTTCGTATTCCTTGTCGAAATCCGGTTCCTTGCGTAACAGCAGAGTGAAGAAATTCTGCTTGTTCTTCCTTTGCGAAGCAGCGACGAACTGACGATAGCTCTGGCTCTCGCTGCTGCGCATAAAGAAGCCCGTTCCCGGCTTGCCTTCGACCACGAAGATGGACAATTGGGTCACATTGTCGCGATGCCACTTCACCGCAAAATCGGAGTAGATGAAATGGCGCGTGACCGACATCCGCAGGCCTTCGGCAACAAGTATTCGCTTTTTTAGAAACATACGTCTTCTGACTTAGTCTTTGTCTTTCAACCGTGAATTGCTTTGCCATAGGCAGCCTCGATGGCTTCCATAATGGCTTCCGACATCGTGGGATGGGGATGGATGGATGCGGCCACCTGCTTGGCTGTGAGGCCGTTCTGGCGGGCGCTGACCAAGCCGGCAATCATCTCGGTGACGTTGTCGCCGCAGAGATGGGCGCCGAGGATGAGGTCGGTCTTCTTGTCGACAATGACCTTAACGAAACCGTCGTTGTTGCCTGCTGCTGTGGCCTTTCCGCTGGCTTTGAAGAAGAATTTGCCGACCAGGATTTCATAGCCTGCCTCGAGGGCTTTTTTCTCCGTCAGGCCCACGCTGGCCACTTCGGGAGTGGTATAGGTGCAGCCCGGTATGTTGCTGTAATTGACCTTTTCGGGGTTGCCGCCGGCAATCTTTTCGACACAGCAGATAGCTTCGGCCGATGCCACGTGGGCCAGTGCGGGTCCGTGAACCACGTCGCCGATGGCATAGTAGCCGGGAACGTTGGTCTGATAGTAGTCGTCGACAACGATCTTGGTGCGCTCAACGGCGATGCCAGTATCCTCAAGACCAAGGTTTTCGAGGTTGGTGATAACGCCAACGGCCGACAGCACGATGTCGCAATCTACCAGCACTTCGGCACCCTTCTTGTCCTTGATGTGAACGTGGCAGATGTCGCCATCGATGTCGACCTTCTCGACCGAGGCGCTCATCATAACCTTCATACCCATCTTCTTGAAGCTGCGGGCCACGTTGGCAGACGTATCCTCGTCCTCGTTGGGCAGGATGGTGGGCATAAACTCGACCAGCGTCACCTGCACGCCGATGCTCTGATAGAAGAAAGCGAACTCGCTGCCGATGGCACCACTGCCGACGACGACCATAGACTGTGGTTTTTGCGGCAGGGTCATTGCCTCGCGGTAGCCGATAATGTGCTTGCCGTCCTGCGGCAGGTTGGGCAGATTGCGGCTGCGGGCGCCAGTGGCGATGATGATGTGCGGAGCCTCATAGACGGTAGCATTACCCTCAGCGTCAACGACTTCGACTTTATGGTCGGGCATCACTTTGGCGGTACCCATAATGACGTCGACGTTGTTCTTTTTGAGCAGGAACTGAACACCCTTGCTCATCGTCTCGGCCACGCCACGCGAGCGCTGCACCATTGCGGCGATGTCGGCTTCGGCGGGTTGGGCGCTGACGCCATAGTTGGCAGCGTGGTTGATATAGTTGTAGACCTGTGCCGACTTCAAGAGGGCCTTGGTGGGGATGCAGCCCCAGTTGAGGCAGATGCCACCCAGATTTTCGCGTTCGACAACAGCGGTTTTCATACCGCACTGGGCGGCTTTGACTGCGGCCACATAGCCTCCGGGGCCGCTACCTATGACGATGAGATCGTAATTCATATTTAAAGTATTATTATATTTATTTCACAAAAACATTATTTACAACGCCTTGCACTTTGCGTGCAAAGCATTTGGAAATTGCAAAGTTAGCAAAAAAAAAGTAAGCAGCAAAATTTTTTTCATCCAGCAACCGACAAGCGGGTGGCATTTCGGGGCGCTGTCGGGTAGCTATAGTGGCGCTATAAGGTAGATTTTAAGGCAAAAAGAAGATGCCATTTATTTAATTCCATAAAAAAAACACCGAATGCAAAATTTTTCGGGAAGTTTAGCGTTATTAAAAATCAATAAACATCTTTTGACCGAACTAAAGCACCGAAAACAACGCCTTTCAAATGAAAAGAATGCGATTTAAAATATTGGTTTCCATACTTTCTACGCTGTTTGCAGCCACGACCCTGCAAGCACAGGGCGGATATGCCATAAGCTTCAAGTCGCCTTCGATGGCCGACGGGAAATACTATATTGGCCAGCATTTTCGCGACCAGTTCAGGGTTCTGGATTCGGCAACGGCGTCGCAAGGGGCGGTGAAATTTGTGGGCAAACACAAGATTGACAAAGGCGTATACGTCCTGATGAAGAACCGCAAGACGTCGATGTTCGATTTTATGATTGACGACAGCCGCACGTTCACAATCACGTTCGACGAAAAATACACCAATGCGGGAATGAAGGTGAAGGGCTCGAAGGCTAACGAACTGATGTACCGGTATATGGCCAAGCAGGACTGGGGACGCGAACAGGCAAAGGAAGACAAAAACGACAAGGAAAAGATGGATGCCCTGTCGAAAGAGATGGTTTCGTTTGAAGAGAACTACCTGAAAAAGAACCAACAATATATTTTTTCGCAACTGATTTCGATGTTCAGCAACGTCGACATCCCAGACCAGATTCCGGCCGGCAGCCGCGACACCAACCTGCGCGAATGGCAAGCTCACTACTATCGCGTTCAC
>JAFWYO010000200.1 GCA_017517715.1 Bacteroidales bacterium
GCCATCAGTCGGCGGTTGTTGCCGCAGCTGAAAGTGGCTGTTACACGGAAGTAGCTTTGTGTCTTGAAATTCTTGATTTCTTCCTCGCGTTCAACAATGAGGCGCACCGCCACGCTCTGCACGCGGCCGGCACTGAGGGCGGGTTTGATTTTGGCCCACAGTATGGGGCTGATTTCGTATCCCACCAGGCGGTCAAGCACGCGGCGTGCCTGCTGTGCGTCGACCAGATTCATATCTATATCGCGCGGATGATCAATGGCATACAGTATGGCGTTCTTGGTGATTTCGTTGAAAACGATGCGGCGTGTCTTTTCGGGCTTCAGGTCCAGGGTCTCTTTCAGGTGCCAGGCGATGGCTTCTCCTTCGCGGTCCTCATCGGATGCGAGCCATACCATTTCGGCATTCTTCGAGGCTTTCTTCAGGTCGACGACAAGCTTGTTCTTCTCTTCTGATATCTGGTATTCTGGCTCGTAGCCGTTGTCGACATCGATGCTCATTTCTTTTTTTGCCAAGTCGCGGATATGACCGTAACTCGACATCACAGTGTAGTCTTTTCCTAGAAATTTCTCAATGGTTTTAGCTTTCGCGGGAGACTCTACAATAACTAAATTCTTCATATATATAATGTAACTATTTTATCTTCAATATAAAAAACAAAAACATCGTTTTGTTTGTTTCGACTGCAAAGGTAGCAACTTTTCTTTAATCTGCAAAAATGCCTGCAAAAAAAAAGATTTTTCTTCGTCAAATAATAATATTTCTCTCTTTGCGTTTCTCAAAAAAATCATCAATGCAGCAACGACGAATCATATTGTCGGTCACCAACGATCTTGTCACCGACCAGCGTGTACACCGCAGTTGTATGGCTCTCTGCGAGGCGGGCTACGACGTCACTCTGGTTGGCAGGCGCCTGCACGACAGCATCGCCGTCCAGCGCCCTTACCGCACCAAGCGCATCCGTCTGCTGTTCAATAAGAAAGCTCTCTTTTATGCCGAATATAACATCCGGCTCTTTCTGCTCCTTGTGTTCCGGAAGGCCGATGCTTTCTATGCCAACGACACCGACACGCTGCTGGCCAACTGGCTGGCGTCGCGCCTGCGTCGCAAGCCACTTTTTTTCGACGCTCACGAGATGTTTCCCGAAGTGCCCGAATTGGTCGGCCGGCCGCGCGTGAAAAAAATCTGGAGCACTCTCGAAGACCGGCTTTTCCCGCGCCTGAAGGGTAGGGGATGCGCCGCCGTTACCGTCTGCCAGTCCATTGCCGACATCTACCGCGACCGCTACGGGCTGCAGATGCAGGTGGTACGCAATGTGCCGATGTCGTATCCCGAGGCGGACGATGCCGGACGTGCGCTGCTGGCCGGGGTGCCCGACGGTCGTCGCATACTGCTCTATCAGGGGGCCGTAAATATCGGGCGCGGAATTGAATGGGTGATGGATGCGATGCGCTATCTGCCTGAATGCGAATTTGTAGTGGCCGGCGTCGGCGACGAGTACGAGAAGATGAAGGAACGCGCGCGCGAGCTGGACAACGTCCTGATGCTGGGACGCGTCGAACCACGGATGCTGCACTCGCTTTCGCGTTGTGCCGATCTCGGCATTTCGCTCCTCGAAAACCGCGGCCTGAATTATTATTATTCGCTGCCCAACCGCATAGCCGATTTTGTCCAGGCCGGCGTGCCCGTGCTGGCGACCGACTTCCCCGAAATACGCCGTGTCGTCGAAGGGTATTCAATCGGAACCCTCCTGCCTGCCGCCGCTTTCGACCCGAAAAAAGGCACTTCCGTCGCCCCCGACCCGCAACAGCTGGCGCAAGCAATCCGCCAGACTTTGGCCCGCTGGGATGCCTTGCCTGCCGACGAAAAACAGCAGCGGTTCCGCCGCGCCGCCGCCGACCTCTCGTTCGAAAACGACAAAAAAACACTTTTGCAGGCCGTCGGCACAATATTTGAAAAATAAATGCGTTTTATAATTTTGTTTATTAAGAAAAAACCGATTCTAAATGCTTTATAACTTATTTGCACTGATTTACATTGTCGGTCCTTTCGTGGGACTGTGGTTCGTGTTCAAAAAAGCCGGTCTGGCTCCGTGGAAAGCCCTCGTCCCGGTATGGAATATCATTTTGTGGATCAAGCTGTGCGGCAAAGACTGGAAGTGGTACGTCTATTTCCTCATCCCGGCCATCAACATCTTCACCTTTTTGATGCTCGTCGTCGAAACGGCCAAAGTGTTCGAGCGCCACAACTTCTGGGAGCAGACGTTGGCCGTGCTTTTCCCGTTTGCATATATGCCCTATCTGGGTTTGAGCAAGTTGCAGTATGTCGACCCCAAGTCGCACAAGGCAAAGAAGTACGGCAGCGCGCGCGAGTGGGCCGACGCCATCGTCTTCGCTCTTATCGCCGCCGTGCTGATTCGCGGATTCTGCCTGGAATTCTACAAGATACCTTCGTCGTCGATGGAAAAATCGCTCCAGGTGGGCGACTACCTGATGGTGAGCAAGATAGCCTACGGTCCGCGCGCAGCCATCACGCCCCTGTCGTTCCCGCTGGTACACAATGTGTTGCCGCTGACAGACGGCCAGCGCGAGTCCTATCTGAAATGGATCAAGATGCCATACCATCGCTATCCGGGCCTGCATCGCGTGCGCCGCTTCGACGCCACGGTGTTCAACTTCCCTGACGGCGACACCGTTTGCACCGCCTTCCAGAGCAACCGTTCCTACCACGACCTGGTGCGCGAATACGGGCGCGAGACGGTCTGTAGCAACCCCTCGATTTTTGGCAAAATCGTGGTCCGTCCTGTCGACAAACGCGAAAACTTCATCAAGCGCTGCATCGGCCTGCCGGGCGAAACCATCGAAATCAGAGACCAGCAGGTGCTGATTGACGGAAAGGCTGTCGAAAATCCCAAAAACCTGGAATTCAACTACGCCATCAGAATGGCCGAAAGCCTTGAGGACTATGTCGTTTCGATGGCACAAATCGGTGCCTTTGCCGGCGACATCGTCAGCGGCAAGATTCAGAAGGACATCCATTTCCTCTCCTCGGTGGGCATCTCGAAAGAGGATTGCGACAATGCGGTCGGATTCTATCAGTATCTGTTCCTCAACGACGCCCAACTGGCTGTGGCTATGCGATATAGAGAGAATGTCTGCATCGAGAAGATGGGCTATCGCCACGGCGACAGCACCAGCCTGGTGCGCCTGTCGCCGATTTACAAGCTCGTCTATCGCAACGGCAGCGAGGCCGCCGTGGCCGACGCAATGATGCGGCTCATTCAGGACCTGAAAGACAATGGCGTTTCGCAGCGCGATATCGACGAAATGGGAATGATTTACACGCTTCCCCTTACGGACGAGATGTACTATACTTTGAAAAATAATGGCTTGGTTGCCGAAGTCATCCCACTTTCGGTCCAGAAGGGCTATTCGGGCAAAAGCCTTTTCCCCAACGCCGCAGGATATGACTGGACGGTCGACAATTTCGGGCCGCTGACTATCCCTGCCAAGGGCACCACGGTCCAGCTGACCGAGGAGACCCTGCCTCTCTATCGCCGCATTATCGAGGTCTTCGAAGGCAACACGCTCCAGATAAAAGACGGACGTATTTTTATCAATGGCACCGAAACATCGCAATACACCTTCAAGATGGACTACTACTGGATGATGGGCGACAACCGCCACAACAGCGCCGACAGCCGCTATTGGGGCTTTGTGCCTGAAAACCATATCGTAGGCCGCGGTTCGAGGATTATGCTCTCGATCAACTCCGATACGCATAAGATACGCTGGAACAGGATATTAAGTAAGAAATTTTAATTCTCCCTTCTGGCGCCCATCGCCAGAGACTCGCTCCGCCCGTTCCTATATCGATCCTATATCGTTCTTATATCGTTCTTATATTTTTATATAGGAACGATATAAGAACGATATAGGAACGATATAGGAA
>JAFWYO010000201.1 GCA_017517715.1 Bacteroidales bacterium
CCGTAGTGGCCAGAAACTGAAGGGTTTCAAAAAGAAAATCTTCTTTTGGGCGCTGGACCTGGCGATGGAATATGACCTCGACGGCACGACGCTGTGGTACAACTGCAAGCGCCGCGTGGCCGACAAGCTCGTCTATGCACAGATACGCCAGAAGTTCGGCGGCTGCCTCGAAATGTTCGTCTCGGGCGGCTCTGCCATCCAGCCCCGATTGGCCAAGTTCTTCACCTGCATCGGTATGGACATCTACGAGGGCTATGGCCTCACCGAGACGTCGCCGGTCATCGCTGTCAGCTCGGCGCTGCCGCACGGCCGCAAGCTGGGCACGGCGGGCCTTCCCCTGCCGGGAATAGAGGTCAAGGTGCTGCCCGAAACCAACGAGATTGTCTGCCGCGGAACCAACGTGATGCTGGGCTACTACAAGCAGCCAGAGCTGACCGCCGAAGTGATCGATGCCGACGGCTGGCTGCACACTGGCGACACCGGCGCTTTCGAACCCGAAGGACAACTGCGCATCACGGGCCGCACCAAGACGATGTTCAAGACTTCGATGGGCAAATTTGTCAACCCCGAAGTGCTGGAAGAGAAATTCAAAGAGTCGCCCTTCGTGCTCGATATGATGGTGGTGGGCGAGAACCAGAAGTTCGCCGGTGCCCTCATTCTGCCAGACTTCGACTTCCTGAAGGAGTGGCAGGAGCGCCACGGAATACATTGCGAGACGCACGAGGAAATGGTGAACGACAAGCGCACCCTGGAACGTTACCAGCGCGTGGTGGACAAATACAACGCCTTCTTCGGCTCCACCGAGCAGGTCAAGCGATTCAAGGTCCTTAACGACACCTGGACCGAAGCCAACGGATGTATGACACCGACGCTCAAAATCAAACGCAAGGTCATCGAAAACCGTTGCAAGAAAGAAATTGAGGAACTGTTTAAATGAAAAATAACTAAGGCAGACTAAATGCCTGTCCTTCAAATACTATTACGCTATGGACGAAAAAGTACCAAGTTTTTTCCGCTTTGAAGATCTAAGAGTCTACACCAAAGCCGTTGACTACAGCAAATGGGTTGTCCAGACGCTGCACAACGCCGACACCGACGGCAAAATGAGCCTTTGCCGCTCGTTCTTCAACTCAGCAATGGACATCTCCATCAACATCGCTGAAGGCTCGTCGCGCAGCAAAAGCCAGTTCGAACACTATCTGAAGATAGCCAAGACTGCACTGCGCGAATGTGTCATTTTCACTACCATTGCCACTGGGCTGGGCCTGCTGACGGAAGAGGAGCGCAACCAGTCGCGCGAGTATCTTATGGAGCTGACACGAATGATTGGCGCGCTCATCATTTCGCTGCAACGCGGCTCGCGCCAGTCGCGCGAATACGGTGCCGGCAGCTCGCAGCTCGCTGACGACGGCGAACCCGAAAGCAACGACGTCGCCGACTTCGACAACGACCTGGACGAGATCTGACATCCAGTTCAGAAAGCGGGCAGGAGCGCTTTGAACATCCGGCGGCGGGGGCGGCGGCAACCAGCCCTGGCTGCCCGGTTTCCGAAACGACAAAAAGTTGTTTCATTATATACTATTTTATCCCGTCGAACGTTAATCGACTGACAGAAACAAAACGATAACCGACAGACAAAAACAACTTCACAATGAAACTGAACCTGACTAAACCTATCGTATTCTTCGATTTGGAAACCACTGGCGTACAGGTGGGTTCCGACCATATAGTGCAGATTTGCCTCCTTAAGGTGATGCCCGACGGAAGCGAGCACGACGTCACCTACCTCGTCCGTCCCGCCGACGACAAAGGCAACACTCTTAGCATCCCTGCCGAATCGACCGCTATACACCATATCACCGACGAGATGGTAGCTTCGCAACCCTCGTTCCGACAATTGGCCCCGGCTATCGCCGAATTCATTGGCGATGCCGACCTGGCTGGCTACAATTCCAACAAGTTCGACGTGCCGCTGCTGGTCGAAGTGTTCCTGCGCGCCGGCGTCGAATTCTCGCTCAAGGAGCGTCACCTCGTCGATGTGCAGAACATCTTCCACCGTATGGAACCGCGCACGCTCGTGGCGGCCTACCGCTTCTATTGCGGCAAGGAGCTGGACGGGGCCCACAGCGCCGATGCCGACACCAAGGCCACCTACGAGGTGCTGAAATCGCAGCTGGACCGCTACGAAGGGGTGCCCTATACCGACCGCGACGGCAAGACGACGACGCCCGTCGTCAACGATATCGTGGCCCTGAGCGAATTTTCGGGCAACGCGCAGTGGGCCGACCTCGTGGGCCACATCGGCTACGACAAGCAGCACCGCGAGGTGTTTAATTTCGGCAAGCACAAAGGCAAGACCCTCGAACAGGTGTTCAATCAGGAACCGGCCTACTACGACTGGATGATGAAGGCCGACTTCCCGCTCTCCACCAAGCAGGTCGTGATGCAGGTGCAGCGCCGCATTGTGGAAGAAAAACGCCGCAAGGACCAGGAAAAACTGCAGGCCCTGAAACTCAAGTTCGAAGGCTGAAGCACATTCGGACAATAGGTGATGGATAGCGAAATCGGGAGCGACCCGATCAGCAGCATCCGAATCTTAAATCTGCGCTTAACGAAATGAAAATCATCTGCATAGCCCGCAACTACAGTCAGCACGCGGCCGAAATGGGTGCGCCGCAATATGAGCGTGGGTCGCAGCAGGCCCTCTCGCCCTCCTTTTTCCTCAAGCCCGACAGTGCCCTGCTGCTCAAAAACCAGCCGTTCTTCTATCCTGAATTCAGCCAACGCATTGAATACGAGACCGAAGTGGTTGTCCGTATCGACAGGGTGGGGAAGAGCATCGACGAACGTTTTGCGCACAAGTACTACAGCTCCGTGGCCCTCGGCATCGACTTCACGGCGCGCGACTTGCAGGCCGAGGCCAAAGCCAAAGGGCTGCCGTGGACCCTCTCGAAGGGCTTCGACGGCTCGGCAGTGCTCAGCGATTTCGTCCCGCTTGCCGAACTGGGCGGCGACATCCAGAACCTCTCGTTCTCGCTGTCGCGCGCAGGCGAAACGCTGCAAAGCGGCAACACGCGCGATATGCTGTGCAGCGTCGACCGTATGATTTCCTATATCTCTGATTTTATGCTGCTTCGCACCGGCGACCTCATCTATACCGGCACCCCCGCCGGCGTCGGTCCCGTAGCCGTCGGCGACACCCTCGAAGGCACCCTCCAAGGCCGCCCGCTCCTCACCTGCCGCATCAAATAACCCCTCCCGCCCAGCCAAAACCTCCCGCCCAGCCCAAAACTCCCCCCCAGCCAAAAACCCCCCCCCCGCCCCCC
>JAFWYO010000202.1 GCA_017517715.1 Bacteroidales bacterium
AATGCTCCTCGACCTGCTGGCCGGGACGGTCGAAAAGCAAGATATAGAAGGCGTCGCCGCGGCGCGTGAAGCAGCGCGTGGTCTGGTACGAGCTGGCCATACCTCTCCACGCCGACGGCACGGGCACGAACTGGCCGCCATCCTTGCTCCACAGCAGGCGGGCCGAGGCTTCGAGGTCCTTCTCGCGGAAGTGGACTTTGAGTGGCAGCTCCTGTCCCTGTTTGAGTTTCAGTGTCTTCGTGGCGCGGTCGTTTTCGGCCCAGTTCTTGTTGTAGTAGAGCAGGGTGTCGTCGCCACGGGTGACGATGATTTCGTCGTCGGCTTCGGCGCGGAGGGTGTAGGTGCCGTCGGCCGGAACGGTGACGGTGCCCTCCCAGATGACGCTGAAGTCGTCGACGGCGATGGTGGGGTCGGGCGAGTTGCGCACCCAGTCGAAGTCGATACTGTCGCTGACGGGCAGCCACTTGACTATGCGTTTGTATTCTTGGGTAATCTTCACTGACTGGCAGCGCCATCCGTCGTCGGGGGGCTCGGAGCCATAGATGGCTTCGCCGTTGATTTTCAGCCAACGGCCCAGCGCCAGCAGACGCTCCTGCTGGATAAACGGAATGGTGCCGTCGGCCATCGGACCTACGTTGAGGGTCAGCCCTCCGCCGGCGGCGACGAGCTCGCAGAAATGCTGTATCAGCTGGCGGTCGGTGAGGAAGTTGGCAACATCCTCGTTGCGGTTGAAGCCGAAGCTGCGCCCTATGCCGCGGCATTCGGCCCAGGGGCGGTTGCCCTGGCCGCTGAGGCCGGCGCTGTATTCGGGCGTGCGGAAGCCGTGCTGCGTGCCGCTGCCCCAGCGGTCATTGACTATGGCATCGGGGCCAATGGTGTTGTAGTACCAGCTGATAAGCTCCGCCGAGCGGAACTGCTCGGCGCTGTTCAGCCAGTCGCCGTCGGTGAAAATGAGGTCGGGACGGTAGCGGCCGACGAGCTCCTTGAACTGCGGAACCATATAGTTGTCGACATAGTCGCCAATCTTCTTGGGCGGGTCTTGCATCCAGATGTGGCGCGGGTTGCTCCATTCGGGCAGCGAATAGTAGAAGCCCATCCTGAGCCCCTTGCGGCGCACGGCGGTGGTGAGTTCCTCGACGATGTTGCGGCGCGGGCCGCTGACGGTGCTGTTCCACGTGGGCTGTTGGGGACTGTCCCACAGGCAGTAGCCGTCGTGGTGCTTGGTGACGAGAACCACGTAGCGCGCCCCGGCGTCGCGGAACAGCTGCGCCCATTCATCGGGCTGCCACAGCTCTGCTTTCCAGTGCTTTGTCAGTTCGGCATACTGCTCGAAGACGGGCAGCGTGGTGTCGGCATAGAGGCTCATAATGCGGCGGCGCCCGCTGTCGCCCGTCATCAGGCCGCGGTAGAACCACTCGCCGTAGCCCTCCTTGCTGGCGTAGGCCGGCACGCTGTAGAGGCCCCAATGGACGAATATGCCCAGTCGGGCGTCGCCGAACCACTGCGGGTAGCCGCGCTCGTTGATTGATTTCCAGTTGGCTTCGACCTGCTGGGCTTGCGGGACGAAAACGAAGACGAAAACGAAAAACAGAAGTGTGGGCAACTTTTTCATAGTGGTTCTATTTTTACGGTACGAAGGTTCATCACGGCATCGTAGAAGCGCACGCTTTCGGACTGGCGCACCTCGACGTCGAGGCGGCAGTCGAGGTTGAAATCCTGATTTTGCGGCACAAGGCCGAAATCCTTGATGATGCGCATCACGTCGTTCATCGCGGCATATTCGAAATGCAGGCGGTAGCGGATGTTGATGGTCTTTTCGACGATGGTGGCGTTTTGGATGGCATCGCGCGCGGCGGTCTTGTAGGCGTTGGCCAATCCACTGGCACCGAGCAGGATGCCGCCAAAATAGCGCACCACGACGATAAGCGTGTCCGTAAGGTCGGCGCTGAGCAGCTGGCCGTGGATGGGGCGTCCGCCGGTGCCGCTTGGTTCGCCGTCGTCGTTGGCGCGGAAGGCGTCCTTGTTGGGACCGAGGATGTAGGCGTAGCAGTGGTGGCGCGCGTCGAAGTAGTCCTTGCGCAGCCGGTCGAGGTGCGCCTTGATTTCGTCAACGGTGCGCACGGGGAAGGCAAAAGCCAGGAACTTGCTGCCTTTTTCTTTGTAGAGCCCCTCGGAGGGTGCCTTGATGGTATGGTAGGTGTCGTCGAACATCTCGATGTAGGGTTTTGTCGTTGTAAAGAGGATTTAGGCGTTTGTGTTGTAGAAATTTGCGTTTGTCAGTTATCGAAAACAACGTGTATAGGTGCGCTGGTGCTGTTTTTCCAGCGTAAATAGCCTGGTTGCGGATTGCCGTTCAATGTATCGTACAGGTTGCCTCCTGCCGAAAGCGTCGTAGCGTTGCTGAGCGTGGCGTTGTAGCTGTTGTAGGTGCTGTTTGTACCGCATAGGTTATATCCGCTTGGATAGTAGCAATGGTCGATTATGAATTTGTAAGAAACGTTGGATTCTCCTGCTATGCCATAAGCAGATGAAGTGCTAGTGATTGTCCCGAAATAATAGCAATTGGAAATAACAACATCACTGTTGTTTATAGATGCTCCATCTGTAGTTATACCTGCTACAGTTGTGCCTTGTAATGCACAAAAGGCGTAGCAATTATTAATATTCATACGTGCATTTCTGCCAATGAGACCGCCGACAAATTTACCAGATGTTCCATAGGGGACAATTATATCGCCTTCGTTGCAGCTGTTTGAAATACAACGTAAATTGTTTGTTAGGCTGTAATTACCAACGACTCCGCCAAAATACATAGTTGAGCCATTCGCTGTGCATTCAATTTTTCCAGTATTACTGCATCGATTTACATTAGAAGAGGTCGTCCCTATTATGCCACCATAGTTTGAAACTAATGAGGTGGATGGGTTCAAAATGTTAATATCTCCAGAATTATGACAATCTGTGACAACTATGTCCCCAGATAAATAGCCCACAATTCCTCCTATATTGGAAGTGAAAATGGTCCCAGAAGTTGTTTTAATTGTTATGTCGCCACTATTGGTGCAATTAGAAAATTCTGTTGGGCTACTAACATATCCAAATACACCTCCAACATATAGAGCATTTGTGGAAATTCTTCCGTAATTATGGCAATTGATAATTTGGGAACCTGTTGCATATCCACATAATCCTCCAATATATACTTTGGAACGAGTGGTATCACATTTTATATTCACTTTGTTTATGCAATTTGTTAAAGTGCTGCCAGATAGAGCTCTGCCGGCTAATGCTCCATAATATCGAGGATCCTCATTTACTATTAATCTTGGTGAAATAACATCATTCGTTGCTGCCAGTGTCAAGTTCTTGACTGTGCCGCCGTTTATGGTGCCGAAGAGCGAGATGTTTTGTGTGGTAAGGGTTATGGTGTGGCCGTTGCCGTCGAGGATGGCTTTGAATTCACGGTCCAAGGTGCTGCCGACGTTGATGTCGTTGGCAAGGGTTATGTGTTTCCCGTTCGTTCCCATACTGGATGCCAGCGCAGTCCAGTTTTCAGACGAATAGACGAGGTATGGATGGTCCTCGCTTCCGTTGGTGACCGTGGCAACTTCGTCGGTGCCATATTTCATTGCTGTGCCGGTGTAGGTGTTGACGTCGTTGAAATGCCACAGCGTGCCGCTGGCAAAGGATGTTGACGCGGTGCGTGTTTTTTCGAAAACCTTGACGGAACCGTCGTCGACAATCATTCGCAAAGTGAAGGTATCCGCTCCGCTTACGGGAGGAACAATAAGGTATATGTCTTTTTCTGAATCACTGAGAACCAGCGGTGTGGCGAACCGCAGGGTGCGTTTTGTCGCGTCGGTGCCGCTCACCGATGTAACCTGCCACTGGCTGTCGCCATATTCGGCCGTTATGGTGCCCCACATAGGCTTGTCGGTCTCGACCTCAATGGCAAGCAGCTTGTCTCCAATTCCGCCTCCGCTGGCGTTGACCTTGAAATGCAGCAGGGCACAGAGGTTCTGAAACTTAAAAGTCCTGTTGTCCGACTTGGCAGCCATAACGCTGTGTATGACCTGTTTGCCGTCGCTTTCGATGTATACTTCTTCTTGTGGCAGGCTGAAGGTTATATGCCCGGCGCTGACGACGTTTGAGATGTCGGCGGGGTAGGCAGCATAGTATTCGCCGCCCAGGGCGGTTACACCTTCGGCGTTGATGGTGGCTCTGTGACTGTCGCCGTTATCGACGGCTATAGTGTATGTCCCATTGTTGATTCGCACAGCGTCGCCATCGCTCCAAAAGACCATACTTCCGCTGATGTAATCTTTGCTGTCGTTATAGTCCTGGGTTAGGGCAGTGAATACTTCGTCGTCGTTCTCTTCGCGACACCCCATAACGAAGATGCAGGCAACGGCAAGAATGGCGAATAATTTTGTTGTACATTTCTGTTTCATAAGTCTTGAAAAGTTTATGAATTGATATGCAATCTGTTGTCGGATATCGGGGGTATGGTTGGGGCGGGGAGGCCTTTGCCGAAACGCGCGTTGCCGCGCAAAATCCGCACTTCGTCATATAGGCCTTCGGCAATGAATGCGTCAAGCACTCTGCGGCCGCCTTCGACGATGAGCGATTGGATTTTGCGCTCGAAAAGCACACCCATAGCCTCCTGCAGTGACTGGCATTGCAGATGCAGCCAGTGCTCTGGCACATCCTGCAGCCGTCCGCGACGGTCGAGGACCACCGGAAGCGGCTGAAGTCCAACGAAATGGCGAGCAGTCAGTTGCGGACGGTCGTCGATAAAAGTCTGCGAACCTACCAGGATGGCGGCCTCCTCGGTGCGCCAGCGGTGGTTCAGCCTGTTTTGGCTCTCGCTGCTGATCCAGTAGCTTTTGGTGCTCAGGATGTTGGCTCCTTTAGGACACGAGGCGTCGGTTGCAAGGGGCAAACCTTGCGCGCTGTTTTTCTCTTCGTTTTCGCCGAGCGGCGCCATATATCCGTCGGCCGTCTCTGCCCATTTCAGGATAATGTAAGGCCGTTTTTTCTCGAAAAAAGTAAAGAAGCGGCGGTTCAGCTCGCGTCCTTCGTCTTCGAGGACGTGGCGCACCACCTCGATGCCGGCAGCTTCAAGCTTGGCGAATCCGCGACCCGACACAAGCGGGTTGGGGTCGTCGTTGCAGCAGACCACGCGGCCGATGCCCTTCTCGACAATGAGGTCGGCGCAGGGTGGCGTCAGCCCCTGATGCGAGCAGGGCTCGAGATTGACATAAAGTGTGGCCCCGCGCAGGTCGACATCCGTTTCCCGCTCTCCGCTTTCCGCTTTCAGAATGGCGTTGCGCTCGGCGTGCCATCCGCCGTGGTATTGATGGAACCCCTCGCTGACGATGCGGCCGTCCTTGACGATGACGCTGCCCACCATCGGGTTGGGCCGCACGCGCCCCAATCCGCAGGCCGCCAGCTGCAGGCACCGCCGCATAAAGAGTATGTCAGTTTCGCTATGCGCCATAGTTGGTTAAAAATAATTAAGACACTGGTTCATAATGCGCTGTGTTTGTTAATTGACAGAGGGCACTGATTGTTTATGAAGTGCAAATTTACATAATTTTTTTGATTATGACACGGTTGGACTAAAAACGTTTGAATGCAGGTGCCCCGCTTATGTCGTATCCCGAAGACGACTTCGACGGCCACCCGCTCCGCCCGTTCCTATATCGTTCCTATATCGTTCTTATATCGTTCTTATATTTTTATATAGGAACGATATAAGAAC
>JAFWYO010000203.1 GCA_017517715.1 Bacteroidales bacterium
GGCCGGCGGATGTCCGATCTGCATTTCGACACCATTCTCAATCCCTTCGGCATACTGTACAACCCCTTGTCAATTGCCGAAGCCCTTCAGCGCTGCCTCGACAATCGCCCCATCGACAGCAGCGTTCTGGTAGAGCACGACGGGTTCTGGCATTCCTGGCTCCACCACGGCGCTTTTTCGCGGAAAAGCCCCGACGAATGCATCAACGCCTGCAACACGATGATATCCAAGGCGCACCACTTTCTCGGCCAATGCCGCCAAATCATCGTCACCTTCGGCTCGGCCCACTACTACGAGCTTCAGGACAACGGCCTCGTCGTTGCCAACTGCCACAAATTGCCGTCGAAGCACTTCAGCCTCCAGATGGCCTCTGTCGACGAAATCGTCGCTGCCTGGACACCGCTGATGCAACGCCTGCAGCAAAACAACTTCGAGGTGCTCTTCACCGTCAGTCCCGTGCGGCACAATGCCTACGGCGCTCACGGCAACCAACTGGGCAAAGCGGCCCTCCTTCTGGCCATAGACCAACTGTGCAGGCAGTTCGGCGCCGACTACTTCCCTGCCTACGAGATCGTTGTCGACGAACTGCGCGACTACCGTTTCTATGCCGACGACCTCTCCCACCCCTCCGCATTGGCCGAACAAATCGTCTGGCAGCGGCTGCAAATGGCCACAATGAACCAATCCACCATCGACCTCTGCGACCAATACGACAGCGAAAACCGCCGCACAGCACACCGGACAATACTAAGGGAGGATGATTATGGGGAAGTCAA
Source organism: Bacteroidales bacterium (assembly GCA_017517715.1). Lineage (GTDB taxonomy): Bacteria > Bacteroidota > Bacteroidia > Bacteroidales > P3 > Colimorpha. The sequence continues at coordinate 777 of JAFWYO010000203.1, forward strand.
GGGAAGTTAAAGAAGTTAAGGGAAGTTAAGGGACAATACGTATCACTGGTCACAATTCACAATTCACTAATCGCAATTCACCAATCACCAATCACCAATCGCAAAAAAACAATTCACAATGAAAAACATAGCACTTGTAATGGGAGGCTTCTCTGGCGAGCATCAGATATCCATCAACAGCGGTTGCCAGGTCTACGAATCGCTGGACAAAAACAAATACAACGTCTACAAGATCGTTGTCGGCGAGCTCACCGACGGCACCATAGACCGCCAGCAATGGTACTGGCTGGCCGACGACGGCAGCCACCGCCCCATCGACCGCGCCGACTTCACCGTCACTGACAACGGACAGAAGGTGCACTTCGACCTTGCCTTCATCATCATCCACGGCAACCCCGGCGAAAACGGCGTAATGCAAGGCTACTTCGACCTGCTGGGCATCAAGTACACCACCTGCGGATTCTACACCTCGTCGCTCACCTTCAACAAAGGCTACTGCAACGCCGTGGTGCGCAGTTACCACATCGTCAAAGTGGCCAAATCGCGCCTCTACTACAAGGGGCAGCACGTCGACCAGCGCGACATCGCCGAACGGCTGGGCTATCCCGTCTTCGTCAAGCCCGCCTCGGGTGGCAGCAGCGTGGCCACCACCAAGGTGAAACGCCCCGAGGATTTGATGGCCGCCGTCGACGAGGCCTTCACCGAAGACGACGCCGTCCTCATCGAAGAGTTCGTCCAGGGCCGCGAATTCGACTGCGGCGTGATGAAAATCCACGGCAAAAAATACGTCTTCCCCATCACCGAAATCATACCCCTCGGCAACCACGAATTCTTCGACTATGCCGCCAAATACGACGGATTCTCCGACGAAGTCACCCCCGCCAACGTCGACGCCAGCATCGCCGACGAGATCCAGGACGTCTCATCCAAGCTCTACGACCTCCTCAACTGCCGCGGCGTGGTCCGCTTCGACTACATCTACGACGAAGAGCGCCAGCGCCTCACCTTCCTCGAAGTCAACACCATCCCAGGCCAAAGCGCCGAAAGCATCGTCCCCAAGCAGGCCCGCGCAATGGGCATCTCGACCGCGCAACTCTACGAAATGATCATCGACGACGCACTGGAGAGTTAAGGGAAGTTAAAGGGAAGTTAAGGGAAGTTAAAGGACAATAGATTTTATTCATATAAACATTTCAACATCTAATACATCTACATATATAATATGGACAACGAAATACTCAAAGCCTTGCGCACGCGGCGCAGCGTGCGCGCCTTCAAGGCCGAACAGATAAGCGACGACGAACTCCGCGCCGTACTCGACGCCGGCACCTACGCCCCGACGGGAATGAACCGCCAGGATCCTTGGATTGTGGCCGTGCAGGACCCGACGATAATCAGCCAGTTGGTGAGGATGAACTCTATGTTTACCGAGCAGGAGGGCAACCCCTACTACGACGCGCCCACCATCGTCCTCGTCTTCTGCTCCCGCCCAGACATTTGGCCCAACGGCTTCGCCGACGGCACGCTGGTGCTGGGCAATATGATGAACGCCGCCCACGCCATCGGACTGGGCAGCTGCTGGATAAACCGCGAGCGGCAGATGTTCGACACTGACGAAGGCCGCCAGCTGATGTCGCAGCTCAGACTGCCCGAAGGCCTGATGGGCGTCGGCGCCCTGGCCCTCGGCTATCCCGCCAAGCCGCTGCCTCCGGCCCGTCCGCGCAAAGAGAATTACTATAGAATTGTGAAATGAGCACATCCGTCGACACCGCGACAGCGCAGCTTCTGCGCGACCTGGCCGAACGCTACGAGACGGCCGACTTCATCATCGGCGACCCCTCATACTGGATGCACCAGGTCGAAGGCGCAGAAAACCAAGAGGCTATGGCATTCGTGGCATCGGTGCTTAGCTACGGCAGCCGCAAGCAGTTTATGCCCAAAATCGGACAACTGCTGCAGTGGAGCGGCGGCGAAATTGACCGCTGGCTGCGCAACGGCGACTTCGCCCAGCATTTCCGACCCGACGACAAGGGGTGCTTCTACCGGCTCTACAACAACGGCTGTATGTATCAGTTTTTCAGCGCCTACAGCCAGCTGATGGAGCGGCACGGCACCTTAGGCGAATACGTCAGGGCCAATGCCGACGACGGACTGAGTGCCGTCGAAGCCATCTGCCGCCATTTCGCGTCGGCCGGCGTCAGCGTCGTCGTGCCCAAAGACACCACGTCGGCCTGCAAGCGCGTGTGTATGTTCCTGCGCTGGATGGTGCGCAGCGGCTCGCCCGTCGACCTGGGCCTGTGGGCCGGCTTCATCGACCGCCGCACGCTGATTATGCCCCTCGACACGCACGTCCTCTCGCAGTCCGTCCGCCTCGGACTGCTGACTTCGGGCACCGCCTCGATGAGCGCGGCGCGCCGGCTGAGCGACACCCTCGCCACCATCTTCCCCGACGACCCCTTGCGCGGCGACTTCGCCCTCTTCGGTTACGGCGTAAACAACACATCTCCAGCCATATAACAGCAAATCATAACCTTCGGCCAAGGCAAAAACCTCGACGTCTTTGCAAGGGCTCCTGCCAACACCTGCTCCGCCCGTTCCTATATCGTTCTTATATCGTTCTTATATCGTTCCTATATAAAAATATAAGAACGATATAAGAACGATATAGGAACGATATAGGAACGGCCCTGCCGGGTCCACTTCAGTAGTGTGGGGTTGCGCGGGCGAAAGGAGAAGAAAAAGGGAATAGAAAAATTTTGTACAGAAACAGCGCTCTACATCAGACATTTAGACAACAAATGCACAGAAGAGGAATATTTTTTTACAAAAGATTGTTGACAAGTCAGAAAAAATATGTAATTTAGCAGTGTGAAAAGAAGCCTCAAAAGAGGCAAAAAACATAGAATAAATAATTAAAAATTAATAATATGGAAGCAAAAAAATCAGAGAAAGCCGACCTCGAAAAAAAGAAAGGTCTGCATCTTGAGATTGGTTTGGTGACAATTCTGGCCCTCGTTCTGGTTGCTTTCAACCTCAGAAGCACCGACAAGAAGGACAGCGGTTTTGCCCAGCAGATGGTTTCGACCGAAATGGAAGAGGAAATCATCCAGACACAGGAGGAGCAGGATATTCCCGAACCGGAACCCGAACAGCCTGAACCTGAAGTCACTACCGAACTTGAAGTGGTGGACGATGACGCCGATATCAAGAACGAGCTCGGTATTGTTGACGCTGGCGACAACGCCAACAAGCAGCAGGAAGAAGTGGTCATCACCGACGTGGGAGGTGAGGAAACCGTAGAAGAAGAGGAAATCTTCGTCTTCGTCGAGGAATACCCCAGTTTCCCTGGCGGCGAAGAGGCTCTGTACAAATATCTTGGCGAAAGCATCAAGTATCCCGATGTGGCTCGCGACAACAACATCACCGGAACCGTTATTATCCGCTTCGTGGTTGAAAAGGACGGCAGCATCACCAAGGCCGCCGTGGCCCGCGAAATCGGTGGTGGTTGCGGCAAGGAAGCCCTCCGCGTCGTCAACGCTATGCCCAAGTGGAAACCCGGCAAGCAGAGCGGCAAGGCTGTGCGTACCGAGTTCACCCTGCCTGTACAGTTCCAGCTCAACTAAGCCAACGATTCATTAACTAATACAAGGCGGACATTCTGTTCGCCTTTTTCAGTTTACAAAACCTTCAAACCTACCAGTCTTGATATCAGTCAATAATCTTTCAGTTCAGTTTACAGGCGTCAACCTCTTCGACGGCGTGACCTTCAATATCGGCGACCGCGACCGCATAGGCCTTGTGGGCAAGAACGGCGCCGGCAAGTCGACACTTCTGAAAATCCTTTGCCGGCAACAGGAGCCCGAAACGGGCAACATAGTCATTGCATCAGGCCAAACGGTGGGCTATCTGCCACAGGAGATGGTGCCCGACACGATAGGTACCGTCATCGCTGAAACGATGACTGCTTTCGACCAAATCGACTCGCTCGAAGCTGAACAGCAACGACTTACGACCGAAGTGGCCGAACGCGACGACTACGAATCGAAGGACTACGAACGACTGCTGACGCGACTGAACGAGGTTACGGAACACATCGCCCTGCTTGGCGGCTCGAACCGTCGCGAAATGGCAGAAAAGATATTGCTCGGACTCGGTTTCGAGCATTCCGATTTCGACCGCCTTGTGGCCGAATTCAGCGGCGGATGGCAGATGCGTGTCGAACTGGCCAAACTGCTGCTGAAACATCCCGACTTCATCCTGCTCGACGAGCCCACCAACCACCTCGACATCGAATCGATACAATGGCTCGAGAACTACCTGTCGACCTACGACGGCGCCGTGGTGCTGGTGTCGCACGACCGCACGTTCCTCGACAACATCACCAAACGCACCATCGAAATCACGGCCGGCAGGATATACGACTACAAAGTGCCTTATTCCGAATACGTTGTGCAGATGCAGGAACGGCGCGCCTCGTAGATGGCGTCACTCACCAACCAGCAGAGGCAGGTGGCTCAGATAGAAGCATTTATCGAACGCTTCCGCTACAAGGCCACAAAGTCGAAACAGGTGCAGTCGCGCATCAAGATGCTGGAACGGATGGAGACGATCAATGTCGACGAGATTTCGACCGAAAGCATACATTTCCAGTTCCCAC
>JAFWYO010000204.1 GCA_017517715.1 Bacteroidales bacterium
GTAACAATCACATCGTCAGGTGAATCCGACACCAACGACGTATCGGCAACAGCAGTGTCGCACAAAAAATGCGAAGCCTCGCCCTGCACAGGCGTATCGACCCGCAGCGTCGGCTCGCCGCCACCGCCGCAGGCGGTAAGCGAGAGCGTCAGCCCAGCCACCGTGGCCGCCTTGCCCAACGAAATGCGCTGGGCAAGAGCCTGTTCAAGATAGCGCACCTCGGCCTCGCAGCGCGGACAGGTGCCGCGGCAGTCGCCCTTGTGGGTACACTCCTTGACCGAGAATGGGATGCCGTTTTCGTCAGCAATATGCTGACGTACAGCCTTTAGCTGGTTACAAATCTGTTTTCCGCGTTTCATAGTTGTCATTGTTTTCAATTTGCAAAATTACAAAAAAAATGAAACAAAAAATGGTCTGCGAAAAAAAAATTCACACATACGGCTTTTTTGTCGTATCTTTGCATATTTGATACTTTAATATATAATACCACTATTTTTAACTTATGGAATTTAAACTCAACACGATAGAAGAAGCAATAGAGGATTTCAAAGAGGGCAAATTTGTGATTGTTGTGGACGACGAGGACCGTGAAAATGAAGGAGATTTCATCATAGCAGCCGAAAAAGTGACCCCCGAGAAGGTCAATTTTATGCTCAAAAACGGTCGCGGTGTGCTCTGCGCACCTGTCACAGAACAACGCTGCCACGAACTGAACCTCGATATGCAGGTGCACGACAACACGTCGCTGCTGGGCACCCCCTTCACGGTGACTGTCGACCTGCTGGGCAACGGCTGCACGACGGGCGTCAGTATGCACGACCGTGCAATGACTATCAAGGCTTTAGCCGACCCGTCGACCAAAGCCGACGACCTGGGCCGCCCGGGCCACATCAACCCGCTGCGCGCCCGCGACGGCGGTGTGCTGGTGCGTGCCGGCCACACCGAAGCGGCTGTCGACCTGGCTCGCCTGGCCGGACTGCGTCCCTGCGGTGCCCTGATAGAAATCATCAACGACGATGGCACGATGGCCCGTATGCCGCAGCTGCAGGAAGTGGCCAAGAAATTCGGCCTCAAAATCATCACCATCAAAGACCTGATATCCTACCGCATCACTCACGAATCGATGATCCGCAAGGAGGAAGAGGTATTCCTGCCCACAGAATGGGGTAATTTCCAGCTGATTGCGTACACGCAGCTGAACAACGGAGCCACGCATCTGGCCCTAAAAAAAGGCGAATGGAAAGAGGGCGAGCCAGTGATGGTTCGCGTGCATTCCAGCTGCGCCACCGGCGACATCTTTGGCAGCTGCAAGTGCGACTGCGGCAAACAGCTGCACAGCGCTATGGAAATGGTTGAAAAAGAGGGAAAAGGCCTGATACTTTATATGAGCCAGGAGGGCCGCGGCATCGGATTGGTCAACAAGCTGAAAGCCTATCACTTGCAGGAGCAGGGCTTCGATACCGTCGACGCCAACCTGAAGCTGGGTTTCAAGGCCGACGAGCGCGACTACGGCATTGGTGCGCAGATATTGCGCGACCTTGGAATAAAGAAAATGCGCCTCATCACCAACAACCCCGTAAAACGCAAAGGCCTCGAAGGCTATGGCCTGGAGATAGTCGAGACACTTCCAATTGTTGTCAAACCGAACCAATATAACGAGAAGTATCTGAAAACCAAGCAGGAGCGAATGGGTCATTTGCTTAATATCAAATAACAGAATTTCAACAATTTAAATAACCAGAATTAAATTTTTAATTAAAATTATTTCCACGAAAGGAAAAAAGTTTGTAACTTTGCATCCGCTATATTGAGTTATAACTATCAGAAAAACAATGTTCGACTTTGAGACGACACTAAGCGGTATAGAATACAAAGTGAGACAGTTGATTGAACAGAACAACCGTCTCGAAGAGACCATTGCGAAACTGACAGAAAGCAAAGAAGAGCAAACAGAAACAATTAAAAACCAACAACAAACAATAGAAGAATTAAAACAAGAAATTGAAATACTAAAACTAAGGAATACGCTTGTTCAAAAGGGCGATTCGGCAGAAATAAAGCTCAAGATCAATCAGTTGATCCGGAATATTGACAAAAGTTTGACGTTATTGACCAAAATGGACTGACCCGATGGAAACCGTATCTGTTACAGTGAACATATTGGAACGCAGCTACAAGCTAACGATAGCGCCACAGGAGGAGACCCACCTGCGCAATGCTGCTGCACTGATAGATGCCCAGGCCAAGATGTTCAAGAAACAGTACGGGCACCGCGACAACCAAGACCTACTGGCGATGGTGGCGCTGGCGCAAGTGACAGAATTGATAAAGACACAGGACAGCCTTAAATTCAAAGATAACGAACTGATAGAGAAACTAGCAGAGATTGACTCTATGCTGAATAACAACCTGCATCCCACCCAAAACAGTTTGTAAACTCAACACCATTTACAAACCGAGTTTGCTCAGGGGTGGGTAGGTTAGCTCACCGGAAGGAGGGCAAAGACAACTGAGACACCCGGCGCTCAAATCCTAAAGTTTCAGAGTTTACCATAACTCTCGGAGGGTAGCGATGCAGGTTTTTTGCCGAAAAAGTACCAAGGACGGCGGATTCCCCAAAAACATTTAAAACAATTATGCAAATACTGATGATTATCATTGGATTGATTGTAGGTGCCGGCGCAGGAATCGCCGCCACAACAACCATCCTGAGAAACAAACTGCTGAGCAAGAGCCAGCAAGTGCTCAAAGACGCCGAAGAGAAAGGCGAAGTAATAAAGAAAGACAAGATCCTGCAAGCCAAAGAGAAATACCTGCAGATGAAGAGCGAATACGACAAGCAGGCCAACGAACGCAACAGCAAGCTGCAGCAGCAGGAACAAAAACTGAAACAGCGCGAACAGGCTCTGGCCCAGAAGGTTGAGGACCTGCAAAAGAAAAGCAACGAACTGAAGAACGCAAGCGACAACCTGAACAACCAGATTGAAGTCCTCAACAAGCGCAAGGCAGAAACCGAAAAGGTCTACAAACAAAGCATAGAAAAACTCGAACACATCGCAGGCCTTACCGCCGACGAGGCAAAGCAACAGCTTGTCGAAATGATGACCGACGACGCACGCGCCGAAGCGTCGAACACCATTATGGACATCGTCGAAGAGGCCAAGATGACCGCCAACGAGCAGGCCAAGAAAATCGTCATCGAGTCCATTCAGCGTACCGCCACCGAGCACGCCATAGAAAACACCGTAAGCGTATTCAACCTTGAAAACGAAGAGGTTAAAGGACGTATCATCGGACGCGAAGGCCGCAACATCCGCACCCTCGAATCGCTGACCGGCGTCGAAGTCATCATCGACGATTCGCCCGATGCCATCATCCTTTCGGGCTTCGACCCCATCCGCCGCGAGATTGCACGCCTGTCGCTGCACAAGCTGGTCACCGACGGCCGCATCCACCCCGCCCGCATCGAAGAGGTGGTCGCCAAGACCCGCAAACAGATCGAACAAGAGATTGCCGAGGTGGGCAAACGCACCTGCATCGACCTCGGTATCAACAATATGAACCACGAGCTGATGCGTATGGTTGGCCGAATGAAATACCGTTCGTCCTACGGCCAGAACCTGCTGCAGCACAGCCGCGAGGTTGCCAACCTGGCTGCCACTATGGCTGCCGAGCTGGGACTGAACCCCAAACTGGCCAAACGCGCCGGCCTGCTGCACGACATCGGCAAAGTGCCTGAAAACGAACCCGATCTGCCGCACGCAATACTGGGTATGCGCCTGGCCGAAAAATACAAAGAGCACCCCGACGTGTGCAACGCCATCGGTGCCCACCACGACGAGACCGAGATGACCAGCCTGCTCTCGCCCATCATCCAGGTGTGCGACGCCATCAGCGGTGCCCGTCCCGGCGCCCGCCGCGAAGTCGTCGAGGCCTACATCAACCGCCTCAACAAGCTCGAAGAGATGGCAATGACCTATCCCGGCGTGGTGAAGACCTACGCAATCCAGGCCGGCCGCGAGCTGCGCGTCATCGTCGGTGCCGAGAAGGTCAGCGACGTCGAAGCCAACAAGCTGAGCTACGACCTGTCGCGCCAAATCCAGAGCGAAATGACCTATCCCGGCCAGATCAAGGTCACCGTTATCCGCGAAACCCGCGCCGTGAATTACGCAAAGTAAAGGTTAAAGGTTAGAGGTTAAAGGTTAAAGTTAAAAGGTTAAAGATCATAGAATAAAACCACTATAACAATGCTAAACGTTATTCATTGGAACGTAGACCCCGTCATCTTCCATATCGGCTCCTTCGGAGTGCGATGGTATTCGTTTGGCTTCCTTCTCGCCTTCCTGCTGGGATACATAATCCTCTCCAAGATGTTCAAGCGCGAGAAGGTCGACACAAAATACCTCGACTCGCTGCTTGTATACATTTTTCTGGCGGTGCTGATAGGAGCACGTCTCGGGCATTGCATCTTCTATGAACCAGGCTATTACCTCACGTCGCAGCACTGGATCGAGATGTTCCTCCCATTTGGCCATAACGATACCGGCTGGCATTTCACCGGCTA
>JAFWYO010000013.1 GCA_017517715.1 Bacteroidales bacterium
CCCTTAACTTCCCTTAACTTCCCTTAACTTCCCTTAACTCCTTAACTCCCCTTAACTCCTTATTTGTCAAAATCTTTTGTGCCCACCAGGTTGCCCTGTTCGTCGTAGAATTCCCAGATATTGGCGCGCTGGCCATTGATGTAGAACCCCCTGAAATATGGTACCCCATTGTCGCGGTAGGAGTTATAGGCGCCGTTTTCGATACCCTTGGAATAGTTGGCTTCCAGCATCTTCTGCCCGTTGGCATAGAAAAACTCCCAGCGTCCTTCCTTGAGTCCGTTTTTGACCTGACCGCGTGTGTTGATGGTGTAGTTGTCGTTGAATTGGAATCGCATTTCGTCGCCCTCTTTGTAGTAGGCCACCGACAGCGGCCTGTGGTCGGCAGTGACGTCAAGAATGCGCATCGAGTCGTAGGGGTCGGTATAGAAGTCTTCTCCATTGTCTTTGAACAACTTCCATCCGCTGCCTATCGAGTCGTTCTTGTCAAAGTTGCCTTCGGCAAAGAGCTGGCCGTTGTCGTAGTAGAACGACCACGTTCCGGTCGGCTTGTCGCCATCGAAGTGCTTCTCGTACATCATTTTGCCGTTTTCGTAGTACATCTTTTCACCGAGTCGCACCACTTCGCCGCCTTTGCCGTCGACGACGTTGAAAACCAGTTTGGGCGTGCCGTCCTTGTAGGTCGAATAGACAGTGTCGTAGGGCCTGTTGCAAGATGCGAGGAGTGCAAGTGCAGCAACTATTATTAAGGATTTGTTTTTCATCGTTTGAAATATATTTAATAAAGTTTTCAGTATAAATTCAAAATGTTCTAAATGTCAGTACTTTCCGTCGATTAGCCTTTCGGCGGCAGCGTAGGCGCTGACTTTGTTTTCGAGGATATCCTTCCTGATGGATTCCAGCTTCTCGTCCATCCCCGGAGTGTTGTAGAAGCGCTCCTTCAGTGTGTTCTCGATGGTTTCGTCGAGGATGCGCAGGTTTTGTTGCTGACGTTTGTGGTAGAAGTAGCCGTTTTTCTTCGTAAAAGCCACATATTCAAGTATGTTGTTCCATATTTCCTGCAACCCCATTTTGCTGTATGCCGAGCAGAGGACGACGGGGACTGTCCATTGCGAATCGGGCATAGGGAAGAGGTGCAGCGCGTTGCGGAACTGCTGCGCCGCGAGTTTCGACTTCTCGATGTCGATGTCGCTCTTGTTGATGGCTATCATATCGGCCATTTCCATAATGCCGCGCTTGATGCCCTGCAGCTCGTCGCCGGTATTGGCCAGCTGCAGCAGCAGGAAGAAGTCGACCATCGAGTGTGCTGCCACTTCCGACTGTCCGACGCCGACGGTTTCGACGATGACGGTGTCAAAGCCTGCTGCTTCGCACAAAGTGATGATTTCGCGTGTTTTGCGTGCAACGCCGCCCAACGAACCTGCCGAGGGGGAAGGACGGATAAAAGCATTGGGGTCGGTGGAGAGCTCTTCCATACGTGTCTTGTCGCCCAGAATGCTGCCTTTGGAGCGTTCGCTGCTGGGGTCGATAGCGAGGACGGCCACTTTGTGGTTCAGAGCGGTAAGCATCTTGCCAAGTGATTCGATGATAGTGCTTTTGCCTGCTCCAGGGACGCCGGTGATGCCGATTCGGATGGACTTGCCAGAGTAGGGGATGCAGCGTTCGATGATTACCTGCGATTTGCGTCGGTGGTCGAAGCGCGAACTTTCGACCAGTGTGATTGCTCTCGAAAGCATCACACGGTCGCCGTGCAGAATGCCATCAACAAGATCGTTGACAGAAGGCTCGTGAAGCTTGTTTTTGCGCATTTTTTCGAGGTAAAAATTGCTGATTTGTTCCGGCTGTTTTACCCCTTCGACCACGTTCAGAGCACTGTCGTAATCAAAATTTGAATATGTTTTTTTATCTTGTTCGTCCATCATATTATTCTGGGTATTAGTTTGTTGTAAGGATATCCGAAGTTGCTATCCGACTACAAAGATAAGATTTTTTTGAAAAAAATTTGCCACATTACAAAAAATGTGTACTTTTGCACTCGATTTCACGGCGGGGTAGCTCAGCAGGTTAGAGCGTCGGATTCATAACCCGGAGGTCACGAGTTCAATTCTCGTCCCCGCTACCAGAAAGAGCGGTTTTGCGACAAGCAAGACCGCTTTTTTGATATAATACAAAAACTGTCGTGCTTTATATTCATATTCCATATTGCCATCATAAGTGCACCTATTGCGGCTTCTATTCCGTCGCCGGACATCGCGACACGGAGGCTTACGTCGATGCCCTGTGCCGTGAATTGGCGATGCGCAAAAGTGGCAGTCCGCTGAAAACCATTTATTTCGGTGGCGGAACGCCGACGCTGCTGCCCTTGCATCAGTTGCAGAAGATTGTGGAAACGATACGGCGATGCTATGACGTTTCGGAGGTTGAGGAGGTCACGATTGAGGCCAACCCCGAGAACCTGACGCCCGACTATCTGCGTGGATTGCAGGGAATGGGTTTCTTTAACCGGCTGAGCATTGGTGTACAGTCGTTTAACGACGATGAGTTGCGCCTGCTTAACAGGGTGCACAATTCGCGCCAGGCGGTGGATGCCATTGTCGATGCGTCGAATTGCGGTTTCGGCAATATATCTGTCGACCTGATTATGGGACTGCCCGGTCAGGATGCCGACGGCTGGAAAAAGAATCTCGATATGCTGTCGAAAGTATTGGATATTAGTATGGTAAAGCATCTGTCGTGCTATGAGCTGACTGTGGAGAAGGGGTCGATTCTGGAACGCCAGATAGAGATGGGGCGTGTTGCCCTTGCTGACGACGAAACACTTGCGGACCAGTACGATACGCTTCTGGAGTGGTGTCGGGACAATGGCTTTGAGCAATACGAGGTGTCGAACTTCTGCAAGCCGGGCTACAGGTCGCGCCACAACAGCCGCTACTGGAACCGCACACCGTATATCGGCGTCGGTGCTGCCGCCCATTCGTTCGACGGACAGAGGCGGCGCTGGAATATGTCGGATGTAAATAGTTATATTGCAGGTGCTTCAAAAGGAGAAATACCACACGAGGAGGAAATGCTGACGGCAGCGGATGCATATAATGAATACGTGATGACTGCACTGCGAACGGTCGACGGAATCGACAAGTCGCTGGTTGCGCCAGAATACGTTGAGCATCTTTCGCGCAGCGCGCAACGTTTTGTCGACGAGGGTTTTATAGCAGAAACGACAACCCACTACAGGCCTACACCCAAAGGGCTGCTGCAGGCCGACGGCATAGCCGCTTCGCTGTTTGTGTGAGTGCCGCTATCCGCAGATGACGCCGCCACTGCTGTCGCGCGAAGCGCCGGTTACGGAAGCCAAAGTGTTGGTTTTGTTGTTTATGCGCAGGTATGCCAGCAGTGCGAAGATGATGGCCTCTTTGTAGTCCACCAGGCGAGGGTCGGCACTCTCGATTTCGATGCTGCCTATTTTTTCTTTCAGCAGTTCAAGCAGATACTGGTTGTTGGCGCCCCCTCCGGTGATGAGTACGCGGTGGGTGTCGGTGCCGCTTTGGGCGATGGAGGCCGCCAAGCGCAAGGCTATATGCTCGGTGACGGTGCGCATAACGTTCTCGAGCGGTTGGCTCTCGAAAGGTGCCAGATAGGGGAGGAAACTTTTCTCAAACCATTCTTTGCCAAGTGTTTTCGGGGCAGGGACGTGGTAGTATTCGAGTGTTTCAAGTCGTGCCAGCAACGACGTGATGACGGTTCCGCGACGAGCTGTCTCGCCACCGGCGTCGTAGGTCATTCCCTGCTTGCCGGCCAGGTAGTTGAGCGCCATATTGCACGGTGCGATGTCGTCGGCGATGCGCTCGCCGTTGAGTTCGTAAGAGATGTTGGCAATGCCGCCCAGGTTGATGCAGCAGTCGTATTGTCCGAAGAGCAGTCGGTCGCCGATGGGCACCAGCGGTGCACCTTGTCCGCCGAGGGCGACGTCGAGCCG
>JAFWYO010000014.1 GCA_017517715.1 Bacteroidales bacterium
AATACCAGTAGGGCGAACCTTCGTCGTCGTCATACCACGGGAAGATGCCCATATAGTAGGCATTCAACAGCCATTCGGGACCCATACCGCCACCCACGGCAAGGAAACCGTCTTCCTCGCTAAGCCGCGGATCAGGAAAACCAACCTGCTCATCGTCAAGAAGATATGCCATACAATCTAAAAAAGAGCCCCGACTACGCGGCCGGAGCTCATATCGTTGTGGTTAAAAAACATTATTTCTGTTTGGTCAAGCCCCGACGCAGACACGTCAGGGCTGATTCTGAATTCCAAAAAGTTTATTTCTGTTTCTTGAAGACAACGGTCTCACCATCTTCGGTAATCGAAAGTTCGTCGCCATCGACTGTGAATTCAATAGATAGCAGCTCGCCGGTGTCCTCATCGGGAGTAACACCCGTCATCACACCTTTCTCGCCGTCAAAGGTATAGGTGAAGTTTTCCGTCTCAGTGAAGCCTAAAGCCGACATTGTCATCGTGCCCTCCTTGTCGCTGGTGAAAGCGATGGTGAGGTCCATTGTCAATGTGAAGTCATCTTCTGTTTCGGTGATGGTTGCCTTCCAAGTGGTACCTTCAAGTTTGTCCTTCGAGCAGGAAACGAAACCAACCATAATGAAAGTCATCAAGGTTGCAAAAATAAGTTTTTTCATAATTGATTGTTTTAATTGATTAATTGATTAATAAAGCATTTGTTTTCAAAGTAACGCCTTCCGTGCCGTTTTATTGCACGGAAGGCTTGTTTTTTTACTGTCAACCGCAGTGGATGAAAGTCTTGACCAGTTCCAGAATCTTGTCGGAATCGTTGCCGATTTCGGCGCGCAGGGTACGGTCGTTGAACGAACGCAAATCCTTGATAATGCCGTCAATAAGCTGCGGAGCGAAGACGCCTTTCTCTTCATAGATGGCGCGGTCGCGCTCCAGCAGGTCGGCACTGGCAGCGCAGCTGTCGGGCAGTGTGTCGAGGCGATTCAGAACCTCCTCGTGCTCAAAGATATTGACGCTCACGTAGCGGTCCTTGGCATACTGGACGGCGTTCTCCATCTCGAAGCCGTGGCGGGCGGCGACGGTCATACCGGCCAGCAGCAGATAGACGTTGGCGCTGCCGTCGGGGGTGCGCAGCTCGATGGTCTGCTTGTAGCTGAAATCGACGGGATCGTTGGCTTCCAGCGGGTTGCAGTGGGCCATCATATTGCCGCTGCCCTTGGTCCAACCCAGGGGCACGCGCACCATAGCGCTGCGGTTGCGGTCGCCCCAGCAGATGTTGGTCGGGGCCTCCTGATGGGGCACCAGGCGGAAATAGCTCGTCGGGTTGGTGTCGCCAAAGGCGGTCAGCGAACCGGCCAGATTCAGGATACCGGCAATGGCCTTGTGGGCAACGTCCGTCAGGCCGTTTTCGCCGACGTACATATTCTTGCCGTCCTTGCTGATGCGGGTGTGGATGTGCATACCGCTACCGGCCTTGCCGACAGTGATTTTGGGAGCGAAAGTGACCGTGATGCCGTACTGATGACCCAGTTCGCGCATTATCCATTTGGCTATAACCAGCTGGTCGGCAGCGTCTTCCAGATAGGTCGGCAGGAACTCGATTTCGTTCTGCTCGTACATCGTGTCGCCCACGGTGAAGTTGCCCACCTCGCTGTGGCCGTACTTGATCAGGCCGCCACATTCGGCGATAAGTTTCATCGCCTCGGTGCGGAATTCCTCGAATTTGCAGAACGGCATCGAAGCGTGGTAACCGCGCTGGTCTGCAGGCAGATAGTCGTCCTGCTTGTCAGCGATGACGTAGTATTCCAGCTCGCCCATCACCTCAAACTCCATACCGTCCGTAGCCTTGCGGAAAGCCTCGCCGGCCTTGTGGAGCGTGTATTCCGGAGCCATCTCAAAGGGCTCGCCGTCCTTGGTGTAGAAATTGCACAGCAAGTCGAGCGTCGGGATTTCGGCAAAGGGGTCGATGAATGCCGTGCGGAAACGCGGGATGACGTAAAGGTCCGAGCTGCCGGCCTCGAGGAAGGGGAACAGGCTGCTGCCGTCCACGCGCTCGCCCGAAGTCAGCACGTCGCGGATATGGTCATAGCTGTTAATCACGAAGTTGAGCGTGTGCAGGCGGCCATCGTGGGCCATATAGCGGAAATTGACCATCTCGATTTCCATCTCCTCAATCACACGCATAATGTCGTTGCGGGTAAATTCGCTTGCGGGTTTTTGGAGAAACGCCACAAGGCGGTTAGGGTTTAATTTATAGCAATTTGCACTCATTTTATATCAGTTTTTTTGTTTATTGGGGATGCAAAGATACGAACAAAAAGCCAATCCGAGGCAAAATAACTGAAAAATATTTTTTTACATTCTCCGACACTCCGTTTCCGAACAGAAAAACCGAAGCCAAAAACAACAACGCAAATGTTAAAATCCATACATTTTTCAGAAATAAATTTTAACATTTGTATATTACTGATTATAAAACACTTGCAAAACGCTACCAAAAACAAGCACCTGAATTGCGCCAAATTTAACCCTTATAAAATACTGATTAAAACCTTATTATCTTCTACTGAAGTAGAGTTTGGTAAGAACTTGATAAGAACTTTGGTAGAATTTGGTAAGAAGATGGTATATGGAAAACAGGATGTTACGACGGCAAAAAAATGGCGTTTTTTCGAGTCGAAATGTTAAAATTTAACATTTGACGAAGGGCAATACAATAAATAACTCTTTTGGACGTTAAAAACAAATGTCGCGAGCCTGACGTCGGCAAAAGGGCCGGCACAATGGCGACGACAACACGTCCCGACGCCTGGATAAGCGGCGGAAGAAAATAGAAGTAAAACAAATAAAATAAAACAGTTATGTTCAAAAAAGAGACTTATATTGCACGCCGTGAGCAGCTCCGCAAGGACATCGGCCACGGCTTGATTATCATCGCCGGCAACCACGAGGCCCCCTGCAACTACACCGACAACACCTACTGGTTCCGCCAGGACAGCACGTTCCTCTATTTCTTTGGTCTTCAGCGCGAAGACCTGGTCGGCGTGCTCGACTGCGACAACGGTCGCGACTACATCTTCGTCAACGACTACGACATCGACGACATCATCTGGACGGGTCCGCTGCCCAGCGTCAAGGAGCTGGCCGCCAGCGTGGGCGTCGACAACAGCGGCGACCTCAAAGCCCTCAAGACTCTCTGCACCAAGACCATAGGCGAGGCCCGCAAGATTCACTACCTGCCCCCCTACCGCGCCGACATCATTCGCCAAATGAGCGAACTGCTGGGCATCAAATACGACGCCGTGACGCGCTATGCCTCGATGGAGCTCATCAAGGCCTGCGTCAAGCAGCGTAGCATCAAGAGCGACGAGGAAATCGCTGAAATCGAGAAAGCTATCGCCACGGCCTACAATATGCACGTGGGCGCGATGAAAATGGCTATGCCGGGCCGCTACGAGTACGAGCTGGCCGGATTTATGGAGGGCGAGGCCCGCAAAGGCAACGGCCCCGTCAGCTTCCCCGTCATTATGACCATCCACGGCGAGACGCTGCACAACCACGGCCACAACAACCAGCTGGTCGAAGGACGTATGCTCGTTATGGATGCCGGCTGCGAGACGGCTATGAACTATTGCAGCGACATCACGCGCTCGGTGCCTGTCGGAGGCCGCTTCAACGAGCGTCAAAAGGCTATATATGAGATTGTTCTCAATGCCAACCTCGAGGCTATCCGCGTTTCGCGTCCCGGCATCACCTACCAGGAGGTTCACACCGCCGCCAGCCGCATCCTGGCGCAGGGCTACAAGGACTTGGGCATCCTTAAAGGCAACCTCGACGACATCGTGGCCAACGGTG
>JAFWYO010000205.1 GCA_017517715.1 Bacteroidales bacterium
ATAGAGAAAAGCGACGACATCTACCTCGTCATCCCCTCGGCCTTTGTCGACAAGGCACTGAAAGGGGTGCCAAGAGAACTGCTGCGCACCAAACGGTTCATTTCGGCCGTCAAAGGCATCGTGCCCGAATACACCACCATCATCACCGAATACCTGCGCGAGCAGATAGGGCTGGACTACAGCCAAATGAGCATCGTCAGCGGCCCCTCGCACGCCGAGGAGGCAGCCCGCCAGCGACTGACATACCTGACGGTGGCATCGACCAACCGCGACTTTGCCGAGCAGGTGCGCCACCAGTTGAGCTGCCATTACATCAAGACCACCTACTCGACCGATATGGCCGGCATCGAGTGCGCCGCCGTGCTGAAAAACATCTACGCCATCGCCGCCGGTATGTGCCGCGGACTGGGCTATGGCGACAACATCATCGCCGTGCTCATCAGCGACGCCCTGCAAGAGATGACCGACTTTATGCAGCGCATCTCGCCGATGATAGGCAACGGCGACTTCAGCGCCGACGCGCGCCTGCGCCAGTTCGAGAGCTTCGCCTACCTGGGCGACCTGCTGGTTACCAGCTACTCGCAGTTCAGCCGCAACCGCACCTTCGGTAATATGCTGGGCTACGGCTACACCGTCAAGTCGGCGCAGCTCGAGATGAAAATGGTGGCCGAAGGCTACTATGCCGTCAAAGGCATCAAAAAAATCCTCAAGGAGCTGGATATGCACCTGCCCATCGTCGAAGCCGTCTACGCCGTCCTCTACGAAAAGAAGCCTATCGACCGCACAATCAAGAAACTGCTTGAGAATCTGCATTGATGCTTCAGGCAAAAGCGAAAACGGATTAACCTTAACCTTAACATTAACCTTAACCTCAGAATGTACCCTGCATTCCCTAATGCGTTAGCCAGTTAAGGTTAAAGTTAAGGTTAAGGTTAAAGTTTACTCTACTGTTTTACGATTTTGCGCACACTTATATCGTTGTCCGTGATGATGCGGACCATATAGACGCCACGTTGAAGGGCGCTGTCAGGAATGACGGTGCCGGATGTGGAATAATGCAGCTGTCCCAAAATATCGAACACATCGGCACGCACCAGATGCTGGGCAGACAGATGGAAATCGCCCGACGAGGGGTTGGGATAAACCGTCGTGGCAAAACAAGAGGTAGATTTCGTTCGACGTAAATGTTCGAAAAATTGAATTTTGGAGTCCTCCGAAACAGAAAAAACGAAGAGCCTCGTCATTTCGGAAACGAAATTTTGACATACGAAACAGCTCTATCAATCAAACCATTAACATTGCGCCAAGAAAATATTTTGTGATTTTGTTGTTCCGTTTGCAAAAAATATAGTACTTTTGCAAAACATTATTAACCTTAAAAACTAAAAGTAAAATGGCTTACAGAATCACTGAAACTTGTGTTGCTTGCGGCACCTGCGCTGGCGAATGCCCCGTTGGAGCTATTTCCGAAGGCGACATCTACAAAATTGACGAAAACGCTTGCGTTAGCTGCGGTACTTGCGCTGACGCCTGCCCCACCGGCGCCATCGTCGAAGGCTAATCGTCAAAAAAGCATTACATTCACAAGAGGATGCGTCGCCCCGCGGTGCATCCTCTTTATTTGAATGGTGATTAGTGAATAGTGACCTGTGACACAAGACCCGCGATTTCAACTTTTAATAATAATTTTTAATTATTAATTATTAATTTTTAATTATTTAAATGATCCAGCTTCAATATATCAAAGAGCACCGCGACGAGTGCATCGAACGTCTTAAGATAAAGAACGTCGCCGACGTAGAACAGCGCATCGACGAAATCATAGCCCTCGACGAAAAACGCCGCGCCATCCAGAAGGAGAGCGACGCCGTCAAAGCCGAGCAAAACGCCATTGCCAAAGAAATCGGTATGCTCTTCAAACAGGGCAAACGCGACGAGGCTGAGGCCAAGAAGGCCCGCACCGCCGACCTGAAGGCCGACGAAAAACGGATGGCCGACGAGATGGCCGCCGTCGAGCAGGAGCTCAACGCCAAGCTCATCAGCCTGCCCAACACGCCGCACCTGAGTGTCCCCAAAGGCAAGTCGGCCGACGACAACCTGGAGGTGGGCCGCTTCGGCACGATGCCCGACCTGCCCGCCGACGCAATGCCCCACTGGGACCTCTGCGCCAAATACGACCTGGTCGACTTCGAGCTGGGCAACAAGGTGACCGGCGCCGGATTCCCCTTCTACAAGGGCAAAGGCGCGCGCCTGCAGCGAGCCCTCATCAACTTCTTCCTCAACGAGGCCGCCAACGCCGGATATGTCGAAATACAGCCGCCGCTGATGGTCAACGAGGCCAGCGGACTCGGCACCGGCCAGCTGCCCGACAAGGAGGGCCAGATGTACGCCATCCCGCTCGACGGATTCTATATGATCCCCACCGCCGAGGTGCCCATCACCAACATCTACCGCGGCGAGATTGTCAGCGCCGACCAGTTCCCCATCAAGCACGTGGGCTACAGCGAGTGTTTCCGCCGCGAGGCCGGCAGCTACGGCAAGGACGTGCGCGGCCTGAACCGCCTGCACGAATTCTCGAAAGTCGAAATCGTCGTCATCGAACACCCCGACCGCAGCTACGAGCGCCTCGAGGAGATGAAGCACCACGTCGGCGGCCTGCTCGACAAGCTGGGCCTGCCCTACCGCATCCTCAAGCTCTGCGGCGGCGACATCAGCTTCACGTCGGCAATGACCTTCGACTTCGAGGTGTGGAGCGCCGCACAGAAGCGCTGGCTCGAAGTCAGCTCGGTGAGCAACTTCGAGGCCTTCCAGGCCAACCGTATGAAGCTGCGCTTCAAGGACAGCGACGGCAAGATGCGCCTCTGCCACACCCTCAACGGCAGCGCCCTCGCCCTGCCCCGCATCGTCGCCGCCCTGCTCGAAAACAACCAGACCCCCGACGGCATCACAATGCCCGAATGCCTGCGCCCCTATCTGGGATTCGACAGGATATAGAAGCTTTTGGGAAGTTAAGAGAAGTTAAGGGAAGTTAAGGGACAATACATTCGGCTTATGCTGGATTGTATTGTCCCTTAACTTCCTTTAACTTCCTTTAACTTCTCTTAACTCCCAAAAACAAGCTTCCCTTAACTCCCAAAAACAAGCTTCCCTTAACGAGCTTAAGGCTCGCTCCGATAGCCACCCGCTCCGCCCGTTCCTATATCGTTCCTATATCGTTCTTATATCGTTCTTATATTTTTATATAGGAACGATATAGGATCGATATAGGAACGATATAGGAACGGGCGGAGCAGGTGGCTGACGGATACGCCAAATTCACGGCCGAAAGCTGGCACGTCTTTACGGCCAGATTAGATTTAATTCTCCTTAAACTCACTAAAAACTAACCCTTTAGCAACTGTTCCACTTCTTCGCGGTGTTCGAAAAGCGTGCATCCGCCGGTATGCTCCCAGCCGAGAGCGTGCAGGTCGCGCAGCTTGCGGAAAAGGGGCGACTGCAGGGCGCCTTTGACGCCGAGAGTCAGCACGTTGCTGTCGCTGAATGGCGAGAAAGGGCAAGGTTCGGCCGAGCCGTCGGGACCGATATGGAAGAATCCGCGGCCCGAAGCCAGGCAGCCACCCACGGCTTTTTCGTCGCCAGGGAAAGAGAGGAAGATGATGTCGCCGTACTGCTGGCGGGCCGACTCCAGCAGCCGCTCCATTTCGTCGACGTGTTCGTCGCCGAACGCCAGATGTTCGGTGCCCGCTTCCGTGGGCACATACTCGACATAGAAGACCAGTTTGCAGCCCTTATCGTGCAGTCCACCAAGGAATTCGGGCGAGGTGACATATCGGAAATTATCGGTCGTCACCGTGATGCTGACGCCGAAGAAAAGATGCTCGGCGTGCAGCATATCCATCGACAGCATAGCACGCTGGTAGATGCCCTTGCCGCGACGCTGGTCGGTGCCGTCGGCAGTGCCTTCGATGCTGATAATTGGTATGATATTGAAGTTGTTGCGCAAGAAATCGATATACGTCGGGCCGATGAGCGTGCCGTTGGTGAAGACGGGGAAAATCATACGGTCCTCCTTGGCGGCAGCCTCCAGCACGTCGCGCCGCATCATAGGCTCGCCACCGGCCAGGAGGGCGAAATTGACGCCGATGTCGGCGGCTTGGCCGAAGATGGTGCTCCATTGGTCGTCCGTGAGGGTGGGCTTGCTGTCGTCGCCGACATCGTTGGCGATGCCGTTGCTGCGTGCATAGCAGCCCTTGCAATGCAGGTTGCACTGAGTGGCGATGCTGCAAATGAGGAAGGGCGGGACGTCGACGCCCTCTTTGTCGGCGATGGTTTTGCGTCTTTTTTCGGACTTTGAGAAGGCCTGTTGCATACGGAAAGCGAACTTGGCTTCGCGCGGATTGGAGAACAGGTTTCGGTAGGCGGCAGACATAATGTTGCGGATGCTGCCACTCATATATTCGGCAAGATTTGTCACGTGGAAAGGATTATGTTATACGATGGTTTAAATTGACAATATGTAAAGAATATCCGTATGGTGCGACACACCCCGCCCTTTTGTTCACCGCTTCGCTATCGGAACGGCCACAGGCTGTTCCTTCGCCCCTCACCGAGAGGGGATGGCTACGCAGTCCATTGTATGCCAAATAATTCGTTGTATAACGATACATCCAGACCGCAACCGCGACATCCCCTCTCGGAGAGGGGAGAAGGAACTGCCTGTGGCCGTTCCGATAGCGAAGCGGTGAACAAAAGGGCGGGGTGTGTCGCACAGCCAAGCAAAAAGGGTGTATCGCACAGCCCGGCGAGATGTAAATTATTATCGGCCACCTACTTTAAGTTTATTATCTCGAAACTGCGGCGGGTCGTCATTTGCTTTCTGCTGCCTTTTCGGCTGCCTTGCGTCTTTTTTCGGCCTGTTTTTCAGCTATTTTCCTGTCTTTTTCGGCTTTCTTTTCGGCGGCGATGCGCTCTTTTTCAGCCTTCTTGGCTGCCTTCAGCTCGTCTTTGGACGCATTAGCACCGGCCTCGGCGGCTGCTTTTTTCTTGCCAGCTTTCTTGTCGGCTTCGGCGCGTTTTTTTTCGGCTTTCTTATCTAGTTCAGCGCGTTCTTTTTGGGCTTTCTTTTCGGCAGCCAAGCGCTCTTTTTCGGCTTTCTTTTCGGCTGCGATGCGCTCTTTTTCAGCTTTTTCGGCAGCCTTGCGGGCAGCCTGAGCCGCTTTGCGTTCTTCCTTGCTCATATTCTTCTCGGCCTCTTTGGCGCGTTCCTGCTGGGCTTTCATCTCCTCCTTCTGGCGGGCCTTGGCTTCCTTGGCAGCCTGCTTTTCGGCAGCAAGGCGCTCTTTTTCAGCCTTTTTGTCGATTGCAGCCTGATCCTTTCCCTTCGAGCCTTTCTTGTCTACAGCCTTGTCCTGCTTGGCGCCCTTCTTGTCGGCTTTGGCCTTGGACTCGGCCGGGGCCTTGTGGTAGGTCAGCGTGCGCAGAGCGGCATTGTCGAAAATTCCGTCTTCGAATTGCAGGCGGACAGTCCAGTTGTTCTCGGCATCGTACTTATACACAAAGGTATAGACCACCGTACCGTATGGACGTTCTACGGTCATCTTGGTGCAGTCGCCCTGTTCATTGTTCTCGTAAGTGACGGTTTCGTCGAGGGCTTTGCCAGCGGTGACTTTCTTGATGAGGAAGCCGCGGTTGTCGTAGGTGTATTTTACCGTGCTGACGTTTTTTTCGCCGCTGGTGTAATCGATAATTTTCTCGCTTTGCAGCAGGTTGTTGTGGTTGTAGCTGTATTCGCACACTTTGGCGGGCATACTGTCGACGTAGTAGTAGCTGGATTTCAGGACAAGCCCGTCGTCGCCCAACTCCTGACGGCATTTGAGGTCGAAGGGGTAGCTGTTGGTGTAGGGCGTCGTGTTGAGGTCGGCCTTGGCCAGATTGACGCTCTTGTAGTCCTTGGTTTCGGCATAGACATTGATGTCGGCCATACTGCCGTTGTATTTGGCCTCGACCTTGTAGCCCTCGCCGACGAACGACGACAGGAGTCCGTTCGAGGCATAGCTGCAAGTGGTCGTCTTGCCGCGTTTGCCCTGACGGGTGTAGGTGATGGTGAGCATCCTTCCGGCGGGGTTGAAGGTGACGATGCGGCCGTCGTCCTCACGCAGCACGTTGCGCAAATCCTTGACAAACCATTTGCGTTCGGGCCAGTCCTCGCGGAAATAGTCCTTGCGAAGAAGGATGTCCTCGTCCATCGTGGCGACGTATCCACGCAGGCCCATCTGCTGACGGTCCATACGAAGATTCACAATATCCTGTGCTTTGGCAAAAGAGGCGCAAAGCACTATCAATGAAAGCAATAAAACTTTTTTCATTTTATATTGAAACTATTATTTGCAATGCAAAGATAGTATTTTTTTTATATCCACACAAAGGTGAGGGAATTTTCCCCTCCCTTTATTGGGAAAAAAATGTGTATTTACGCACTTTTTGTCCTTAAAAGTTGCGTTTCTTAATGGAGCTTAGGATAGTCAGTCTTATCATTCATTATTTTAGACTTAATAATCCTTAACCAAGCGGACAGACGATCTATAGTTTCTGCCTACTGACCAATAATTATTAAAATAATCATTAATATTATAATAATAATTATTATAATAATATCCATATCTAACTTGATATGCACTGCCAGAATATGGCACAGCCGTACTA
>JAFWYO010000206.1 GCA_017517715.1 Bacteroidales bacterium
CGATTCGTGGCCGAAACAAAATCGCGGCCGATGCCCGACAAGGTGCGAAACAGCCCTTTGTGCTTGTAGCAGTAGGCCGAATCGATGTCCACCGTATCCTCGACGTCGAATTGGCGCGTCGGCAGCGTCATCGACGGGTAGCGACTTTTCAGCCTGTCTGCCAACATCATAGCCCATCGGTCGACCACCGCCGTCTGCAAGAAACCCTCGCGGAAGGCGACGCTCTCCGATACCGGAAAACGACCGTGGACATCAGTAATGTGTGGCAAATATTCTTCGTAGCGCGAAAGGCAGAAAAACGCCGCCGCAAAAAGGTCGAAAGGAAAATCGCTCGATTGGTTATGGACCGGAAACAGAGCCGCAGTGCCCTCATAATCAAAGCATCGCGGCGACTGGTCCTCGATTGTCGTATGAAACAGCAGGTCGCACGAACGGATATAGAGCCCGTCGCCAAAACGGTGAGGGCCATAGCAGAGCTTGGGGCCGTCGAAACCGTCGAAGACGTCAGCGTCGGTAGTAATTTCGAACTCAACCTTCAAAAGATGACGAAAAAGCACGTTCAGCGTGTATCCCAGCCGGTTGGTCATTCGAGGTATATGTACGAGCAGCATAAAACAGTTATTTTTGCTTCATTTGAAAATGCAAAGATACGAACTTTTTTTGAAACAGAGCGAAAACATCTTTTAAAACATATAAAAAAACATCTGTTCATCGTCTAAAAAGAAGTATCGCTTTTATGATTCTGCTCCGATCAGGAGTAAACGGCATCTAAAATCGTATAAAAAAAATCCTGCAGCGTGTCAGATTTAGGTGAAAAAATGTGTATTATTATTAGAGAACATAATCGAACGAGTATGAGAAATAGAATGATCTTTTTTCTGGCGACATCGCTTCTGGCGACGACAGCAATGCAGGCGCAGGATGTGATTTCCCTTCGCGGCCGTGTGACAGCCAAGGGCAAGGGTGTGCCCTATACAACGCTACAGCTGCAAGGCACATCCATCGGCGTTGCTTGCAACGACAATGGCGACTATGAGATGAAACTGCCAGTCAACTGCAAAAGCGACACCATTATCATCCGTTCGATAGGACATCTCAGCCTCAAGACCACCGTCGATCATCTACAGAAAAACGGCAACATTCATCTCAAAGCGCAGGCGATTGAACTCAAGACTGTTATTGTGACTGACTACAGTTCCGCGCGTCACCTTTTAAATGAAGTCGTGGCTCACATTGGACGCAACTATCACCAACGCACATCTTGGTCAACATTCTTCTACCGCGACTGGCGCACCGTAGACGGCGAGCTGTACCTTTTCGACGAGGCCGTGATGAGTGTGCGTCGATGCCCCTATTCGCGTTATGCCGACAAGCGGGGCTACCGACTCGACCCTGCCCAGCGCGAGATGGAGAGCAACCTCAAGACCCTGCTGCGCCACCGACTTGTGGTATACGACTGGCAACTGCTCAAAAGCAAGATTATCAAGTCGCGCGGATGCGACCAGATGCTTGCCTATGCCGACGACGAGGACTTTTTCGACCCCGTTGCCACACCGCAGGCCAGCTACGCCCTCGCCGTTCGATTGCTCAAAGAGCACAGTTTCGAGCCGCTGAAAGAGTTCTCGTCCGACGGAGAAAACTATTATTTCATACGCTCCGTCGGCCCCTGCCGCACACCCAAGGACCGCGTATGCTATGAATACACCATCCGCAAGAGCGACCTCGCCCTTGTGCGCCTCGTCACAACAAAGCAGCCCGTCCGCCACAAAGCGCCGCAAAACGCGTGGGTCAACGTCTACTTCACCTCGATGTATGTCGAGGCCGACTCATCGGTGTGGAACTACGATGTGCGCGACGGGCACTACACTTTGACACGCTACTACAACGCCAAGTCCTACCGCCTCGAATCGAAAGACCGCGGACACGACGGCGAAGTGCAGCGCTGGCAACAATGCCGCGACTGGGTCATAACCGATTTCTCGCTCACTCAGCCAGACACAGAAGAGCAGCCCATTGCGGTGACGCCGCAGACTCTCGTCGGAGCCTTCGGCGGCAGCGACTACAGCTCCGACTTCTGGGGACAATACAACTATATACCCATCGACAACTTGCCATTAAATCTTTTAAATAAAAAATTCAACAAACAATGAAAAAGTTAGTGTTAATCCTTGGGGCTTTCTTTCTGCCGTTGCTGTCAGCAGCACAGGACGACAGCGTTTGGGTTGAAGGCGTCGTGACCGATGCCGTCACCAGCGAGCCCGAAACCATCTGCGAAGTGCAGCTGTTTCAGGAAAACGAAGTCAAAGCCATTGCCTTCTGCGACGAGGAGGGTCGCTACACCATCGGCTGGATGCCCGCAGGCACATACTCGATGTCGGTCATTTCAAAAGGCACCACGCTCTACTGCGCAGAGCTGTCCATTATGGAAGATGCCATTCTGAATATCGCTCTGGTACACGACTCTCTGCTGACACGCACACTTGCGCCCGTCGTAGTGGCAGAGAAAAAACACGGCCTCGGCGACCGCCTGATAACAAGTCCAGACGACCCTCGCCTATGGAACTTCAACAACAATCCAGTACTTGCCGACATCGGTCCTGCCAGTTCTTCCTGCGGCAATTGTATGGGTGAGGATTATTTCTCCAGTCCAGGCCATCTTGCCGGTTGGAGACCCTGGTGGCTGGATGCTCCCTTCACAAAGAAAGTCAAGGCTACTGGCAGTGACAAGAACCGAAAGAAAGAGAAAGACACGGAATGACCTGTCGCGACAGGCAAGCCTGTCTCCGTCTTGCAACTATGTTTCCTCTAAAAATCAAATACCGACGTCAATAGCGACGCTGTCGGAAGCGACACGCACCTTCGTTTTCACACCCAACGGAAGAGCCCTGTTTTCGGTGCCAATGTGTCCAAACAGACAATTGAAAGCCACCGGATAACCATAGTCGGCCACCGCGTCGCGCACAATTTCCTCGGCCGTGCGGCCAAAGGGCACGGCGTTGTCGTGCATATCACTCATAGCGCCCACCAGCAGTCCGCGCAGCCCTTGCAGCTTGCCGGCCCGCCGCAGCGCCATCATCATACGGTCTATGTGGTATAGATACTCGTCAAGATCCTCCAGCAGCAGGATGCGGCCTTCGGTGTCGATGTCCGAGGCCGAGCCGAGAAGACTGTAGAGCACCGACAGATTGCCACCCACAACCGGAGCTGTGCAGCACCCCTGACGGTTGGCAACAACACCCTCATTGACAAACTCATAGTGCACCTTGCCCTCGAACAGCACCTGCCTCAGGCTTTCGGTGGCGGGATAAGCCGTGTGGCAAGCGTCGGCAGGGACATTGAGAGGCATCGTGGCGTGCAGCGTCGCTATGCCGCAATGGCGTGCTATATGGCTGTGCAACACCGTGATATCGCTATATCCGACAATCCATTTGGGACTTTGGCAGAAACGGCCGAAATCCAGCCGGTCAACGATGCGGACAGTGCCGTAACCGCCACGGGCACAAAAGATTGCCTTGACATCCGGATCATCCAGCTGCCGCTGCAGCAGGGCGGCACGATGGCTGTCGCTGCCGGCCATCTGGTTTTCGGCGTCGAAAAGCCCGTCGGGCAGCACCACCCGAAGCCCCCACGACTCAAGCATCTGTACGGCGGGCGCGACCTCGTCGGGCGTCACTTTCCGCGCCGGAGCCACAATGGCGACCTTGTCGCCGCATCGGAGTTTTGTCATCGTCATTCTTTTTTTTCGTAAACGGCATTTTGCAAAATTTATTGTGCAAAATATATCACGCTGACTATCAGCCGAAACGCACGCCAAAAAAGTTAAATATAAAAAAAACATTTCGTTTTTGGTGCTTTGTTTTCAAAAAAATTCGTAAATTTGCATTTTGATTCCTCTAAAAACTAAAACAATAAAAACAACCTCATTCCATTTATAATCCATTAGCAAAATGACTCTACGAGAAATAGTTAAGCTATTAGATGCAAAAGTATGCATCGGCGAAAACCGACTGGACGAAGAGGTGGAGTACGCCTTTGCTTCCGACCTGATGAGCGACGTTCTGACGCTCAAAGACACCCCGATGCTCATCACGGGCCTCTGCAACGTGCAGACAATCCGCACGTGCGATATGGCCTCGCTCGACATCATCGTCGTGGTGCGCAACAAGAAAGTGACGGAAGATATGATCGAAGAGGCCGAGGACAACGATATGGTCATCCTCAGCTGCCCCTATTCGATGTTCAAGGCCTGCGGCCTGCTCTACGACGCCGGCATCCAGCCACTGTATTAATCACCAATCACTAACCGCCATTCACTCAACATTATGCATCAAGAATACACTGTAATCGAAGGCGACTTTGTCAACGCCGGCAAAGCGTCGAGCTCGGTCAAGAAGACCCTCAAGCAACTCAATGTCGAACCCGGCATCGTCAAGCGCGTCGTCGTGGCGCTCTACGAGGCCGAAGTCAACGCCATTGCTCACGCCTACGGCGGCAAGGTGCTGGTGGACATCGACAGCGACAAGATACGTATGGTCGTGGCCGACAAAGGTCCCGGCATCCCCGACATCGCCCTGGCTATGCAGGAAGGCTACTCTACCGCCCGTCCCGAAGTGCGCAATATGGGTTTCGGAGCCGGTATGGGCCTGCCCAATATGCAGAAGAATGTCGACAAGCTCAACGTCACCAGCGAAGTGGGCGTCGGCACAACAGTCGAAATGGAAGTGAACTTCTAGAAAAAGAAATCCACCATTCGCCTCTCTCTATTCTCAATTTACCAATCACAATTCACAATAACTATGTTCGTACACGCGCTTAAAATTGACGACAAGAAATGCATCGGATGTATGCGTTGCCTGAAGGCCTGCCCCACCGAAGCCATCCGCATCAGCGAAGGCACTGCCTATATCCAGGAGCACCGCTGCATCGACTGCGGCAAGTGCCACGAGACCTGCCCCGTCAACGCCATCTACATCAACGAGGACGACTTCCAGATGGTCCACGAGTTTCCTCACTCGGTGGCCCTCATCCCGTCGGTCTTCCTCGGCCAGTTTCCCGAAGACATACGCGTGTCGCGAATCTATAACGCCCTCGAGGACTTGGGGTTCCGCCACGTCTTCGAGGTCGAGTCGGCGGCACTCATCTTTGCCGAAGCCAAGGAACGCTACGCTCGCGAGAGCCCCGACATCCGGCCACTGATTTCCAGTTTCTGCCCCGCCATCGTCAGGCTGATTCAAATCAAGTATCCCTCTCTGGTCGAGAACATTATGCCCATCAAGGCACCCCTCGACCTGTCGGCCATCTACTGCCTGCAGGAGCTGCAGAACCGCGGCATCCCGCGCGAAGAGATAGGCCTCTTCTATGTCACCCCCTGCGCCGCCAAGATTTCGGCCGTCAAGGCCCCCGTGGGCGAGAAGCGCTCCATCATCGACGGCGTGATCAATATGGACTCGCTCTTCAACCGCACCTACCGCAAAATCAAGGAGCAGGGCAAGAACTACATTCCCAAGCAGAGCCGCACCATCAACCTTTCGAGCGATGCCATCCTCAGCACCCTCACCAACGGCGAGCGGCGCATCTGCCTGGCCAAGAAGAGCTATTCCATCGACGGCATACAGAACGTGATGGACTTCCTCGACAAGCTGGAGAACGACGAGGTCGAGGATGTCGAATTCCTCGAGTTGCGCGCTTGCGACCAGAGCTGCGCCGGCGCCCTGCTGAGCTACGAAAACCGATTCCTGTGCGGCGCACGAATGTACGCCCGCGCCCGCAAAGCCGCCGAACGCGAGCGCAACGGCGAGGTACCGCGCGAACGCGCAATGGACCAGATGAAGGACTACCTGCTCGAAAACTGCCGCGTCGAGGCACCGCAGCCGCGCTCGATGTTCGTCCTCGACAAGGACCGCGCCAAGGCTTTCGAAAAGATGGAACGCATCAACCGGCTCAAGGCCCGCCTGCCGCAGATCGACTGCGGACTGTGCGGCGCACCGACGTGCGAAAGCTTCGCCGGCGACGTGGTCATCAACCGCATCGGCCTGTCGCGCTGCATCTTCTACCAGCGCCACCTGGAGCGCAACAACGACATCACACGCCAAGAGTGCATCGCCGCAATGAACGCCGTTTGGGGCAGCGACAGAATGAAGGAATAAAGAACACCCCTACAGGCCAGAACCGCTTTCCCCAAGACACTAATTATTAACTAATACCTAAATAATATGAAACAGATTGTCATTCTTTTTATGTTTGCAGCCCTTTGCGCATCGGCACAAACACCGTCCGACAGTGCCCGCTTCTCAAAACATTTCCTTGAGGCAAGGATGCAGTTGGGGCCTGGCGAGCACGAATCAGGCGAAGTTCAGTTTAACATAACCGCTGCCTTTGGTCTGCAGTACGCATACGTGCCCGAGCGTTGGGGATGGTATAGTTCACTGTCTTATGCCAACTTCCAGAAAAGCGACTTTATCGGAGCCACAGGAGGCGCGGTTTACAGGCTTTGCGGCAAGGACTCAAAAATCGATTTCCAATTCTATTACGGACTGGCCTTGGCAGTGCCGCTGAGTAGCAAATCCGGCACAAAATTGGGACTCGATGCCGGCATACGTATTGCAGATGGCGCTAAGGCCGACCGAAGCAAGTTCTCTTGGATGAGCGCGACGCTTGGACTGACAAACTTTTGGGACAAGCCGTTCGTCACTATGGGACTAAGCATAGATGTGGCGGCCGTCGTTGCCGGACTCACAATGCTTCGGATATATTTGTAGGCTATCCCTGTCATCCCGAATCAACGCTGATCTATGAA
>JAFWYO010000207.1 GCA_017517715.1 Bacteroidales bacterium
GTACATTCTTGGCACGAATGGTGGGGATATCTGACGGTTGTTCAAATACATCCCACTCCATCCGCAGGGCATTCCCTTCGCGGATGTTGCTGTAGCTCTTCAACGGCAGGAAGTCGATGTCGCGATGGATAATACGTTCGGTTTCGCGAAGCATCTGTGCCTCGCTGATCCAGAGGGCAGTCGTGGCTACGGTAACGGCAAAATCGTTGATCTCGATGCCGTAGAACTGGTTGATGCTTACCTTGATGGGGTTGGCCTCCTCGAAGCCAATGAACGACTGACCGTGATGGCGGACGTTGATAACCTCGTTCTCCAAGCGGCGAAGCGAGAGGTAGGTTTCGGTGAGAAAATTACCACTACCGCAGGCCGGGTCAAGGAAGGTGAGTTGCGAAAGTCTGTCCTGGTAGGCATCCAGTCGCTTGTTGCGCTCCTTCTCCACCTTCACCTCCAGTATCTCGTTCAACTCGTGGCGAAGGTCGTTGAGAAACAGTGGGTCGATGACCTTATGGATATTTTCGATGCTGGTGTAGTGCATACCGCCGCTGCGGCGCGTCTCGGGGTTCAGCGTGCTCTCGAATACGGCTCCAAAGATGGTGGGCGAAATCTCACTCCAGTTGAAGTCGAGGCTGGCGTTGTCGAGCAAGGTGGACTTCAATTCTGGCGTAAACTGCGGTATCTCTATTTCCTCAGCAAAGAGGCCTCCGTTGGTATAGGGGAATGCCTTGAGGTCGTCCTTGAGGTATTTGCTACGTTTGTCCAGTGGGGTGTTGAGTGTTTCAAAAAGACGGATAAGAGCCGCACGGAGGTCATCGGCATCATAATGTGTCAGGTAGTCGTGGAACTGGTTGTGGCCGAAGACCTCGGCGTCTTCGGCATAGAGACAGAAGACGATGCGGACACAGAGGATATTGAGCCATCGTAGTGCTTCAGGCGAGGGGTCGTCGTATTGCTTGAGCAACGCCTCGTAGATGCGGCCAACAATCTCGCCTGCCAGCATCGACACTTGCATCTCTTTGGAGATATGCTCACTCTTCTGGTCCACAAGAAACTGCAGGCGGTAGTATTCCTTCGCCAGGTCTTTGAGTAGTATCTTCTGTGGCTCGCCGTTGGGCTGTTCCATATCGTAGACCCAAAACTCGGCAAAATTGCAGGTCACCACCCAACGCGGATGGCGGCTCAGAGGCAAACCGACAATATACTTCTTGGCCTGCTGGAAGGGGTTGAGCATAGCGCCATCGCTCTGATGGATGGGAGCCCCGAGGTCTTTATCGATGCTTTTCTGTTCAATCAATACCCGCGTGGTGGGCAGGTATGCATCCATAAAGTTGGTGCTGTCAACCATAACCTTGTCCTCGAATTCCACGAAGCCATATGGGTCTTCCACCCCATATACCTTTTGCAGCAACTCGAGCCAAAACTTCTGCGTGTCGCCCTTCTCGTATCCTTTTCCGCTCCATCGACTGGCAAATTCCTTTGCCGCAATAGCCTGCTGTTTGTCTGTAGTCATAATTCGGTCAGTTTTCGATTTGCAAAGATACGTTTTTTTTCTGATACGGCAAAATAAAATAATTAACAGCAAGAGTCCCAAAATGCTAATTGCAGATGGGAGTGTTTGGGCGCAGAAGCATCAAAAAGTCAGACCTCGTTCGCTACGCTCTCTTCGTCCTGCTCTTTGACCTTTTCCGGATTCAGCCACAGCTGATCGATGATAAGGAGGGCTACGCCTACACATACACAACTGTCTGCTACATTGAAAATTGCATTGAAAAATTCGGCACTTTGGCCGCCCACCGCCGGCACCCAGTCGGGCCACGTCCAATGGAACATCGGGAAATAGAACATATCGACCACTTTTCCAAACAGAAAGCCCGCATATCCGCCACCGTCGGGGAACATTGTGGCCACCTGGTCGTAGGTGCTTTCGCTGAAAATCATACCATAGAAACAGCTGTCGACAAGGTTGCCAACGGCACCGACGAGGATCAGCGCAATACTGATAATCAACGTGTAGCGCGCATCTTTTTTGATTTGGTGTGCCAAAATGAAGACTATCACCACCGAAGCCACAAGTCTGAACAGTGTCAAGAATGCCTTCCCGAAGGTGTCTCCAAACGAGATGCCGAAGGCAATACCTTTGTTTTCAACAAAATGCAGTCTACACCACTCACCAATCAAAGGTATATCACCACCAATGGGCAAGGTGGTCTTGATCCAGATTTTCACAACCTGGTCAACAATCAGGAGCAGGGCTATCAAACCCACACATATAAAGGTTTTTTTCTTGATAGAATTATCCATAAACTTCTATGTTACTTTAAGATAGAAAAACAAGTCTGGTTCGGATGTTTTGCAAAAGTACAAATTATTTTTTATTTTCGCACTGTTCGGCCAACTCGTCGTACCACCTTTGACCGAATCGGCGCACCAATGGCTCCTTAAGATACTGGTACAAAGGCTGTCCCTCCGCCCTGCCCTTCTTGACGGCGCAGCGGCAAATGTCCCATTCGTGGTAGTTTACCGCCTTAAAATCACCATAATCTTCGATGCGGACAGGATAGAGATGGCAAGAAATCGGCTTCTGGAAATCGACCTTCCCGTCGCGGAATGCCTTTTCTATAGCGCAGAGCGTCAGGCCATTTTCGACAATAGCGTATGCGCATTCGCGGTTGCTGACCAGCGGCGTGCAGGGCAGTCCGTCGACATCGATGGCCGACACCCCGTCGCGCTCAACGACGGCGATGCCCTCGGCGGTCATATAGGGTTTCACATCAGGGTAAATCCGCTCAAGGACAGGGATTTCGTCCTTTTCGAGGGGCGCGCCACAGTCGCCCTCGACGCAGCAGGCACCCTTGCACTGCGCAATGTCGCAGCAGAAACGGACATCGGCAAGATTATCGGAAATTATACAGTCGTCAACTATCAGCATAGTGTCTCTATTATTTTATCGGCTAGGACTGCGGCTAGTTTGTACTTCGACTCGACGGTCCAGCCGGCCACGTGGGGGGTCAGCACTGTGCGCGGCGATTCAAGCAGGTAACGGAAATCAGCAGGCAACGTGTCGAGGTCGAGGCCGTCCTTCGACATATCCTCATATTCGATGACATCCAGCGCGGCACCCTGTACCCTGCCCTGCTCCATCGCGGCGACCAGGTCGACAGTCTTCACCACGGCGCCACGCGAAGTATTTATCAAGTAAATCGGCTTGGCGAAAGCGGCAAAAAAGTCAGCATCAGCCATATAGTGCGTCTCGTCGGTCAATGGCACGTGCAGGCTGACAATGTCGGCGCGCCGCTGCAGTTCGTCGAGCGACACCTCCTCCACCCCGTCCGGCGCATAACCCGACGGCTTGTATTTGTCGTAGGCAACAATCTGGCACTCAAAGCCTCGCAGCCTTTGTGCGAAAGCGCTGCCCATATTGCCGCAGCCGATGATGCCCACCGTGCGGCCTTTGATTTCCAGTCCCCGGTTGGCCTCGCGCCGCCACAGTCCCTGGCGCACCTCGCTGTCGGCCACACGTATCTTGTCCATCAGGGCCAGCAGCAGACCCACGGCGTGCTCACCCACAGCGTCGCGGTTACCTTCGGGCGAGTTCAAGCACCTGATGCCGACCGATTCGGCATAGTCCACATCGATGGTCTCCATCCCCGCCCCTACGCGTCCTATGCAGCGCAGGTGGCGAGCGTGGTCGATGAAATTGCGGTCTATCATAATCTTGCTGCGCACCACAAGAGCGTCGTAGTTCTGCACCTCGGCCAGCAGCGACTCGTAGGTGCAGTCGGTCCACACGCGGCAGCAGTGGCCGGCGGCCTCAAGTTTTTCGACCAGCACAGGATGCGTGCTGTCGGTAATCAAAACGTTCATTTCCTTTTCTTCTTGAAATAATATCCGTCGTCGTGCGAGAACGTGCCGATGCGCGGCTCCGGCATTATGTATGTCTTTTTGGTTGCGCCTCCAAAGACGCCTATGCCGCCATCGATGTTGCAGATCACCTGCACCGGCTCGCTGAAGAGGTTGTCGAATGAGTCGTATTCCGCGTTGGCCGATGTCTGCTCGTAGCGGTAAAGCTCCTTTGAAAGTCCTTTAACCTCCAATTGCAGAGGAATATGAACATAGTCCATACCATCTATATCAGGCCAGACACTGAAAATGGCCGTAAATTCGTGCTCGCCGTTCTGGAACAGTTCGCTGCTGAAAGCCATTTCGTCGCCGTAGAAACTACCGTCATAACCATCAATGGCATCGACAAGATCGTGACTGTTTACCAGTGGGTCATTGACTGAAAAGTACACATTCCGCATATTTACCGTATCCCAGTACATTATGCCGTAGGTACCACGGACCCATCCCGCAGTGCGCTTTATCGACACCGAATAATAGTCGTTGCCGTGGCTTTTCACCTTGAAACGGACTTTATAATAGTAGTCGCTCTTACTGTAATAGCCACCATATTCGTCATAGTAGTTTCCCTTTCCCGTATCAACCACAAGATCAAGTACCTCGACCTCGGGCATCCGCGGCATCGTCGTCGTTGCGCTAACCATCTTGTCATAGCCCGGCACGGTGGCCGTCAACCGCAGCGTGTCGCCAGGCTGCGGACGCAACGTGAATGTGTAGCCGCCATAGAAAACGCTATCGCCTGCCCAATAATCATCTTCATAATAATAATATCCACCCGGCAACAGGAATCCGCGTGGATCGTACACGCCCGTGTAGCTGCCCGTCCCGTCGCTCAGCGTCACCGTTGCATCGGTAACAGTGCCGAAATTCCTGTTGTCGAGAAAGAAGCGGCTGTAGCCAACATAGACTGACATCAGCGAGTCGCTGACCGGCTTGGAAATCATCACTACGTAGGGCTTTACTTCGCCGGGGTCGAAATCGACGGGTTTCTCGCACGCCCCCAGCAGCATTACAGCTGCCAATAATATATAATGTATACGTTTCATTGTCTTTAATTTTTCGTTTTAGTTTTCGTCTTCGTACAAAGTTTTCGTTTTCGTTAAAATTTGAAACTATATGATACCGACGGTATTATCGGGAACAGTGACAGCTGCACCAGCGACGAGCTGTAGTGTACCCCATTGATAACCGAGTGCAGATTGTCCTTCTCGTAGACCATAAAGGGGTTCTTGCGGTTGTAGAGGTTGTAGACGCTCAGGCTCCAGGTGCGGACGCCGTGCTTCTTCTCCTTGTGGAAGTTGACACCGATGTCCATACGGTGGTAGGCCGGCATACGGAAATTGTTGCGGCTCTCGATGTACGAAACAGTCTGACCCGTGGTGGGGTCCACATATTCGTGCATCGGCAGCGTGCCCGTGTTGCCCGACGAGAAGACCCA
The DNA here is from genome assembly GCA_017517715.1 of Bacteroidales bacterium. GTDB lineage: Bacteria > Bacteroidota > Bacteroidia > Bacteroidales > P3 > Colimorpha. The sequence goes on from JAFWYO010000207.1 coordinate 5,336, forward strand.
CACCGCGCTGCAGTCGAAATTCTTGTTGGGCTTGTAGCTCAACATAATGGATATGTCGTGCCGGCGGTCGTACTTGGCCGGGAAAGGCTCGCCGTTGTTGATTTCCTGTCCCTCACGGTCGAACTGGCGCATCGTCTTGCTCCAGGTGTAGCCCACCCAGCCGGTGAAGTCGCCTATGGTGCGCTGCGCCAGCAGCTCTACGCCATACGACCAGCCATCGCCCATAAAGACCTTGTCCTCCCAGCCTGCCGAGGCAGCAAAGAAACTGGCGCCGTCGCGATATTCAATCATATTGTGCATCTTCTTGTAGTAGAGCTCCATCGACAGGTCGACAAGCCCCTTGAGGTTATAGAACACACCTGCCGCCACCTGGTGGGCGTGCATCGGCGCGATGCGCTTGGTCACCGGCACCCACAGGTCGGTGGGCAGGCTGATGCTGCTGTTCGACAGCTGGTGCATATACTGCGTCATATAGCTGTATCCCGCCTTGACCGACAGGTCGTCGCTTATCATCAGGCGGCCGCTCAGACGTGGCTGCAGCGAAGGGTAGAACTTGCCCTGCACAGCAAAGCCCGTCAGATTGACGCCGCCGTTGATTTTCAGCGACTCGGTGATGCTCCAGTCGTCCTCGATATAGGCACTCAGCTCGTTGGCGTGCACCCTGCTTTCGCCCAGCACGGTGTCGTAGACCGTGCCACCCGAGTTGTCGCCCTCTTCCAACTTGTTGCCCGTCACGTCGGGCTGGAAGATGTGGTGCAGCAGGCTGCCGCCGAACTTGACCGTATGGTCCGGATTGGGCTGGTAGTCGAAGTCTACACGCCCCGTAATGTCGCGGATGCCCGACTTGTAGTACATCTCGGCCTTGTAGTAGTCGACGTCCGAATAGCGATAGTCGTACTCCTCAAGGCCGATACTGATATCGTTGCGATAGCGCGTATAGGCGCCGGTGACGTTCATAAACAGCTTGGGATTCAGCTCGTAGTTCCATCTGAGCGACCCCACCAGGTTGCCCCAGTTGTAGCCCATCTTCATCTTCTCCTCGCCCGAGCTGTTGCCGTCGTAGGTATAGTCGTAGCGCATACGGGCGTAAATCTTGTCGTCGCCCGAATACCAGCTGCCTATCAGGCGGCTTCGGCTGCTGAAGCGATGCGTCACCTTGGCGTTGAGGTCGTAGAAATAGTAGCCCGCATTCAGCCGCCCATCCTCCATAGCGCCGATGGCCATAATGGCAGGCTGCGCCAGCAAGTCGAAATAGGTGCGGCGAAAGCTGACGTTGAAGGTGGTCTTGTCCTTCCATATCGGCCCCTCGAGGTTCACCTTGGCGGCGACAACGCCCACCGACACATTGCCGTGCAGCTTGTTTTCGTTGCCGTCGTTGCTCGTGATGTCGAGCACACTCGACAGGCGCCCTCCGAAGCGTGCCGGGAAGCTTCCCTTATAGAGCGTGATGTTCTTGATGGCATCGGCGTTGAAAGCCGAGAAGAAACCGCCCAGGTGGTTGACGTTGTACAGCGGCACGCCGTCAAGCAGGAACAGGTTCTGGTCGGGACCGCCGCCACGCACATACATACCCGACATACCCTCCGTGCCGCTCTGCACGCCGGGCAGCAGCTGCAGGGCCTTCAGTACGTCGGTCTCGCCAAACAGGACGGGCACCGCCTTGATGTTCTCGACCGGTATGTCGATGGCGCTCATCTGCGACGAGCGATGCGAGCTGACGCGGTCGGCACGGATAGTAACGGTCTTCAGCTCGGTGCTCGATTCCATCTTGATGTTCATCTCCTTGTTTTCAGCCAGTTCGATGGTGTCGAACACCGTCTTGTAGCCCACATACGACACCCTGAACACCACTTTGCCCTTGGGCAGTGTCAGCGAGTAGCGGCCCTCGGCATTGGTCAGCGCGCCCTTGCCCGACAGCATATCGTATATCGTGGCGCTTATCAGCGTCTCGCCGCTCGCCGCCGAGCGGACGGTGCCGCGGATGGTATAGTTCTGCGCCACACCGGTAAGGGTGCACAGCGCAGTTAGCAGGATAAGGATTGTTAGTTTTTTCATAATCTGCTTTAAATCATTAGCTTTTAAAGAAGTCGTTAATCCAGCCGCTGGGCTGGCTTTTGGACAGCAGTGTGCCGCAATAGCGGCAATAGCGGGCATCAGGGTCCTCCTCGGTGTGTCCGCAATGTGTGCAGAAGCGCGGACCCACCTCGCTGCCGGTGTCCATCGATTTCGTGTCCGCCATACGGCTCTCCTCATATTCGTTGAACTCGTCGGGAACAACAGCCATCTCCGCCTCCCCGCCTTCCGTTCTCCGTTCTCCGTTCTCCGTTCTCCGTTCTCCGTTCTCCGCAGATTTGTGCTCCTGTATTGTCTCGCCCACCACAATGCCCGTAGGCACAGCAATGATCGAGTAGCCGAGCAGCATCACAAGCGTCGATATGAACTGCCCCATCGGCGTCACCGGCGTGATGTCGCCATAGCCCACCGTCGTTATCGTCACCACGGCCCAATATATAGCCTTGGGAATGCTCGACATAGCAGGGTTTTTGCCGTTTTCGAACATATATATTATCGAGCCGAGAATGATAGCGGCGATAAACACGAAAAGCATAAAAATCAATATCTTCGTCACGCTGCGGCGGATGGCGTTGAGCAGGTGGAAACTCTCCTGCAGGAAGCGCTGCATATTGAAGATGCGGAAAATCCTCAGCGTCCTCAGCACGCGCAGCACCGTCAGCGTCTGCGTGGCCGGAATCAGCAGGCTCAGGTAGGCCGGCATAATCGACAGGAAATCAATGATGCCGTAGAACGAGAAGACATACTTCCACGGCTTGCTCAGGCAGTAGATGCGCAGGTAGTACTCAAGTGTAAAGATGATGGTCAGCAGCCACTCTATAGCCTTCAGCACCCAGCGCAGGTTGGAATGCACCGCCTCGAAACTGTCGAGCATTATCACCAGCAGGTTAAGGCCTATCAGCACCAGCAGCCACACGTCGAAGCGCTTGCCCGCCGGCGTGTCGGCCTTGAAGATGATGCGGTAAATCTCCTTCTTCGTGATATTGCGGTACTTCTTCGGAATCAGCACACTGAACAGCAGCCAATGGAAAAAGTTGCCCGTTGCCACGACAATACGCTTACCTATCTGGCGGTAGTTCAGACGCGAAAAGAAACCCACCAGCTTGCGACCCACCCACACCAGCGGATGCGTCAGCGCATACCACAGCAGCATCAGCAACTTGACTACAATATTCTTCTCTTTCTTCATTTTAACTTTAACCTTAACTTCAGATACAATTACTATTGTCCCTTAACTTCCCTCTAACTTCCCTTAACTTCCCTAAAAAGTCCCTCCTAACCTTTGGCATAAAACAACACCGACTGATGTTCCGGCCGGAACATTCCGGCAGCCACGCGGCGCACATCCTCCACCGTCACCGCGCGGTACAGCGCCGGCTCGTCGTTCACCCACTCTATATGTCCCAGCCATTCGTACAGACACAGCATCGCCGCACGGTCGGCCGTTTTATAACCATTCACGAAAAAGGTGTTCTCAAACTTGTTGACCACCTTCTCCAGTTCGCGCGGTTCCAGAAGCTGTTCGCCCAGTCGGCGCAGCTGCTCTTCCACCGCCGCACGGGCCGCAGCAAAATCCGTCCCCTCTGTCAGCTGGCCCGACACAACAAACAGCCCCGGGTCGGCATCGCCGGTAACGTAAGCATCGATGCTGGTAAACAGCTGGCGTTCCTTGACCAGCGCATTGTACAGACGCGACGAGCGCCCGTTCGACAGAATGTCGCTGACCAAGTCCGCGGCCCTGAAATCGTCGTCCACACGACCACACATCGGATAGGCCATATACAGCGCATCCGACGGCACCTCGCGCACAACCCTCAGCAGTCGCCCCTCCCGTTGCTCCGGCTCAGCCTTTCGCTTTCCGCTTTCCGCTTTCCGCTCTCCGCTTTCAATGTCGCCATACCATTTTTCCGCCAGGCGGAAAACATCGTCGGCCCTGACGTTGCCGCACACCGACAGGATGGCGTTGTCGGGACGATAATAGCGCGCAAAGAAAGTCCGCACATCCTCCAGCGTAGCCTCCTGCACGTGGCGTATGTCGCTGCCTATCGTGCACCAGCGGTAGGGGTGCACCTTGTAGCACAGCGGCCGCAGCAGCATCCACACATCGCCGTAGGGGCGGTTCACGTAGCGATAGTTATATTCCTCTGTCACAACCGACTGCTGCACTTCCAAGGCGCGCTGCGACAAGTCGATGCCGCGCATACGGTCCGACTCCAGCCACAGCGCCGTCTCCAGGTTGCGCGCCGGCAGGGTGATGTAGTAGTTCGTTATGTCGTTGTTCGTGAAGGCGTTGTTCTCGCCGCCGGCCTCGGTCACCACAGCGTCGAAGTCGGGCACGCGCTCCGTGCCGCCAAACATCAGATGCTCGAACAGATGCGCAAAGCCCGTCCGCGACGCATCCTCGTCGCGCGCACCCACGCCGTACAGCGTGTTCACGGTCACCAGCGGCGTGCCGCGGTCCTCGTTCACTATCACCGTCAGCCCGTTGGACAGTTTATGTTTCTGGTAGTCTATCATCCGGTCAGGATTCTAAAATATGACCAACTATAAACGTCCATTTTCGACTAATATTGCGTCCCACCCAAAAATTAAGTAATTGACCAAACGTATTTGACATTTATGGCAATTCACAAACACTCACGTTCTAAAAAACAATTGCTGATAATTACTGTTAAAAGAAAAAATGCTCTTCGAGCAGAAATTAAACAAATCAAAAACAAATTATTCAAATACATTTATGACAATTCACGGACATTCACGTTCAGAAAAAATAATTGCTGATAATTGCTGGTCCATTGCTGATAATTGCTGTTAAAATAAAAAATAATTTCCGGTTAATTCCTGGCCAATTCCTGGCAATTCCTGTTAAAAGAAAACGAAAGATATTTTTGTTAGTTTGCCAAAATCGCAAGTCTGCGAAGCGCCGTCTTTCAGCCACTTACAAAAAAACAGCAAAATTTTTTTTCGATTTTTGCGTTACTTTTTTGGATTTTTGCAACTATATATACAACAAAGGAAATTTTGCCCAGTCCTACAGGGCTGTCGCGCTTTGTTTATGAAAAAAACGAATGACCAACAAAAAGCCGAGTTTCTCCAGATGCTCACCCAGTGCCAGGGCATCCTGATAAAGCTATGCAAAATCCAGAGCAGCGAAGCCTACACCGGCGACGACCTTTTCCAAGACGTCGTCTACGCCCTGTGGGAAAGCTGGCCGACATACAAGGGCAAGAGCAGCCCCAAGACCTGGGCCATCCACGTGGCCTTTAACGTCATCGGACAATACCACCGGCGACGGCGTCACGAGCCAAAATTCGTCAGGCTCGACGAGAAAATCCTGCAGAGCCTGGCCGCCATCGAAGAGGAAGCCGACAACGAGCCCGACCAGAAAATGCTCTTCGCCCTGATGGAGCATCTACGCGAAGACGAGCGCAACCTCCTGGCCCTCCGCCTCGAACGAATGTCGCTCGAAGACATCAGCGCCGCCACAGGCCTGGGCCTCAACGCCGTCAAACAACGCCTCTACCGCATAAAACAAAAACTGACAACTGCCAAAAACAAAATAAAAATAGAATAACCTCTAAAAAAACTCATTCAAATACCCATCAACAGAAATCGAAAAATAAAAAAATAAA
>JAFWYO010000208.1 GCA_017517715.1 Bacteroidales bacterium
CTTTTGATGTTTGTCGTGTACCATTCCTATATGGCTACACACACTATGCAGGAACGCATTTCCTACCAGGTCAACCTCAACCCAGAAACCACAGAGGAAGAGGCCCTGAGCCTTCGCAGCGAGCTGCTGAAACTCGACTATGTCAAAAACATCGACTATATATCGGCCGACGAGGCCGCACGGCTCTTTTCCGCCGAACTCGACGAAGACTTCCTCACTCTCCTCGACAGCGTCAACCCGCTCTACCCCACTCTGATGGTGACCCTCAAGGCAAGCAACAACCCCGCCAAAATCAACGACGCGCGCAAACAATTCGAGCAAGAAGTGAGCGAATACGCCAACGTCGACGACATCTCCTACCACGAATCGATGCTCAACGACCTGAGCCAGATTTTCTACAAACTCTCGTGGCTCCTCATCGTCTTTATGCTGCTGCTGCTCTTTGTGTCGGTGGCCCTCATCAGCACAACCATCAGAATTTCAATCAACTCCAACCGCGCCACCATCCGCACGATGAGTATGGTGGGCGCCAAGATGGGATTCATCACCCGTCCGTTCCTCTGGCGCAGCATCCTCTACGGTGCCATTGGCGCCACGCTGGCCATCGTGCTTATGTTTGCCGCTATCTACATCTTTAACAAGCAGTTCCATCTGGCTCTTTTCCATCCGCGACACTTTATGCCGTACGCCATCCTCGTGGTCGGCATCTACCTCGTCGGCATCGCCATTTCGTTCATCGCCACCTATTTCTCGGTGCATCGCCACATACGCAGCAAGAGCGAAGAATAATCACCAATCGACAATAAATCAGAATTATACATAAAAGAATATTAACCTTTTATCTTCACCTTCCTCACTATGGACAACAAGAAAAAAAATACTGCCACAACGGTAAACAACGAAGCCAAATCGAACAACGCTGACAAGGCTACCTATGATTTCGCTTTCGGCCCAATGAACTACATCCTCCTGGTTGCCGGCATCGTCCTGCTCGGCCTTGGATACATCCTCCTGAGCGGCGGCGGCAGCGATGACCCCAACGTCTTCAATCCCGCTATGTTCAACAGCCAGCGTATGGTTGTGGCTCCCATTTTGATTGTCGTCGGACTGGTCGTCGAAATCTGCGCCATTATGTTCCGACCCAAAAACAAAGAAAAATAACGCTACAACCCCTCTGATTTCAATTTTCAATTCTAAATTTTCAATTTTACTATGGATTGGTTTCAGGCTCTTATCCTTGGCATCGTCCAAGGTCTTACGGAATATCTGCCCGTCAGCAGCAGCGGACACCTCACCATCGGCTCGGCCCTTTTCGGTGTCGACGGCGAGGCTAACCTCACTTTCAACATCGCCGTGCACGTCGCTACGGTTCTCAGCACCTGCTGCATCCTCTGGAAGGATATCGTATGGATTTTCAAGGATTTATTCAAGTTCAAATGGAACGAGGGTACGCGCTATACGCTGAACATCATCATCTCGATGATTCCTATCGGCATCGTAGGCATCTTGCTGAAAGACAAGGTCGAAGCCATCTTCAACCCCGAAACGTCGGCCAGCATATTCGGCAACTCGCTCTTCATCGTCGGCTGCTGCCTAATGCTGACGGCCTTGCTGCTCACTTTCAGCTACTTCGCCAAACCGCGCCAGAAAGAGAACATCACGCCCTGGAACGCCTTCGTCATCGGCATCGCACAGGCCTGTGCCGTCCTGCCGGGCCTGAGCCGCTCCGGTAGCACCATCGCCACCGGCTTGCTCTTGGGAAACAAGAAAGAACGTCTGGCACAATTCTCTTTCCTTATGGTCATTCCGCCTATCCTCGGCGAAGCCCTGCTCGACTTTAAGGACCTCGTCGGTGGCGACGCCGCCGCCCAAGGCGCCTCGACAGCCATCGGCACGCTGCCGCTCATCGTCGGCTTCATCGCCGCTTTTGCAGTCGGATGCCTGGCGTGCAAATGGATGATCAACATCGTCAAGAAAGGCAAACTAATCTGGTTTGCAATTTATTGCGCCATCGTCAGCCTCGCCGTCATCATTCTGCCCTACATCATCTGATGACTCAGAAAACAGGCCTCGTAATCGCCGTCGACAAGCCTGTCGGATGGACTTCTTTTCAGGTTGTCAACAAGCTGAAATGGCTCATCAAGCGTGCTTTCAACCTTAAGAAATTCAAAATCGGACACGCCGGCACGCTCGACCCGCTGGCCAGCGGACTGCTGCTGGTCTGCGTCGGCAATGCGACCAAAAGAATCGAAGAGCTCCAGGCTGGCATCAAGGTCTACTCGGGTTCGATGGTTCTTGGTGCCACCACGCCCTGCTACGACCTTGAACAGGCCATAGACCACTACTATCCATTCGACCATATCACCCCCGATTCTATCGAAATCGCCCGCAACCGTTTTCTGGGCGACATCGAACAGGTGCCGCCTATGTTTTCGGCCGTCAAAGTCGACGGACAACGGGCCTACCTCTCGGCTCGCAACGGCGACGATGTCGAAATCTCACCCAAAACGGTGACCGTCTATGACTTCACTGTCAATGACTTCCGTCAGGGGTCGCCCGACTTTGTCCCTCCCGCTCCCATCACAAACAGCAACGCCACCAGGGAACTCTACCGCAATCCGCAAGGGTGCGTCCCCGAAGGCCTTCCGCAAATAGATTTCCGAATCACTTGCAGCAAAGGCACTTACATCCGCAGCATTGCTCGCGACTTCGGCCTTGAGCTGAATTCGGGGGCTTTTCTCGCCTCACTGCGCCGCGAACGCATAGGCGATTTCACTCTCGCCGACGCTTATTCGCTCGAAGCGCTGGAGTCGGCCATCACGCCCTCCAATCCCGTTTTCTGCTGCCTCACAGAACTGCAACCCCAAACGACAAATTAAGTTAAAATCCAACTTTTTCGCACGAAAAACCATCTTCTGAAAATCAAGTTATTAACATTCAAAATCAAACAAAAATGTTAAAAAACTTGACTTTCGCTCCGTTTTTTTGTATCTTTGCAAAAATTTGGCTTGAAAATAATTCTTTTTTATGATAAATACTTTATATTCCACAATGAAACTGTCGCAATTCAAGTTCAACTTGCCTAAGGACTTGATTGCCGAAAAACCTTCGAAACAACGCGACGAAGCACGCTTAATGGTCATCGACCGCAAAACGCAGACAATTGAACATAAGCTTTTTAAAGACCTCATCAACTACGTCGACACCGACGACGTGGTTGTCGTGAACAACACCAAGGTCTTCCCGGCTCTGCTTAAAGGCGAAAAGGAAAAGACAGGGGCACAGATCAACGTATTCCTGCTCAGGGAATTAAACTCCGAAACACGCCTTTGGGACGTCGTCGTCGACCCCGCTCGCAAAATCCGCATCGGCAACAAACTCTACTTTGGCGACAGCGACGCTCTCGTGGCCGAAGTGATCGACAATACCACCTCGCGCGGTCGTACCATCCGATTCCTCTACGACGGCTCGCACGATGAGTTCATCCGCCTGATCAAAAGTATGGGACAGACTCCACTTCCCGAAGAAATCCGCGCCTTGCGCGACATCAACGCCGACGACAAGGAGCGCTATCAGACAATCTATGCTAAGGTGGAGGGCGCTGTTGCTGCACCGACCGCAGGTCTGCACATTAGCCGCGAACTAATGAAACGCTTCGAAATCAAGGATGTAAAGTGGGCCGAACTGACACTTCACGCCGGCATCGGCAACTTTAAAGCCATTGAGGTAGAAGACCTTAGCAAGCACCGTATGGACTCGGAAGAAATGCACATCGACGAGGCTTGCTGCAACTTGATTAACAATGCCAAAAACAACGGGCACAAAATCTGCTGCATTGGCACTACCACGATGAAAGCTCTCGAAACCGCCGTCACCATCCCCGGCAAAATATGCCCCTACGACGGCTGGAGCAACAAATTCATCTTTCCGCCCTACGACTTCACCATTGCCGATATGATGGTCACCAACTTCCACCCCTCTATGTCCTCGATGTTCATTATGGTTTCTGCCTTCGCCGGCCCCGAATTCCTGATGCAATGCTACCAGACAGCCATCAAGGAAAAATACAAATGGGGCACCTACGGCGATGCAATGCTGATTCTTTAAGCGGAAAACGGAAAACGTGAAACAAAATTGCCGCAGCAAACTTTCAACTCTCAACTTTCAACTAAAACCCCACCTCAATGACTCCACTGGCTGAAATACTAAGACCCACTACACTTGACAACTATATTGGCCAGCAGCACCTTGTAGGACAAGGGGCTGTGTTGCGCACGCTCATCGGAAGCGGCAAGATTCCTTCGATGATATTTTGGGGACCTCCAGGTATCGGCAAGACGACGCTGGCAATGATTATCAGCAACACCCTGCAACGTCCTTTCCACACCCTGAGTGCCATCAGCAGCGGCGTCAAGGAAGTGCGCGAAGTCATCGAACAAGCTAAGAAAGAAGACGGTGCCATTCTTTTCATAGATGAAATCCACCGTTTCAACAAGTCGCAACAGGATTCGCTGCTGGGTGCCGTAGAGCGCGGCACAATCACGCTGATTGGCGCCACCACCGAGAACCCCTCGTTCGAAGTCATCTCGGCACTGCTTTCGCGATGCCAAGTATATGTGCTGAAGGAATTCGGCCGTGCCGAAATGGAACAACTGATTGCCAGTGCTGTAGCCTACTACGCTTCTCAGGGACGAACCGTCGAGGTGAAGGAAAACGAGGCCCTTATGCGCATCAGCGGTGGCGACGCCCGCAAGCTGCTCAACGCACTGGAGCTGGTCGTGAACCGCGCTCCTGCCAACGAAAATCCTCTGGTGATCGACAACCAGAAAACCGTCAACGTAATACAGTAGAATCTGGCTTTCTACGACCGCCAGGGCGAGATGCACTACGACATCATCAGCGCCTTTATCAAGTCGATGCGCGGCAGCGACCCCAATGGCGCCGTCTATTGGCTGGCCCGTATGATTGAAGGCGGCGAGGACCCCGTCTTCATCGCTCGCCGTATGCTCATCTTCGCCAGCGAGGATATCAGCAACGCCAACCCAAACGCACTGTTGCTAGCTAACGCCTGCTTCGAGGCTGTCACCAAAATAGGCTATCCCGAATGCCGCATTACGCTCTCGCAGTGTGCCATCTATCTGGCGAACAGTCCAAAAAGCAACAGCACTTATATGGCTTTGGCCAATGCCCAGCAGACCATACGACGCACCGGCGACCTGGCTGTGCCTCTTCACATCCGCAATGCTCCGACCAAGCTGATGAAGGAGATGGGATATAGCGATGGATACAAATACGCCCACGACTATCCAGGCAATTTCGTGGAGCAGGAATTCCTGCCCGACGCCCTGCGCGGCACCAAGTTCTACGAACCCGGCGACAACGCACGCGAGAACGAGACCCGCAAGCTGCTGCAATGGCGCTGGAAAGAGAAATACGGATATTAACCACACTCCGGCTGACATCATCACGTTCAACCTCAGCCAACAACAACCGAACCCGACACAATGGCCGACGCACTCCTGACAATAGAAAATCTGACCAAATCGTTTGGCGACAAGCTGCTGTTTGAAGACATCAGCTTCGGCATCAACGCAGGCCAAAAGACAGCACTGATTGCCCGCAACGGATACGGCAAAAGCACCCTGCTCAACATCCTGACAGGCAAGGAACTGCCCGACAGCGGCAAAGTCACCTTCCGTGGGGATGTGAAGATGGCCTACCTGCCGCAGAATCCTGATTTCCACAAGCACCAAACCGTGCGGAGTTTCGTAGAGGCTGCCGAACGCCCCGAGACAGTCGAACCTTGGGACTTCGAGCAACGTGTCGAAGAGGTGCTGTCGCGTCTGGAGGTCGACCAGCTGATGGACCGCGCAATGGACACCCTCAGCGGCGGCGAACAAAAGAAGGTGGCACTGAGCCGAATACTTATCGACGACACCAACCTGCTACTACTCGACGAGCCTACCAACCATCTGGACATCAGTATGATTGAATGGCTCGAAGATTTCCTCAGCAAGCAGCGTCTGGCCATACTGATGGTGACGCACGACCGATACTTTCTGGACCACGTCTGTCAGGACATCATCGAGCTGGACAACAGCCGATTGTACAACTATCGCGGCACCTTCGACTATTATCTTGAGAAGAAAGCCGAACGCGAATACAACGAACGCGCCGAGGTCGAAAAAGCCAAAAGTCTGTATCGCACCGAGTTGGACTGGATGCGACGTATGCCGCAAGCCCGCGGCACCAAAGCCCGAGCCCGCATCGACGCCTTCTACGAACTGGAAGAGAAAGCCCATACTCGTTTCGAGCAGGAACGCGCCGAACTGACCGTAAAGACCGAGCGCATCGGTGGCAAAATCTTGGAACTGTACAACGTCAGCAAGTCTTTCGAGGGCCGCAAAATGCTCGACGACTTTTCGTACACTTTCAAGAAAGGCGAGAAAATCGGCATCGTAGGACCCAACGGCATCGGCAAGAGCACATTCCTTTCCATCATCACCGAACAGATACGGCCCGACAGTGGCCATATCGTTGTGGGACAGACCATTCGCTTTGGATTTTACACCCAGAACGGAATGCAGGCCAAGGACGATATGCGCGTGATCGACATCATCCGCGAAGTGGCCGACGTCATCGATCTGGAGAATGGCAAAGAAATGTCGGCACACCAGTTCCTCTCCTATTTCGGCTTTGACGACACCACGCAATACAACTACTTCGGCAACCTCAGTGGCGGTGAACGGCGCAGGCTGTATCTGCTCACCGTGCTGATGGCCAACCCCAACTTCCTTATCCTCGACGAGCCCACCAACGACCTGGATATCTACACGATAGGCATACTCGAGCGCTTCCTGAAAAGCTACAAAGGATGCGCCATCATCGTCAGCCACGACCGCTCGTTTATGGACAACCTGGTCGACCACATCTTTGTCTTCGAAGGCGAGGGTCACATCCGCGACTACCACAGCAACTACACCGAATACCGCGAAGCTCGACAGCTAAGGGAGCGCAATGCTCAACGGCAGCGCAAAGAGGAGAAACCACGCTACGAACGGCCCAAGAGCGACAAGCCACGCGCCACTTACAAACAACAGAAAGAATACGAACAGCTTACAGCCGAAATCGAGGCTTTGACCGCCGAACGCAAAGAAATCGAATCTATGCTTTCGTCTGGCACTGAGACCGATAGCGACAAAATAACCGAAGCGTCCAAACGCATTGGCGAACTGATTGCAACGCTCGACGAAAAAGAGATGCGCTGGCTCGAACTCGACGAAATAATCAACTGAATCTATAAAACACAACAATATGGAACAGCTTACCATCGGCGCCTTGTGCGAAATAATTCGGCAATCCGCACCAAAAATCTACAACAGCATTTCTATCGACACTGCCATAGCGCCAAAAAAATACGACTATTGTTATATCGAAGCCCATACCCAACGTGTTGAATTCAAGACCGAACGGCGCTCGGCAGCCATCGACGAGACCATCGCGGAAGAGCTGCGCGCC
>JAFWYO010000015.1 GCA_017517715.1 Bacteroidales bacterium
ATCGTTCCTATATCGTTCCTATATCGTTCCTATATAAAAATATAAGAACGATATAAGAACGATATAGGAACGATATAGGAACGGCCCTGCCAGGTGTATGGAGAAGGTATGATGGAGGCACAAAAAAAAAGGTCCCGAAATGTTCGGGACCTTTATGCAATTCTATGGATTGCGCCGGCTGTATGACGACCTGCAGACCGATGCGGGATGACCTGCAGCCCACACAGTTACGGCTTCGGATCAATGCAGGAAGGCTAGCAGGATACCGGCAGCCACTGCCGAGCCCACCACGCCGGCCACGTTGGGACCCATAGCGTGCTGAAGCAGGTAGTTGGTCTTGTCGTACTCGAGGCCCACGTTGTTCGACACGCGGGCAGCGTCGGGCACTGCCGACACGCCGCTGTTGCCGATAAGCGGGTTGATCTTGTTGCCCTCTTTCAGGAAGAGGTTCATAAACTTGACGAAGAGCACACCGAAGAAGGTTGCCACAATGAACGAACCGGCACCGAGGGCGAAGATGAGCACCGAACGGCCGGTGAGGAACGTGGTGGCCTGGGTCGAGGCACCCACGGTGATGCCGATAAGCAGGGTGCAGATATTGACGATGGCGTTCGAAGCCACCTCACTCAGACGCTTGGTGACACCGCACTCTTTCAGCAGGTTACCGAAGAAGAGCATACCCAGCAGAGGCAGACCCGACGGCACGATGAAGGCGCAGAAGATGAGGCCCAGAATGGGAAACGAAATCTTCTCGAGCTTGGTCACCTGGCGCGGCGGACGCATACGGATGGTGCGCTCCTTCTTGGTGGTGAGCAGTCGCATAATGGGCGGCTGGATGACGGGCACAAGGGCCATATACGAGTAGGCCGACACGGCAATGGCACCCATCAGGTCGGGAGCCAGCTGCGACGACAGGAAGATGGCCGTGGGACCGTCGGCACCGCCGATGATGCCGATGGCGCCAGCCTCGTTGGGGGCGAAGCCGAGGGCCAGAGCGCCCATATAGGCGGCGAAGATGCCTACCTGGGCGGCAGCACCGATAAGCATCAGTTTGGGGTTGCTGAGCATTGCCGAGAAGTCGGTCATTGCACCGATGCCGAGGAAGATGAGCGGCGGATACCAGCCGTTCTGAACACCGTGATAGAGGATGTGCAGCACCGAGCCGTCCTCATAGATACCAATCTTCAGACCCGGATAGAAGGGGATGTTGCCCACTATCATACCGAATCCGATGGGGACCAGCAGCAGCGGCTCGAACTCTTTCTTGATACCCAGGAATATGAATACCAAGCCAATTAAAATCATTATTATGTGGCCCCACTCTACGTTGGCAAAGCCGGTGTAGTGCAGGAACTGCACCAGCTGAGTCGACATAAAGTCCATAAAGCCACCTGAAGCTAAAAGATTCATTGTTAAAAAGTTTAAAGGTTAAAGTTTAAAGGTTAAAGACATTAACGCTTTAACGAAACTATCCAATAACTACCATTACGTCGCCTTCGAGGACGGAGTCGCCCTTGCGGACCTTGACCTCGGTGACGGTGCCTTCGACGTCGGCTTCGATGTTGTTCTCCATCTTCATAGCCTCGAGCAGGACAACCGTCTGGCCGGCCTTGACCTTGTCGCCGACGTTGACGAAAACGTCGAGGATGGTGCCGGGCAGCGGCGTGGTGACCTTCGAGCCCTTCGAAGCTGTGGCTGCGGGAGCCGAGGTCTGGACGGCGCCGCCGGGGGCTGCGCTGACGCGCGGAGCCGTGCGGGTAGTCATAACAACCTGTTTCTGTTTCAGTTCCTTGTCGACGGTCACCTTATAGGGGGTGCCGTTGACGTCCAAATTAATTTCCTGGCCTTCAACCTCGTTGATATCTACCGAGTATTCAGTGCCGTTTATTTTGAATTTGAAATTTTTCATCTTTGCTTATCTCTTATTATTATTGAAATAATGATTCATATTGTAGAACTTGGCGTTCCACGGAGTCCAGGCGCGTTCCACCTTCTGGATGGTGATGACGGTGTTCTCCTCGTCGTGCATCTCCTCGTCATACATATAGATGGCGGCGGCGATGGCGGCATAGATTTCGCCCGAAGTCTCGGAGGCCGAGGGACTTGCGACAACTGCATCGCTCTTGGCGGCAGCCTTGTTGGCCTTGCGGTCCTGTGTCTTCATAATGAGCTTGCCATAACCTTTCAGTATCAGCGAGATGCAGAGCAGCGCCAGGAACACCACAGAGACGGCAACCACCGTCAGGCCGATGCCGATGGGGTCCGACTCGCGGATGCGGTCGGCCTGCTTGGGCACGTGGTAGTGGAGGCTGGTGGCGTGGCCTTCGTCGGTGCTGATGTTGGCGACACCATTGCTCAGGTCAAGCACATTGATGTCGTAGCCCAGCGGGTTGCGGCCCATAACGATGATTTCGTCGGGGAAAACCTTGAAGGCATAGCTGCAGCAGCTGAACGAAACGCGGTTGACCTCGTTGCCTTCGAGGTCGACGACGGCGAGGTAGGAGGAATCCTTCTTGGACGAAGCGAGATAGAGCACATAGCCATCGACAAAGCCCACGCTCTTGGGACGCAAGATGTTGGCAAGGTCGTGATGGCCACGGGGTTCGTCGGCCAGCACACGGATGGTGGTGGAGTCGAACGACATCTTCTCGTTGCGGAAAATGATGTCGACCGTGTTGTCGATGCTGTCGATAACGACAAACATATCCTGGTTGCCGACATAGCAGGCCTGCACAGGCAGAAAGTCGTTGACATCGACGCCGATGCCGCTTTGAGGATTGTTGGTCTCAAAGTGGGTCAGCACAGTGTCATCTGCTCCCTCGCCTATGTTCTGCGCGCGCAGCGGTGCCAGGCAGAGCGTCAGGGCGAAGAAGCCGGCTGTTAATAATTTATGTATATTCATATTATTATCTTGTTTAAGTTTGTTGTGATTGCCGAAGGGCGGGGCTACGGGCCTTGCGACAGGTAGCCCCTTACCATTCAACATTCAGAGAACCGCATTATTATTTGTGGTTCTCACATTCTTTCTTGCATCCCTCGCCCTGCTCTTTGCAGCACTGGCCTTCGGCAGCGGCTTTTTCCTTGCAGCACTGGCCGTCACCCTTGCAAGCGGGTTTCTGATGGCAGGCACTGCTGTCGGGGCAGGTGCAGTTTTCGCAATTGGCAGCCAGGCAGACACTGTCGGGGCAAGTCATCTGGCAGTGCTTCATACACTGCTGTTCGCACTGCTCCATAGCGGCGCAGGTGTCGGCAGCGGTAGTGTCTTCTGTGGTGGCGTTGCCGTTGCAGGCAACCATTGCAAATGCGAAAGCGATTCCGAGGAATCCGTTGATTAAAGCTTTTTTCATTGTTGTATAATAATTTAAATGATTAAAAAGTTTCTTTTGAATGAGTTAATTCGTTAATTCGTTAACTCGTTAATGCGATATAACGTGATAACAATATAACGACATTACGATTTCTGATTTTTAGAGAGGAATGTTGCAGTGTTTCTTGAGCGGCAGCGAATCCTTCTTGGTGGCCAGTGCCTGCAGGGCGCGGATGACGCGGAAGCGGGTGTTGCGCGGCTCGATGACGTCGTCGATATAGCCGTACTTGGCTGCATTGTAGGGATTTGCAAACTGGTCGTTGTATTCCTTCTCCTTCTCGGCCATAAATTTGGCTTTCTCCTCGGGGTCGGTGATTTCCTTCAGAGCGCGACCCTGCAGCACCTCGGTGGCACCGCTGGCACCCATAACGGCGATCTGAGCCGTAGGCCAAGCGTAGTTGATGTCGCTGCGGAGCTGCTTGCACGACATAACGATGTGTGCGCCGCCGTAGCTCTTGCGCAGGGTGACGGTGACCTTGGGCACCGTGGCCTCGCCGTAGGCGAAGAGGAACTTGGCGCCGTGGGCGATGACGCCTGCATACTCCTGACCGGTGCCGGGCAGGAAGCCGGGAACGTCGACGAGGGTGACGATAGGAATGTTGAAGGCGTCGCAGAAACGCACGAAGCGGGCACCCTTGCGGCTGCTGTTGCAGTCCAGAACGCCGGCCATCGACTTGGGCTGGTTGGCGACAACGCCTACCGACACGCCGCCGAAGCGGGCAAAGCCGACCACCAGGTTGGGGGCAAACTTCTCGTGGACTTCGAGGAACTTGCCGTCGTCGACGATGGCGTGGATGATATCCTTGACATCGTAGGCCTGGTTGGGGTTCTCGGGGATGATGGTATTGAGGCTGTCCTCAAGACGGTCGATCGGGTCCTCGGTGGGGACGTAGGGAGCCTCTTCAAAGTTGTTCGACGGGATGTAGCTGATAATATCGCGGATCAGCTGCAGGGTGGCCTCCTCGGTCTCGCCGACGAAGTGTGCCACACCGCTCTTGGTGGCGTGAACCATAGCGCCTCCGAGCTTGTCGGTGGTGACATCCTCGCCGGTGACGGTCTTAACGACCTTCGGGCCAGTGAGGAACATATAGCTGTTCTCCTTCGACATCAGGATGAAGTCGGTCAGAGCGGGGCTGTAGACCGAGCCGCCGGCGCAGGGGCCGAAGATGGCGCTGATCTGGGGCACGACACCCGAAGCGAGGATGTTGCGCTCGAAGATTTCAGCGTATCCGGCCAGCGAGTTGCAGCCTTCCTGGATACGGGCTCCGCCCGAGTCGTTGAGACCGATAACGGGAGCGCCGACCTTCATAGCCTGGTCCATAACCTTGCAGATCTTGAGCGACATCGTCTCCGACAGCGAACCTGCAAAGACGGTGAAGTCCTGTGCAAAAACATAGACCTGACGGCCGTCGATGGTACCGTAGCCAGTAACAACGCCGTCGCCGAGGAACGACTGTTTCTGCATATCGAAATTGGTGCAACGATGGGTGACAAACATATCGAATTCTTCGAACGAGCCCTCGTCGAGGAGCAGAGCGATACGCTCGCGGGCCGTGAGTTTGCCCTGTTCGTGCTGTTTGTCGATGCGCTTTTGGCCGCCGCCCATTTTGGCTTCGTTTCTTTTGTCAAGAAGCTCTTTTATTTTTTCTTCAAATGCCATATTTGAAAAGTTTGTAAGTTTATAATGTGAGGTTTCACTCAGTCCTTAGCGAACTGGCTCCGCCTCGGAAATTCGGATTTATTTGCAGCAGAATTCGGTCAGTACGCCGAGGGTGCTCTTGGGGTGCAGGAAGCCGATGTTGAGGTTTTCGGCGCCCTTGCGGGCCTGCTGGTCGATGAGGCGGACGCCCTTGTCCTTGGCCTCGTTGAGGGCCGTGTTGGTGTCCTCGACAGCGAAGGCGATGTGGTGCATACCGCCCTTGCCGCCGTTCTTCTCGATGAACGCGGCGATGGTGCTTTCGGGGCAGGTCGGCTCGAGGAGTTCGATCTTGACGTCTCCGATTTTAAAGAACGCAGTTTTAACTTTCTGGTCCGTAACTTCCTCGATGGCGTAGCATTTGAGGCCCATTACATCTTCCCAGTACTTGATGGCTTCTTCCAAATTGGTAACAGCAATACCAATGTGCTCGATGTGTG
>JAFWYO010000209.1 GCA_017517715.1 Bacteroidales bacterium
GCGTAAACGTATGCCAATCAATGGACTGCGTAGCCATCCCCTCTCGGAGAGGGGTGCCCGAAGGGCGGGGTGTGTCGCACTGCCGGAATGTTGCTTTTTTGCACCCTTGCAAAGCCTTGATAGCCAGCACCCTCTCTGCCAGTTGTACGGTATATGTACGCTATATGTACGGTATTTGTACGCTTCGAAAGCGTACAAATACCGTACATATAGCGTACATATACCGTACAACTGGCAGAGAGGGTATTGCTAATCAGTGTTTTGTGGAGGGTTAATTTGGAGTTAAGGGAAGTTTAGGGGAGTTAAGGGAAGTTAAAGGGAGTTAAAGGGAAGTTAAGGGACAATACAATCCAGCATTGCTGAAAGTATTGTCCCTTAACTTCTCTTAACTTCTCTTAACTTCCCTCTTTATTCTCTTAACTTCCATTAACTTCTCTACTTCTCTTAACTCCCCTTAACTCCTCTTAGCTCCCCTTAGCTCTTCAGTTCGTAAACGCGAAGCGGACGATGTTTTCGCCCATTTTGAAGGCTTTGAGGCGGGTTTCTTGGCTGTCGTTGTGGACGTCCTGGTCCTCCCAGCCGTCGCCGAGGTCGCACTCCCAGCTGAAGAAGCACACCAGGCGCCCCTCCCAGATGAGGCCGAAGCCCTTGGGCGGCTTGTTGTCGTGCTCGTGGATTTTGGGCAGCCCGTTGGGGAAGTCGTATTTCTGGTGGTAGATGGGGTGGCTGAAGGGCAGCTCGACGAAGTCCAGCTCGGGGAAGACTTTCTTCATCTGCGGGACGATGAAGTCGCGCAGGCCGTAGTTGTCGTCGATGTGGAGGAATCCGCCGCCAATCAGGTAGTTGCGCAGGTTTTGCGCCTCTTGGCTGCTGAAGACGACGTTGCCGTGGCCGGTGAGGTGGAGGAAGGGATAGTTGAAGATTTCGCTGCTGCCAACGTCGACGGTGGCGTATTTGGGGTCGAGGTTCATATTGGCGTCGGCGTTGCAGAAGGCTATGAGGTTGGTCAGCGAGGTCGGGTTGGCGTACCAGTCGCCGCCGCCGCTGTATTTGAGCAGGGCCAGCTGGGTGCGGGTCTGGGCGAACGACAGCTGAACGCTGAGAGCTGATAATAGTAATATAATCAGGGATATATGTTTCATTTTTTTTCGTTTTTTTTGGTTAGGCGGATTAGGCAGACTAGGCGGGTGTATTGTCCTTTAACTTCCTTTAACTTCCCTTAACTTCCAAAATCAGTTGCTCAGGTTGAAAAAGGCTGTTGCGGCGAGGGCGGCGGTTTCGGTGCGGAGGCGGCAGTTGCCGAGGGTTACGGGCGTGAAGCCTGCGGCCAGGGCCTGCTGCACCTCGTCGGGGCTGAAGTCGCCCTCGGGACCAATGAGTATCAGTGCGTTGCTGCCGGGGCGGTAGCTGTCGCGCAGGGGCTGGCGGTGGTCACCGTCGCAGTAGGCTATAAATTTTTGTCCGTCAAAGGGTTGCGCTATCAGTTCGGCGACGGGCGTCGGCTCGTCGATTTCGGGCAGGTAGGCCTTGAGCGACTGCTTGGCGGCGCTTACGGCTATCTTGTCGAGGCGTTCCTTCTTCAGGACGCAGCGCTCCGAATGGTCGCAGACGATAGGCGTGATGCGGTCGATGCCCATCTCGACGGCCTTTTCCACCAGCCATTCCAGGCGTGCTGTGTTCTTGGTGGGTGCCACGGCCAGGTGCAGGCGGTAGGGGCGGCGGCCATAGCCTTCGGTGCGTTCGATGACCTTCACGGTGCAGCTCTTCGGGTGGTCGTCGATGATGCAGCAGCGGCACAGCGTCCCGCGTCCGTCGGTCAGGAAGAGCTCGTCGCCGCTGCGCAGGCGCAGCACTTTTATGCAATGGCGCGATTCCTCCTCGGCGAGGGTGCAAATGTCTGATTCTATGTTTTCTGAAAAAAACAGTTGCATAAATTCTATTCGGTTTTGTGTCTGCAAAAATACTAAAATTTCCGGATTCATACTTTTTTTTATAAAATGACGTTATTTGTGGAACTGAATTAAGCTATACGAAACATTTTGAATATGAAAATAAGAACCATTGCAATTTTGTTACTGTTGTTCTGCCTCGTTCCGGCAGCAACGGCGCAGAAGGGTCGCATTACCGAATTTACGCAGAGCGGTTTGCCGCACGAGATGCTTGAATATCTGGACCAGGCCACCAGCGACAAGGAGAAAAAGGCTGAAAATACGCGCCTTATGCGCGAATTTGAAACGCGATACGGTGCCCTTGGCGGTGCATTGCAGGGCCGCGTTGTGGCCATCTGCAACACGGTGCTGAAGCTGAAGGTGCGCCAGCATCCCGATGTGGTCAACTTCATCGGCGTGTTCAATACGATGTGTACCGACGGCGGCGGCGCGTCGAATTTCGACAATTGGCTGTCGAGCATCGAGTTTCTGCAGTCGCGCAACAAGAAAATCAAGGATTTTACTGATTTCATCGAGTTTACCGGTGGCCTTGTCACGTCGCGCACCCTCTATGCCTCGCGCTCGTGCACGTGGCAGCTGCAGAAGGACTGCTCTTATCGTATTGTGTTTGAAAACAACGAGATAAAGGTTGTCGTCGACAGTCCTGTCGAGCTTTATTACAGTTCGGACAAGGACAACGGCACCATATATGGCACCAAGGGCGTGTACCATTACCTGGACAACAAGTGGGAGGGCAACGGCGGCCGCCTGAACTGGGACCGCACGGGCATTTCGAGCACTGTCTGCTGGGCCAATCTGAGCCGATACGAGGCGGTGACCAAATTCCCTAAATTCATTGCCGATTCGGTGCAGTTCACCAATACCAAGTACTTCAGCAAGCCTATCTACGGGCGCGTCGAGGAGGCGCTGAGCGCCAAGCTGGAACCCGAGAAGTACTCGTTCCCCAAATTCCGCTCGTACCAGAAAGACTTCAAAATGAAGGATATCCTGCCTGGCGTCGACTACAGCGGCAGCTTTATGATGAACGGCTCGAAGTTCATCACCAGCGATGCCAAGAACCCATCAACCTTGATTTTCTATCGCAGCGGCAAACCGTTCATCACCGTCAATTCGGTCAAGTTCACCATCACCGCCAGCCGCGTGGTTTCGGAAAACGCCGCCGTCAAAATCTATATCGACGGCGACTCGATTTGCAACAACGGCATCACGGTCCGTTACATCTCGAGCGAAAAGCAGGTGAGCCTCATAAACGATTCGAAACGAAACTATTATAGTCCATATTCCAACTCGTATCACAATCTGGATATGTACTGCGAGTCGATTGTGTGGAAGATGGATGAGGACAAGCTGGATTTCGCGATGCTGGGTGCGGCGGGCGACCAGAGCTATTCGACCTTCGAGTCGAACAGCTACTACTCGGAGCGCAAGTTCCGCGAAATCCAGGGCATCGACCAGGTGAGCCCCGTCATACGCGTGTATCGTTATATGCAGATGCGCGATATGACCTACGATTTCTATATGGACGAGTTTGCCCAGGCCATCAAGATGGACATTATGCAGGCCAAGTCGATGATACACACGCTGGCCAAGTCGGGCCTGGTGTCGTACAACGAAGCGCAGGGCAAAATCTATGTCAACGACAAGCTGGTGGACTATGCCAAGGCTAGCGCCAAGAGTAAAGATTATGATTATGACGCACTTATCCTTGAATCGTCGGCCAAGAACAACAACGCCGAGCTGAATCTTTCGAGCAACGCTTTGAGTGTGCACGGCGTCGAGAAGTTCGTCCTCAGCGACAGCCAGCAGGTGGTCATCTATCCCAACCAGGGCGAGCTGGAGGTGCGCAAAAACCGCGACATCAACTTCAATGGCCGCATCAATGCCGGCCGCTTCATCTTCTACGCCACCAATGCCACGTTCCTCTATGACGACTTCAAACTCGACCTGCCGCAGGTCGACTCGATGATATTCTACGTCACCCAGTTCAACAATCCGCAGGAGGAGCACATCGTCTACACGCCGCTGCACAACCTGACCGGCCACTTGCAGATAGACCAGGCCGACAACCACAGCGGACTGAAGAAAGTCACGGAACAATATCCTATCTTTACCAGCCTGAAAGACAGTTATGTATACTACGACCGTAAGGATATCCACAACGGCGCCTACGTGCGCGACAAATTCTACTATACCATCCATCCGTTTGTGGTCAAGAATATGGTCGATTTCGTCACTGACAGCCTCAGCTTCAACGGCGTGCTGACCTCGGCGGGCATCTTCCCTGACATCGTCGAGCCCCTCAAGGTGCAGCCCGACTATTCGCTTGGCTTTGTTCGCAAGACGCCGCGCGGCGGATATGACGCATACGGCGGCAAGGGCCATTTCACCAACAAGCTCGACCTCAGCTATCGCGGCTTCCGCGCCGAAGGTCAGGTGGATTATCTGACTTCGGTGATGAAGTCGAAGACCATCTATTTTATGCCCGACTCGATGATTGCCGTCAGCGACACCTTCTATGTCAAGGAGCAGGGCGCCTTCCCCGACATCCGCATCAACCGCGCTATGCAGCGCTGGTATCCCTATGCCGACTCGATGCGCGTGGCGCAGCTCAAGAACGGCCCGCAGTTCAAGATGTACCACGACGATGCCCTGCTGGCTGGCCATACCGTCCTCAAGCCCGAAGGAGCATACGCCTCCGGAGCCGTCACCATCAAGGAAGGCACGCTCGAGTCGCTGCGTTTCTCGCTGCAGCCCAAGGATATGTACAGCAACGTGACGGCCTTCACGTTGCGCTCGGAGGTGTACAACAACATCGCTTTCTACGCCACCGATATGAAGTCGCACACTGACTACACCAAGCGCCGGGCCGACTTTGTGGCCAATGCCGACCTGGGCCGCACCCAGCTGCCGCTGCTGCAGTATGCAGCCTATGTCGACAAGTTCTCGTGGGAAATCGACAAGAAGGAGCTGGATCTCATCAACAGTAAGAGCGAGAGCAGCCAGGGCCTGGAAGGCCTGACGCTGCGCGAGCGCTTCCGCCACACCGAGCAGCCCGGCGCCCTCTTCGTCTCGACCGACCCCACCAAGGACAGCCTCAACTTCCACGCCGTGCGTTCGACATATCTGTATAATGCCGGCCAGCTGACCTGCCGTCAGGTCTTCACCGTCAACAGCGCCGATGCCGTCATCGCCCCCGGCGGCGACACGCTCCACGTGCGCCAGGGCGGCGCCATCGACCTGATGAAACGTTCGCAGATTCTGGCCAGCCGCGACAATAAATACCATCTGATCTACGATGCCGACGTCATCCTCGATGGTGCCAAGAAATACAGTGCCAAAGGCTATATCGATTATGTCGACGTCGACAACAAGAAGCAGAAAATCTACCTGTCGACGATCGCGCCCGACAATCGCGGCGTTTCGGTGGGCAACGGCTTTGTGCCCGACAGCGCCAACTTCACGCTCAACAGCGCCTTCGGCTTTGCCGGCAATGTGCGCGTCGAGGCCGACAAGGAGCACTACTATTTCGATGGCGGCGTCCGTCTGCTGCACAAGTGCACCACGTCGGCGCAGCTTGGCCTGCTGGCCTATTCCAGCTACCTCGACCCCAAGCAGATACTTGTTTCGGTGCCAGAAATACCCACCGACTGGAAGGGCAACCGCATCACGGCATCGATTCTTTTCAACAAGGCCAATATGATGCCCTATCCCGCATTCCTCACCGCCGAACGCGCCGCCGACAACGAGCTGATGGGCGCATACGGATACGTGACGTATAATAATGATACGAAGGAATATATGATTGCTTCGGCCGAAAAGATTCAGGATCCCGACAATGTCGTCAGCCCCTACCTGACGCTCAACACGCAGACTTGCGAGATGAAGGGCGAGGGCCCCATCAATTTCAACGTCAAGCAGAACCTGGTGAGCCTCTTCTCGTATGGCACCGCTACGCTTGGTGGCAGCAAGGAAGGCGACATCGAAATGAGCAGCATCCTCGGCTTCACTTTCCCCATCGACGAGAAGGTGCTTGGAGCTATGGCTCAGACCATTGCCGACGACCTGCGCCTGTCGCCGTCGCAGCCTGCCAACGAGGCTACGCGCCGCGCAATGATTTACTATATGGGCGCCGAAGCCGGTGCCGAAGCCTACGCCAACTACGTCAGCACGGGCTTCTACGACAAGATGCCCAAGGAGTTCGACAACACGCTGCTCATCGAGGGCATAGAGTGGACCTACGACCCGGCCCTCGGCTACCGCTATGACGGCGTGGCCTCGCTGGCAATGGTCGGCAAGAAGCAGCTGCACCTCTCGACGCGCGTCAAGGCCCAGATGTACCACAAAGGCAACGGCAACTACCTGGTGCTTTACATTCAGGTGGCCTCCGACCACTGGTACTATTTCAACTACGAGTTCAACAGCCAGCAGATGCTCATCCAGAGCTCAGTGGGCGAATGGGTCGATATGATCAAGGCCCTGCCCGCCGACAAGCGTCACGTCAGCGGCAAGAGCGACCAGGGCGACTATCGCTACCGCATCTCGCCTAGCCGTAGCGAAGTGCCTAACTTCCTGCTGCGTATGGGCGGCAACGCCGAGGCTGAAGACGACCCAGGCGACTGGGACGTCGACGAGGAGGACGTTATCGAGGGCGACGATTGATTTTGACCCCAAATTTGGCCGTTTTTCATTCCGAAAACACATTTTGCAAGGCATCCCAGTGGATGCCTTGCAAAATTTTTTGCTGTTATATAATGTTAGTTTTTAGTGAGTTTAGTGCTGATGATGTAGAAAAATGCAAAAATAATTTTGTGCATATCAGAAAAAGTAGTACTTTTGCACCCGCTTTCGAGAGTAAGATTGCCCAGGTGGTGGAATTGGTAGACACGCTACTTTGAGGGGGTAGTGCCGATTCAGGCGTGCAAGTTCAAGTCTTGTCCTGGGCACAAAAACCTGAAACGTTCCTACTCTCAGAAAGCAATGTGTTTCAAGAGGCTTGAAACATTACCAGCCCGGATGGCGGAATTGGTAGACGCGCACGTTTCAGGTGCGTGTATCGAAAGATGTGCAGGTTCAAGTCCTGTTCCGGGCACCAAAGAGATTTTGCAAGTAACTCTAAATGAGTGAAAATGCAAAATCTTTTTTCTTATATGTCCCAGTTTTGGCCACCTTTTGGCCACCTTTTCGAAAAAGGAAACGAAAAAGGTGTGTGCATATCTGCACACCTTTTTTCTGTGAAGGAGCATTAGGTATAACCAAAATTTTGGGCACCATCCCTATAGGAACATTGTCATAAACACAGGCAACAGTGTCGTTGGCCCGTCCTTCCGGAAATCCTTGGTATAGATAAGATACCTTTCTCCAACTCGTGAAGAATATTTCTCACAAAAGGCATCAAGAGACTTGTGAGTGCTGTATCCCGAAGATTTCACCTCAATGGGGTATAGTTTGGATCCTTTCGACAACAAAAAGTCTATTTCATAGTTGTGGGTGGCATCTCTGGGCCAAGTGTAATAAAACAGTTTGTTGCCAGATGCAGCAAGCATCTGTGCTATCATATTTTCATAGATGTAGCCAAGATTGGTGCTGAGTTTGTCGTTTAGCAACTTTTGGTAAATGTCGTTCTCCGTATAGTCTTTGTCCCCAAAGGCAAGCGTGACAAACAAGCCAGTGTCAGCACAGAAGATCTTGTACTTTGAGAGCTCCTTCGTGAGAGACATACCCACGTTGGGGTCGTTGGAATGGTATGAGAAAAGCGTGGTCTTGCTGTCTTCTAAGTTTTTCATCATTTCCATCAGTTTGTTCCCATCCACGTTGCCGAGAATGGAATATGGTTTATAACGATTAACCGACTGGCTTAGTTGTGACGGTATCTCCATATAAAGCGTTTCCAGTCGTCCTGTTGGGTCAAGTTTCTGAAAGTCGTCACGGTAAATCTGAATAATCCCACGCTTGGCTGAATCAACCAAGCTGAAGTTGTTTGTTTCAATGTAGGTGCTGACGGCCTGGGGCATACCGCCAATGAGCATATAAAGCCTGAAATCACGTATTTTGTCACGGAACGACTGCTCGAGTGGTAGTTTTTTTTCGTAGAAGGTTCGGAGCAGTGGTACGGAAGCTTCGTCTCCCATAGCCCAACGGAATTCCTCGTAATCCATAGGATGGAGTGTTACCCGTTCTTCCTCACTTGGGAGTGTGATATTTTTTGTGTTCTTCTTGATACTGATAAGCGAACCGGTTTCGATATAATCGTATCGGCCGTCTTTCACCAAATACTTGATGGCTTGACGGGCAAGGGGACAGTTCTGTACTTCATCGAAGATGATAACTGACTTACGTTTTTTCAATACCACATTGTACAGCGACTGTAGCTGCAAAAAGATAAAGTCCAAATTCATCAGATTATCAAACAAAGACTTCACTTCAGCTGATGCCTCGTTGAAATCAATGAGAATGTATGATTCATACTCGTTTTTGGCAAATTGTTCGACCAATGTCGATTTCCCCACACGTCGTGCTCCTTCAATCAAAATGGCAGTCTTTCCATCACGAACTCGCTTCCATTCGAGCAATCTTCCATACAGTTTTCTTTTGAAAATCAGATTCATATCAATATTAGCATTATTCATATTTCAATTGCAAAAATAAACTTTCTTTTTTGTTTACACAAATTTATTTATAGAAAATATCCGAAAATACCAAAATTTTTTACGGCGAATTCTGCGAAAATACCAAAATGTCTAATTGTAAAACATCCTCAAATACCACTATGTCGTATAGCTTGCGACAGTTCAAATATAGAAATTATGGTTTGAGGTCACAATATTGTGACTTCAAACCAAAGAAGAGCACCATCCAGTCGACAGAAGTATGTGCAGACAGGGGCTGGTCGGAAACCGATAAAGGATTGTGCATTCAAATAATGTGAAATCCCTTGGCCATAGTTTGGCCA
>JAFWYO010000210.1 GCA_017517715.1 Bacteroidales bacterium
GCACTGCGTACTTTCTCAGCCCCACTGTTTTCGGGCGTCAACAAGGCAAGGCTGACCGCCGCCACTATCGATTTCAACAACAGCCTGTACCTCAACGTATTCAACTCCAAAAACAACACCAACGATCTGGAAATGCCTTCAGTGTCGTCCTACCACAGGCTTTCAGCCTCAGCCAACACCTTGCGCGAGAGCATAATAACGCTAGCTAACGGCGACGATTACCTCAGTGTCACACCCTGCGGAAGCGGACGCATCTACCTCTTTGCCGCCCCGCTTCGCGACGCCAACACCGACTTCGTCAAACAAGCGCTGTTCGTTCCAACGCTCTACAATATGGCACTTTACAGCATTCGGCCGACACCGCCATCATCGACACTCGGCAGCACCCTGCCCATTCCTCTGACCGAAAACTACGCCATCGGCGAAGGGTCGACCAGGCTTGTCTCGCCACAACTCCAATTCGAGGAAATACCCGACATACGGCGCAACGGCAACACCAGCACCCTCATACCTCACGGCACCCTGCGCAACGCCGGCAACTACCACCTGACGCAAGACGGCCAGAGCAAAGAAGGACTGTCCTTCAACTACTCGCGACGCGAATCGCAAATGGACTTCCTCGGACGCGACGCACTGACCAAGGCGCTAAAAGACTACAACTTAAGCAAGTACGCCATAGTCCGCAACGTCGACAAGCCCCTCGACAACTACCTGAAAGAGCAGATGAAAGGACACCGCCTGTGGCACTGGTGCATCATTCTGGCCCTCCTGATGCTAGCTCTCGAAGTGGCACTTCTGCGCATCCCACAACGCTGAAACATAGCCATTTCTGTCAGCAGCAAAACACTTCTGCACAAAAAAATTAAAAAAACACTTGCTCATATATAAAAAATGCGTACCTTTGCAAGGTGAAATAGTACGCATATTTCATTATAACGTATTCTATAACAAGTAATTAAATATTAATCCACAAAACAAAAGGAGTTTACACAATGACAAAAGTTAAATCGCTGGCCGACCTCAAGGCTATGAGAGAAAAGCTTCAGTCGAATCTGGATGTCCGCGAAAAAGCCGAGCATCCCGAGTCGCTTGTGCAAATCAAAGTCGCTATGGCCACCTGCGGTATTGCAGCTGGTGCCAAGCAAGTAATGGAACATATGATGCAGAAGGCTGACGAGCTGGGCATCCCCGCTGTGTTCACCCAGACGGGATGTATGGGCTACTGCCACGCCGAGCCCACCCTCGAGGTGCGCGTGCCGGGCAAGGACCCCATCGTCTTCGGCCACGTCGACAACAACCGTGCCGATGAAATCCTGACCAAATACGTCCAGAACGGCGAACTGGTCGAGGGCATCATCCCCGTCAATTACGAAACAATCGATAAATAAATTGTTGAAACGTTGAATGCTGATATCCGTCAGGAATGCTGAAACGATAACTCTGCATCAATATCAACATCTCAACAAAAAAAGAGAATTATGGCAAAATACAAAATGCATATCCTAATCTGCGGCGGTACCGGATGCAAAAGCTCCAACAGCCTCCAGATTATCGAAAACTTCAAGAATATCCTTGCCGAAAAAGGCCTCACCGACGACGTACAGGTCATCAAGACCGGTTGCTTCGGATTCTGCGAGCGCGGCCCCATCGTCAAGATTATGCCCGATAACACCTTCTACACACAGGTGAAACCCGAGGATGCTGAGCGCATCGTCAACGAGCACATCATAAAAGGCCGTAAGGTGCCCGACCTGCTCTACACCAACCCCGAAAACAAAGAGCACGTCAGCGACTCGAAACATATGGACTTCTACCGCAAGCAGATCCGTATCGCACTGCGCAACTGCGGTTTCGTTGATCCCGAAAACATCGAAGAGAGCATCTCGCGCGGCGGTTACGAAGGTCTGGCCAAGTGCCTCACCGAGATGACCCCCGAGCAGGTCATCGCCGAAATGAAGGCCTCCGGTCTCCGCGGCCGCGGCGGTGCTGGCTTCCCCACAGGTCTCAAATGGGAACTCTGCGCCAAGAACAAAGCCGACCAGAAGTACGTCATCTGCAACGCCGACGAGGGTGACCCCGGTGCCTTTATGGACCGTTCCATCCTTGAGGGCGACCCCAACAGCATCGTCGAGGCTATGGCCATCTGCGGCTACGCCATCGGTGCCAGCAAGGGTCTGGTCTACATCCGTGCCGAGTATCCTCTCGCCATTGAGCGTCTGAAAATCGCCATCACTCAGGCCCGCGAATACGGCCTCCTCGGCGACGACATCCTCGGAACCGGCTTCAACTTCGACATCGAGCTCCGCTACGGTGCCGGTGCTTTCGTCTGCGGTGAAGAGACTGCTCTGATCCACTCAATGGAAGGCCAGCGCGGCGAGCCCACGCTGAAACCCCCGTTCCCCGCTGTCAGCGGCTATATGGGCAAGCCCTCGAACGTCAACAACGTCGAGACCTTTGCCAACGTTCCTATCATCATCACCAAAGGCGCTGCCTGGTTCAGCAGCATCGGAACCGAGAAATCGAAGGGTACCAAGGTGTTCGCTCTGGCAGGCCAGATCAACAACGTGGGTCTTATCGAAGTCCCGATGGGCATCACCCTGCGTGAGATTATCTACGAAATCGGCGGTGGCATCAAGAACGGACGCCAGTTCAAGGCCGTCCAGACCGGCGGTCCTTCCGGCGGCTGCCTCACCGCTATGCACCTCGACACCGCTATCGACTACGACAGCCTCGTGGCTGCCGGCTCGATGATGGGCTCGGGCGGTATGGTCGTTATGGACGAGACCTCTTGTATGCCAGCCATCGCCAAGTTCTACCTCGAATTCACCTGCGAGGAAAGCTGCGGCAAGTGCTCGCCCTGCCGTATCGGCAACAAACGCCTCTGCGAAATCCTCGAGAAGATCACCGACGGTCGCGGTACGATGGAAGACCTTACCGAACTCCGCAACCTGGCCGCCGTCATCAAGGATACCGCTCTTTGCGGCCTTGGCCAGACCTCGCCGAACCCCGTCCTGTCGACCCTCGACAACTTCTGGGACGAGTACGTGGAGCACGTCGTCGACAAGAAGTGCCGTGCAGGTGTCTGCAAGAAACTTATGAGCTATGTCATCGACCGCGAGAAGTGCATCGGCTGCGGCAAGTGCGCCAAGGGCTGCCCCGTCGAGGCTATCAGCCGCACGGACTACACCGCTCCCGGCCACAAACTGGCTTCGATGGTCATCGACAGCACCAAGTGCATCAAGTGCGGTGCTTGCATCAACAACTGTAAATTCGGTGCCATCTCTATTCATTAATTATAGTCTAAACTAGTAACACTAGTACGACTAGTACGGCTAGTACGACTAGAAAAAAATTAAAGAAGAAACAATGATTAATCTCACAATAGATAACAAAGCGATTCAAGTTCCCGAAGGCACCACCATCCTCAAGGCTGCCCGTATGAACGGTATCGATATTCCGACCCTCTGCCACTTCGAGCTGGACGGAATGAATTTTGAAAACAAACCCGGCGGATGCCGCGTCTGCGTGGTCGAAGTCAAAGGCCGCCGCAACCTGGCCCCCGCTTGCGCCACCGACGTTATGGAAGGTATGGAAGTACTGACCCACAGCGCACGCGTCATCAACGCCCGCAAGACCGTCGTCGAGCTGATCCTCAGCGACCACCCGAATGACTGCCTCCAGTGCGAGAAGAACGGCGACTGCGAACTGCAGAGCCTCACCAAACGCCTCGGCATCAAGGAAATCCCCTTCAAGGGCGAAACCTCGACCTATCGCAAGGACTCGACCCTCAGCGTCTATCGCGATATGGACAAGTGCGTTATGTGCCGCCGTTGCGAGACGATGTGCAACAAGTTTATGACCGCCGGCGCCCTGAGCGGTGTCAACCGTGGCTTCCAGGCCGTTGTTGCTCCCGCTTTCGAGCAGAACCTTGGCGACAGCAGCTGCGTCAACTGCGGCCAGTGCGTCCAGGTGTGCCCCGTCGGAGCCCTCACCCTTGTTGACGACATCTCCAAAGTTATGGAAGCTATCGCCGACCCGACCAAGAAGGTCGTCGTCCAGACCGCTCCCGCCGTCCGCGTTGCCCTCGGCGAAGAGTTCGGTATGAAACCCGGCGAAATCGTCACCGGCAAAATGGCTGCCGCCCTCCGTCGTCTTGGTTTCGACCAGGTCTACGACACCGACTGGAGCGCCGACCTCACCATTATGGAGGAAGGCACCGAGCTCCTCGGCCGCCTCAAGAAAGCCCTCGCCGGCGAAGAGGTCAAACTGCCTATGTTCACCTCCTGCTGCCCCGCTTGGGTCACCTTCTATGAGAAGAACTTCCCCGACCTGCTCGAATATCCTTCGACAGCCAAGTCGCCCCAGGGTATGTTCGGCGCCGTTGCCAAGAACTACCTGGCTCCGAAGCTGGGTGTGAAACGCGAAGACCTCGTCGTCGTCTCCATTATGCCTTGCCTCGCCAAGAAGAGCGAGCGCGCTCGTGAGGAACTCAGCGTGAACGGCGACAGCGATGTCAACTTCACCCTCAGCACCCGCGAACTTGCCCATATGATCCGTCAGTGCAACCTCGACCTCAACGATATGCCCGAAGAGGACTTCGACAGCCCGCTCGGCCAGTCGTCAGGTGCCGCTGTCATCTTCGGTGCCACCGGTGGTGTTATGGAGGCTGCTCTCCGTACCGCTTACGAAGTCCACACCGGCAAGACCCTGCCGAAGATCGACTTTATGGAGACCCGCGGTTTCGACGGCGTCAAGGAAGCCACCATCGATTTCGACGGTTTCCCGCTGAAGATTGCTGTCGTCTACAGCCTCGGCAACGCACGCAAGATGATGGAACAGGTACGCCAGGGCAACCCCAACGGCTACCACTTCATCGAGGTTATGGCTTGCCCCGGTGGCTGCATCGGCGGTGCCGGCCAGCCCTACCACCACGGCAACAGCGAAATCATCCGCAAACGTATGGAAGCCATCTACCGCGAGGACGCTGGCAAACCCATCCGCAAGAGCCACGAGAACCCCGAGATTTTGGCTATTTACAAGGAGTACTACGGCGAACCCTGCGGCCACCTCAGCCACGAGCAGCTGCACACCCACTACTTCGACAAATCAGACAAACTCGAAGCAACAAAGTAAATTAATCCGTGACAAGTGACCAGTGACCAGTGAAACGCACTTGTTCGTATCACAGGTCACAGGTCACGGGTCACAAAAACAGAAATACAATGGCAAATATCAAATTATCTGAAGATAAAGTCAACATCATCAAAGAGATTGCTAAATCCTTTGGTAACCGTGCCGGCGAGGTCATCAACGTCCTCCACCAGGTGCAGGGCAAGTTCGGCTATCTGCCCGCCGAGGTGCAGGAAGTCGTCGCCCACGAACTGAATATCCCCGTGTCGCGCGTATACGGCATCGTCTCTTTCTACAGCTTCTTCACGATGGAGCCCAAGGGCGAACATCCTATCGATGTCTGCCTCGGTACGGCTTGCTACGTGCGTGGTGCTGAGAAGGTTCTCGACGCTTTCGCCCGCGAGCTGAACGTCCAGATTGGCAAATGCACCCCCGACGGCAAGTTCTCGCTGAACACGCTGCGTTGCGTCGGTGCCTGCGGTCTGGCTCCTGTCGCTATGATCGGCGACAAGGTATACGGC
>JAFWYO010000211.1 GCA_017517715.1 Bacteroidales bacterium
GATGTATCGCCTCCACATACCAATGTGAAAAACAGGTTTTTCTCCGCCCGTTGTACGGTATTTGTACGGTATATGTACGGTATTTGTACGCTTCGGAAGCGTACAAATACCGTACATATAGCGTACATATACCGTACAACGGGCAGTGCTGGTGCTGAGAAACAACGAGTTGTATCCTGCAATGCGGGGTGTTTCGCATCGGGACATATTCGCAACTGTGCGGACGGTCGTCGTCGTCAGTAGCCTTTGATATTCAGCTTGGCGAAGTTGGTGTCGGCCAGGTAGCGTTCCAGGGCTTAGGCAGGGACAAGCACCAAGGGGTTGGGCCTTTCCTTGACGAAGCTGAAGGTGGTGGCGGTCACCTTGGGCGGTTGCGGCGAGCGGAAGCGGATGGTGTCGAGGTTGCCGTAGCCGTAGAGGTTGCCCGAACCCAAATACTTCAGTCCCAGCCCGAACTCCACGTATCGGCAGTTGTAGAGCACGCCGATGCCGAAGTTGTCGATTTCCTCTATCTGGTCGGGGATGACCAGGCGATGGATGCCGCAACCGTAGAAGCAGCTGGGGTCTATCTTGCGCATCGTCGAGGGGAAATGTATGCGCTCCAGGTTGTACAGCTCCGAGAGCGAGCACTCGCCCAGATGCGTCAGCCCCTCCTCTATCCAGATGTCCTTCACGCCCCAATAGGCCCACTGGAAGAGGTACTCGCAAAGGGTGTCGACGGTGTTGGCGATGATTATGTCCTTCATCGACACCATATTGCCGAAGCGGCCGTACTTGTCGGGCTCCTTCTTGACGTGCAGCCGGCGGCTTTCGACACGGCAGGCGCTGATGTGCTCGCAGTTGTCGAAGACGTGGTCGCCGATGTATTCAAGGCCTTCGGTGAGCAACAGGGTATCGCTCAGGTTGGTGCAGCCCGAAAAGGCCTCGTCGCCGATGCGGCGCAGCGTGGACGGGAAACGGACCCGGGTCATCGCCTGGCATTGGAAGAAGGCGCGGTCGTCAATCTCCCTGAGCGGATAGCGGAACAGTCCGTGCTTTATTTTTTCGGGCAGGACAAGGTCGCCGGCGATGGTGTCATAGCCCACCACGTGCGCTTCCGAATCAACTATCTGCACCCTCAATTCCTGTCCGTCGCCAAGCGCATAGCTGAAGGGCTTGCTGGTGAAATCGAATGCCATCATATAAATAAGGTATAGCACGACGGCGACGGCCAAGGCGATTGGCACTCCGGCCCAATTGCGTCGTTTCAAGGCCTTCGCGACGGCCTCGGCCGAATGGTAGCGGCTGTCGCGGTCGTGACGGCAGCAGCGCTTGGCGACTTTGCCATAGCGGTGTGGCACAAGCTGTTGCAGGATGCGGCCAAAGCTGTATATGTCCGAACGGCAATCGAGCGGACCGCCCTGCAACTGCTCGGGCGACGCATAGCTCAGGGTGTAGGCCGGCTCTTTGAAGACGGCATAATGGTCGGTGTCCGACAGACCGAAATCGATAACGCGGACGTTGTCGCCATTGCGGGTGACGAGGATGTTGCTGGGCTTCAGGTCGCGGTGCACGACCTGCAGCGAATGCCAGTGCCCCATTGCGTCGAGGAGCTGGGTCAGCACCCGTTTGCGCTGCGCCAGCGAGGGTTTGCGTTGCGCCAGCCATTCGTCCAGCCTATAGCCCTCAACATATTCCATCACTATGCACAACCCGATATCTGGCACATCCTCAATAGAATAGACGCGCACGATATTAGGATGGTTCAGCTGGACCATTATCTCGAACTCTTTGCGCAGCAGGGAGAGGCACAATTCGTTGTCGGCATACTGAGGTTTCAGCCCTTTGAGCAAAAAATGCTTTCCATAGCGGACTGCGTGCACCAGGCGGTTGTAGCCCTCCGACGGGATTTCCTCGCGGTTGGTGAACGAATCCTCGAGCGCATAGCGCTCTGAATTGTTGTCAATTACCCTGCCCGAACTATCGTTAACGGCTTCTGTTTTCATAGTGCAAATATACTTTATTTTTGGCAAGCATACAACACTCCGACAAAAAGAAACAGAAAAGAAATGATTTTTACACGTAACTTTGCACTCTGAACCACATTTTCGCGATGAATACCAACAAGCAGAATATCACCATCTTGTGCTCACTTGTCGAGCAGGCTGCCGACCATCGGATCAGCACTTCTTCCGATTTTGCATTCCTTTCGGGATGCATCCAGGGACGGCTAAAGCAGACCGTCAGCGTCAGCACCCTCGAACGGATATGGGGCTATGTCGACAGCTACCAAAACTTCCGCGAAAGCACCCTCGACATACTGGCGCGGTTTGCCGGTTTTCCGGACTGGAAGACCTTTGTGGCCGACTACTGCAACGTGCCGTCGGCGCAAAGCAGCCACCGCATCGCGGCGACGTCGTACAGCGCCGACCAGATACCCCAAGGCACCCTCGTCGCCATCGAGTGGAACCCCAACCGGCACTGCCTGCTGCTCCATCTCGGCGACGGACGCTGGCGTGTGGAGCAAAGCATCAACTCAAAGCTGTCGATCGGCGACACCTTCTCCTGTCAGCAGTTCATTCTCAACGAGCCCCTCTATTTAAACGACTTCAAACACGGCGACGACGATTCGGCGCTGTTCGTCGTCGGCAACCGCGGCGGCCTGACAAAAATCGCCTTCGTCAAAGAGGCATAGCACGTCGGCAATGCGTCGGCCGCTGGCACACCGATGCATCGGCAATCGGCCACTCACACGAAACTACACACTATCAACATTTTACGCGGCATAAAATATTTTATTTGAATTTTTTTAAAAATAAATTTTTCCATTATCCAAAAAGTTCGTAATTTTACACCCAGTAAAAAATGAAAGAAAAACGTTGGATAATAAGGAAAGATTATGATATAGAGGTTGTTGAAAAACTTGCGGATTCTTTGGGTGTGGACAAAATTATTGCCACACTGCTCGTAGAACGTGGTGTTACTACTTTCGAAGAAGCAAAAAACTTCTTCCGTCCGAGTTTAGACCAACTTCACGATCCATTCTTGATGAAAGATATGGATCGTGCCATTGCGCGTATAAATGACGCCATCCGCAAAAAGGAACGTATGCTCATCTATGGCGACTACGACGTCGACGGCACCTCGGCCGTGGCGCTGGTCTACTCGTACTTCCACACGCTCCACTACAACATCGACTTCTATATTCCTGATCGCGATACCGAAGGATATGGCATATCCTTCCAAGGTATCGACTACGCCAAAAACACTGGCGTCAAACTGATTATAGCCCTCGACTGCGGCATCAAGGCCGTCGAGCAGGCTGAATACGCAAACCAGTTCGGCATCGACATCATCGTCGGCGACCACCACCTGCCCGGCGAGGTGCTGCCTGCCTGTTGCGCCGTTCTCGACCCCAAGCGCGAGGACTGCCCCTACCCCTACAAGGAGCTGTCGGGCTGCGGCATAGGCTTCAAAATCGTCGAGGCCTATATGGAACAGAAAATAGGCGTGCGCCTGTGCGATTCGGCCTCGGAGCTGAACGACGCGCAAAAAAAGAATATGGAGATGCTGAAACTGAAGCTGTTGCGCTATCTCGACCTGGTAGCCGTCAGCATCGCGTCGGACATCGTCCCGATGACCGGCGAAAACCGCGTTCTGGCATCTTACGGCCTGAAAGTCATCAACACCTGCCCGCGTCCGGGTCTCGAGGCCATCCTGACCTACGGCCACATCGAGCCGCGCTCGAAAGAGGACCGCGCCGGACATCCCGAGAAGGAGTCCTACTTCGTCAAGGACCTGAACATCAGCGACCTCGTCTTCCTCGTCGGACCGCGCATCAACGCCGCCGGACGCATCCACAGCGCCTTCGACTCGGTGCGCCTGCTGCTGGCCGAAAACCGTGAGGTGGCATCGCGACTGGCCGAGGAAATCAACAACTACAACACCGAGCGCAAAGACCTAGACACCCTGGCCACCGAAGAGGCCAAACGGCGTCTCGACTCCGACTCCACGCTTGCCAGCCGCCACACCATCGTGCTCTTCGGCGAAGAATGGCACCGCGGCGTGGTCGGCATCGTCGCCTCGCGCCTGGTCGAAGCCTACTACCGGCCCACCATCGTGCTGACCCGCTCGACCGACGACCTCTATGTCGGCTCGGCGCGCAGCATCAAGGAGTTCGACGTCCACGCCGCCCTCGAGGAGTGCAGCGACCTGCTGGAGCACTTCGGAGGCCACAAAAGCGCCGCCGGCGTGTCGCTCCGCCCCGAAAACTTCGAGCGTTTCGTGAAACGTTTCGAAGAGGTCGTAAGCCACACCATACCGCCCGAGGCCACCACACCCGAAATCGAAATCGACGCAGAGGTGAAGTTTTCGGACATCACGCCTAAATTCCTGCGCATCCTCAAGCAGTTCTCGCCTTTCGGACCCGACAACAACGTGCCGGTATTCCGTACCAACCATCTGGAAAGCAACCCCTTGCAGCCTCCGCGCATCGTCGGCAGCAACCACCTGAAGTTCTCGGTGCTCTCGTCCGACAGCCCCAACTCCTACCCTGCCATCGGCTTCCAGCTGGGCGAGTACTACAGCCGCGTCAGCCGCCAGGAGATGTTCGACGTCTGCTACCAGCTCGAAGAAAACTACTGGCGCGGCAAAACCGAGATACAGCTCAACGTGAAGGATATAAAGTTTGGCAATTAGCCGCCTCATATCCATTCGATTAACCATATACATCAAACGGGCGGCACAATAAAGTCGCCCGTCTTGCGTTGTACAATATTACTTATACATTTATATTTATGGCAGACGACAAAAAGATTATCTTCTCGATGGTTGGCGTGGGCAAGCTGATTCCGCCAA
This sequence comes from Bacteroidales bacterium, assembly GCA_017517715.1. Lineage (GTDB taxonomy): Bacteria > Bacteroidota > Bacteroidia > Bacteroidales > P3 > Colimorpha. Next base: position 4,837 of record JAFWYO010000211.1, read on the forward strand.
GCCGCCAGATATTGAAAGACATTTATTTAAGCTTCTTCTACGGAGCCAAAATCGGCATCATCGGCCTCAACGGCAGCGGCAAGTCAAGCCTGCTGAAAATCATCGCTGGCGTCGACAAGGACTATCAGGGCGAGGTGGTCTTCTCGCCCGGCTACAGCGTCGGCTACCTCGAGCAAGAGCCCAAGCTGGACGACACAAAGACCGTCAAGGAGGTTGTGCAAGAGGCCGTGCAGGACGTGGTCGACTGGCTCAAAGAATATGAAGAGGTCAACAACGCCTTCGCCGAGCCCGACGCCGACTTCGACAAGCTGTGCGAACGGCAGGGCGAGCTGACCGAACTGCTTGAGCAGCACGACGCCTGGAACCTCGACAGCCGCCTGGAGCGCGCTATGGACGCCCTGCGCTGCCCCGACGAGGACCAGCTGGTGAAGAATCTTAGCGGTGGCGAGCGCCGCCGCGTGGCACTGTGCCGCCTGCTACTGCAAGAGCCTGACATCCTGCTGATTGACGAGCCTACCAACCACCTCGACGCTGAGTCGATCGAGTGGCTCGAGCACCACCTGCAGCAATACAAAGGCACCGTCATCGCCGTCACCCACGACCGCTACTTCCTCGACAATGTGGCCGGCTGGATCCTCGAGCTGGACCGCGGCGAGGGCATCCCCTGGCAGGGCAACTACAGCAGCTGGCTCGACCAGAAGACCCAGCGCCTGGCGATGGAGGAAAAGCAGGAAAGCAAGCGCCGCAAGACCCTGCAGCGCGAGCTGGAATGGGTGCGTATGGCCCCCAAAGCACGTCACGCCAAGGGCAAGGCCCGTCTGGCAGCCTACGACCGTATGATGAACGAGGACGTCAAGGAGAAGGAACAGAACCTCGAAATCTTTATTCCCAACGGCCCGCGCCTGGGCAACAAAGTGCTTGAAGTAGAGGGCGTAAGCAAAGCCTACGGCGACAAGCTGCTCTACGAGAACCTCACCTTCTCGCTGCCCCCCGCCGGCATCGTCGGCGTCATCGGCCCCAACGGATGCGGCAAGACGACCCTGTTCCGCCTCATTATGGGCCTAGAAAAGCCCGACACCGGCACCTTCACCGTCGGTGAGACAGTCAAAATCGGCTACGTCGACCAGCAGCACGTGCAGATCGACCCCGAGAAGTCGGTCTGGGAGGTGGTCAGCGAAGGCAACGAGCAGATACAGATGGGCGGCCGCCTGGTGAACAGCCGCGC
>JAFWYO010000212.1 GCA_017517715.1 Bacteroidales bacterium
AAAAGAAACACCCCGAACAAGCCCATCGCGGTCCCTCGAAGTGGCAGCTCGAAGGCATAAGAAGGGCAAAAGTGGAGAACTGAGAACTGAGAACGGAGAGCGGAGAACTGAGAACGGAGAACGGAGAACGGAGAACAGAAAGATAATTCGTATTGTCCCTTAACTTCCCTTAACTTCCTTTAACTCCCCTTATTAACGAATTAACAAATAAAATAATATTATTAACAATTAAATATTAAAGCTATGAGAAAAAACATTGTAGCAGGAAACTGGAAAATGAACAAGAAATTCGACGAGGCCGACGAACTCGTTGACAACATTATGACTCAACTTGAAGAAAATGAGTTGGGCGAAAACACGATGATGATCATCTGCCCGCCGTTTCCCTATCTGGAAATGTGCACCGACTATAGCAACGACTCCTACTTTGCCGTAGGCGCCCAAAACGTCAACGACAACGAGAAAGGTGCATATACCGGCGAGGTCAGTGCCGAGATGCTGGAATCGATGGATATACCCTACTGCATCGTTGGCCACAGCGAGCGCCGTGCCTATTACGGCGAGACCGACGCAACGGTAGCCCGCAAGGTCAACCAGCTGCTCCAGCACGACATCAAGCCCATCGTGTGCTGCGGCGAAGTGCTGGAAGAGCGCGAAGCCGGCAAGCAGTTTGACGTCGTCAAACGCCAGATTACCGACGGACTTTTCCACCTCACGGCCGAGCAGTTTGCCAACATCATCATTGCCTACGAACCCGTATGGGCCATCGGCACCGGCAAGACCGCAACACCCGAGCAGGCACAGGAAATTCACGCCTATATCCGCAGCCTCATCGCTGAGAAATACGGCAAGGAAGTGGCCGACGAAACCAGCATCCTCTATGGCGGCAGCTGCAAGCCCTCGAACGCCAAAGAACTGTTTGCCAACCCCGACGTCGACGGCGGCCTGATTGGCGGTGCTTCGCTCAACGCCGACGACTTCGTCAAAATCGCTCTGGCATTCTGAACGGAAAACGGGGAAGCGGAAAGCGGGAAGCGGAAAGCGGAAAGCGGAAAACGGAAAGCGGAAAACGGAAAGCGGAAAGATAATTCGTATTGTCCCTTTTAACTTCCCCTTTAACATCCCTTTAACTTCCCTTTTTAAACTGCCCCTTTCACTTCCTTTTTTACTCGCATCACCTTGAAGTACGAAAAACTCATAGCCCGACGGTTTCTGCAACGCGACAAGAGCAACTTCTCGCGGCCGCTGGTCAACATCGCCACCTACACCATTGCACTAGGCGTGACGGTGATGATTATGGCTATCAGTATTTTGCGTGGCTTTCAAAGCGAAATAACCAACAAAGTCATAGGTTTTGGCGGCCACATCAACATCCGCAGCTACGCCTATGTCAACGACTACGACGAAGCCCTCGTCGCTATGAGTCCGCAACTGCAGCAACAGGTGGCAGCATTGCCGCTTGTGGCTCATATCCAGCCTACTGCCAGCAAAGGAGGTATGCTCAAGACCGATAGCCAGATACAAGGCATCCTGCTTAAAGGCGTCGACCGCAGTTTCGACACATCCTTCTTTGCTGCCAGTATGGTCAGGGGACGTTTCCCCGACTTCACCGACAGCAACGCCAAAAACGAAGTCATTATCTCGCAGCACCTTGCACAAAAGATGCAGCTCGATACGGGCGACAAGGCCCGCACCTATTTCTGGGTCGGCAACAACTATCGCGCCCGCGCCCTGCACATCGTCGGCATCTATAACACCGACCTTACCGAATTCGACGACCATTACATCATCGGCAATATCAGCCAGATACGCGCCATCAACCGGTGGGACACAACTGCGGCAACAACCTACGAAGTGCTAATCAACAACTTCAGCCAACTTGACCAAGCACTTGCCGAAGTCAAAAACAACACCCCGCCCGACCTGGCCGTCACCTCGGTTGTCGAGGAACAACCCTCGATGTTCGCCTGGCTGCAACTGCTCAACTCCAATATCGTGCTCATACTCACCATTATGGCCATCGTCTGTTCCGCATCCATTGTGTCGGCGCTGCTCATAATGATTTTCGAAAAGACCTCGATGATAGGACTCCTCAAAACCCTCGGAGCCACCAACCGCTCCATACGGCGCATCTTTATCCGCAAAGCCGCAGCCATCGTGGGCAAAGGACTCCTTGTGGGCAACGCCATAGCCTTGGCAATCTGCCTGATACAGCAGCACTTCCACGTCATCCGCCTCGACAGCGAAAGCTACTCGATGTCGTACGTCCCTATCGATGCCAACCCATTGATTTTCATCATCGTTTCTGTCGGCACATTCCTTATCGCCAATGGCGCACTCCTACTGCCTGCCACCTACATCTCGCACATAGACCCAGCCAAAACAACACGTCAAGAATGAGACGCAAAGAAGCAAAAGGACCTGTCAAATTCAAAAAGCCACGCAAGGGCAAATGGATCATAATGTCCATCACGCTCGTGCTTGGAATGGCCGCATTGTGGATTATCAACACCTTCGCAAAGCAGATACGCATCTCGGAAGAGGAGAAGGTGCGCATTTGGGCCAGTGCCATCAGCCAGAAGGCCGAGCTGATGACCTCTACCGAGACCTTCTTCAACGAAGTGGCCATCGACGAACGCCGCAAGGTCAAACTCTATATCGATGTGCTGCAATCCTTTAACAACCGCGACCTGGGTTCCGACGCCCAGTTCTACCTCTCCTACGTATCCTACATCGTCGACAGCAGCCGCACCCCGTTTATGATTATCAACCGCGACTCGGTCATCACCAGCTGTGGCAACATAAGGCCCACGGCCCAGCAGGACGGGCAACTCATCGGCACCAAAGTCACGCCACAGCTTCTGCAAGATTTTTCCGACAATCCCCCGTTCCATTACTCCGTGTGGGGCATCCCGCTGACCCTCCTCTACCGCGAGTCGCAGATCTACACCGATATGCGTACCGTCCTCGACAACCTCAACCGCTCTTTCCTTTCCGAAGTCACCAACAACAGCGTCTTCGTCCCGGTCATCGTCGTCGACAGTACCCACAGCAATATTCTCGGATCGGGCAATATCAATCCGCACGATTTCGACAACCCCCAAAAACTGCGCGACAAACTTGACAAGATGGCCAACGCCAACCAGCCCATCACGCTGAAACTGCCTAACAACCAGACAGCTTACGTCTATTACGAGCCGACGCCGATGCTCAAGCTGCTGCGCATCATACCGCTCATCTACCTCTTCCTGGCCCTCGTGCTGCTGCTCATCTCCTACAACCTTTTCCGCACGGCACGCAGCGAAGAGGAAAACCGCGTATGGGTCGGTATGGCCAAGGAAACAGCCCACCAGCTGGGAACCCCCATCTCGTCGCTCAGCGGTTGGGCCGACTACCTCGAAGGCAAAACCCTCGAAGAGCCCTACCTTGGCGAGATACGCAAAGACATCGACCGCCTCGACACCATAGCGCGACGCTTCTCGAAGATCGGCAGCGTCCCCGAACTCAAACCCGAAGACCTGTGCGAAGTCCTGCGCCACACCATATCATATATGGAGAAGCGGAGCCCACGCAAGGTCCAGTTCATCACCACCCTGCCCGACCGCCCAGTCATAGCGCCACTGAACCGCTACCTCTTTGAATGGGTTGTCGAAAACATCTGCAAAAACGCTATCGACGCAATGGAAGGCAAAGGCACCTTCACCACCATCCTCACCATCGAAGGCGACCATATTAACATCGACCTCGCCGACACCGGCAAGGGCATCCCCGCCTCACAACAGAAATACATCTTCGAATCAGGCTATTCCACCAAACAGCGCGGCTGGGGACTCGGCCTCTCACTTGCCCGCCGCATCATCCAGGAATACCACAAAGGCAAAATCAGCCTCAAATACTCCGTCCCCGGCCAAGGCAGCGTCTTCCGCATCACCATCGACAGAGAGGTTGAAACGGAGAAGTGAGAACGGAGATTTGAAAACGGAGAACGGAGAACGGAGAACGGAAAACGGAGAACGGAGAACGGAGAACTGGCTGCCGCATTTTGGCTATCAGTTCTCCGTTCTCACATCTCACTTCTCACATCTCACTTCCCCATTCTCATACTTCAGGCGGTTTTTCAATGCCCCGACAAAGCGGTGGATATC
>JAFWYO010000213.1 GCA_017517715.1 Bacteroidales bacterium
CACCCAACCCAAACCCCGACAGCGGCTCCAAACCACCCAACCCAAACCCCGTTTTCGCACCCCCAACCACAACTCCAATCCCAAACCCCGACTTCATACCCCCTCCTTTAGCCTTTTCGGAACAGCAAAACAGCACGAGTTTTCTGTTCAGAATTTAACATTTATTTGTTAAACAAATCTTAAAATTTAACATTTCAAAACGTGAAAATCGCTCAAAAAAGGGCGATTTTTTCGTTTTTATAACCCCCTGTTTTCCAGGGACCATCTTCTTACCAAATTCTACCCAAATTCTTACTAAATTTTAACTATCTTTTACATCAGTAGAAGATGATAGGGCTATGGTTAAAATTAAGTTAAAATTTGATGCTGCCGAGCCCTGTCGGACAGGGGTTTGGACGGCAAAGTTTTCTGCTCTGGCCGAGGCCGATGCGGGCAATAGATGCGCGGTGCGGGCCGGGGAAAACAAGTTGCACACCGGTTGCACTGATTTACAGAACGATAAAAGAACTGATAAAAATAATGGCAAAAAAATTTTACGGTATCAGAAAATGTTAGTACATTTGTTTTCTCAATTCAAAACTAATTATTAATTTAAATAATTGATTAAGATGAAAGTAAATGAAATTATGGCTAACCTGGAAGCCAAACATCCGGGCGAAAATGAGTACTTGCAGGCCGTTCGCGAGGTCCTGGAGACCATCGAAGAAGAATACAACAAACACCCCGAATTCGAGGCTGCCAAGATCGTCGAGCGCATCGTCGAACCCGACCGTATCTTCAAATTCCGCGTTGTTTGGGTTGACGATAAAGGTCAGACCCAGGTCAACCTCGGCTACCGTGTCCAGTTCAACGCTGCCCTCGGTGCTTACAAGGGCGGTCTCCGCTTCCACCCGAAGGTAAACGAGTCGATGCTGAAATTCCTCGGTTTCGAGCAGATCTTCAAGAACAGCCTGACCAACCTGCCTCTCGGCGGTGGTAAGGGTGGTGCCGACTTCGATCCTACAGGAAAGAGCGACGCTGAAATTATGCGTTTCTGCCAGGCCTTCGTCTATGAGCTGTGGCGCAACATTGGTCCCGACCAGGACAGCCCTGCTGGCGACGTGGGAGTTGGCGGCCGCGAAATTGACTATATGTACGGTATGTACAAGAAACTGGCTCGCGAGCACTCGACCGGCGCTCTGACCGGCAAGAGCTACGGCTGGGGTGGTAGCCTGATGCGTCCCGAAGCTACCGGTTTCGGCGCTGTCTACTATGTGAAACATATGGTTGAAGAGAAGGGTGACACCCTGCAGGGCAAGCGCATCGCCCTCTCCGGCTTCGGCAACGTGGCTTGGGGTGCTGCTCAGAAGGCCTGCGAGTTCGGCGCAAAGGTTGTCGCTATCAGCGGCCCCGACGGCGTCTGCGAACTGCCCGAAGGCATCAACAAGGAAATGATCGACTATATGCTCGTTATGCGTGCCTCGAACCGCAACAAGGTTCAGGATATGGCCGACAAGTTCCCCGGCAAGGCCATCTTCACTCCTGGCAAAAAGGCTTGGACCGTCAAGTGCGACATCGCTATGCCTTGCGCTTTCCAGAACGAGCTTGCTGAAGAAGATGCCAAGATGCTGCTCGCCAATGGCGTGAAGTATGTTGCTGAGGTTTCGAATATGGGTTGCCAGCCCGGCGCCATCGCTGCCATCCAGGCTGCTGGTGTTCCCTTCGGTCCTGGTAAGGCTGTCAACGCCGGTGGTGTTGCCACCAGCGGTCTCGAAATCTGCCAGAATGCAGGCCACATCAACTGGACTGCTCAGGAAGTCGACGAGAAACTGAAGAAAATTATGAGCGATATCTACGACCAGTGCGTCAAGTACGGCAAGCAGGCCGATGGTAGCATCAACTACGTTAAGGGTGCCAACATCGCTGGCTTTATGCGCGTTGCTCACGCTATGATGGCTCAGGGTATCATCTAATTGAAGATTCGATATCTGACAATACGAAAGGCCGCCCGTCCGGACGGCCTTTCATTTTAAGTCAAGAGTATTCACAATGAAGCATATAGAAATCATCGACGGACCAAACCTCAACCTGACCGGCATACGCGAGCCCGAAACCTACGGCACGACGCGCATCGCCGACTACGTAGAACAGCTGCGCCACCGCTTCGCCGACATCGAGATAGGCTATTTCCAAAGCAACATCGAGGGCGAGCTGATTGACCGCATACAGCAGGTGGGCTTCGAGGCTGACGGCATCATTATCAACGCCGGCGGCTACAGTCACACCAGCGTGGCGCTGCACGACGCCCTGGCCGCCGTCACGGCCCCCGCCATCGAGGTACACATCAGCAACATCTTTGCCCGCGAGGATTACCGCCATCACTCGCTGCTCAGCAGCGCCTGCCGCGGCATCATCTGCGGAATGGGCCTGGAAGGCTATGCGCTGGCGATAGAGGCCCTACTGCGGCAACAATAACCAACTGAGGATCAACCTGCTTAGGGCCATACGTCAAGATAATTATCTGTCGCGTCTCTTTCTGCCGCGCAAGTGCCCCGTTTGGCGACGATTCGTTGTTGATAACCCTTCTAACAAAAATCGCTACCACGAGGTTTCGGCATCAAAAAAAAGCGTAACTTTGCAATTGGTTATCACCTCTTACAATCATTGTAAGCAGGTGAATTATATAGTATTGTAAAAAATAACAATGAATACCGACCGGTTTAAAAACTATCAGGACAACGTGAAGCAGCTGGTGCTTGGCTTCGAGGCGATGCAACGCCGGGGCGACAGCCGATACTACGATGTCGAGGATCTGGAGACCATCATCGACTTCTATCTTGAGACTTCGGACGGCGACGGGTTGGAGAAATCGGTGCAATACGGCGAGGAGCTCTTCCCCTCGTCGAACGAAATACGCCTGCGCCGCGTGCACCTGCTGTGTTTCAAGGAACGCTACAAGGAAGCCTACGACCTGCTGAAGCAACTGGAGCGCATAGAGCCCGACGACACCGACGTGCTCTACGCTCTCGGTGTGGTATACAGTGCTTTGGAACAGCCCCGCAGAGCTATCCAATACTACCACAAGGCCGCGGCCGACGGATATGAGCTGGGCGTAATTTACGGCAACATTGCCGACGAATACGTGAAGATGGACCAGCGCGAAGAGGCCCGCAACTACTATCGCCGCGCGCTTCGCGTGAACCCCAACGACGAGCATTCGCTGTACGAACTGGCCAACTGCTATGAAGACGATGGCCTGAACGACAAATGGATACACTTCTTTTCGCGCTTTGTGCAGGAACATCCCTATTCGAAGGTGGCGTGGTATTGCCTCGGCGAAGGCTATACCGCTGAAGGACTGTACGAAAAATCGACCGACGCTTACCAATACGCCATCGCCATAGACCCCGATTTCTACTATGCCTATATGCAATTGGCAGCCTGCTATCACGCCCTCGGCCAGATGGACAAGGCCGTTTCGACACTCCACGACGCGACGGAACACACTCAGGACAAGGCTTTTGTGTTTTTTCGCATAGGCGAAATTTTCCGATTCCAGAACAATCCAGTCACCGCCAACGTCTACTACCAAAAAGCCCTGAAAGAAGACCCCTATTATGCCGAGGCCTGGTCGGCTATGTCGATGTGCTACGCCTCGATGCGCGAATACAACGCCGCCATGGACGCCGCCAAAAGAGCAGTGAAAATAGAGCCCGAATCGGCAATGTACCTGACAACCCTGGCGCTAATCTATTCTGACAGCGGCGATTTCGACAATGCCGAGCGCATTTTCGAATGTGCCAAGCCCTACTATTCGGACTTCGAACAAGGATGGCTTGCCCTGGCCGACTACTACATAATGCGCGAATGCTACAACGAAGCCATCGAGACCCTCAGCACCGCTCTGCCCGACTGCGAAATGGTGCTGGAATTCAACAAGCGACTGGCATTCTGCTATTTCGCCACCGGACGCCGCAATATGCTCTACAATGCCGTCCGCGCCTGCCTGATGGAAGGCAAAAACGGCATTCGCGAGTTGCTCGACTATCTGCCGGAAATAGCTGACGACCTTGAAGTTATGAATATCATTCATTCACACCAAAACGACAATCAACACGACAACCAATGAAAAGACAAATCCTATTCCTTTTTACCATCATCGCTGTGGCACTAAGCGCAAAAGCGCAAGACAGTGCCGTTATGGCCTTTGAACGCGAAGAGGCCGACTTCATTGCGCAGGATATGAGCGACAGCGAAATCGCCATTCTCGAACAAAGTGCAGCACCGCAACTGGGCCACAACGGAGCCACGACCGACGACGACGGCATTTCGGAAGCCGACACACACTATCACGGCTGGGTGGCCAAGGTGGTGCATTGGTATGGCCAAAACGTCAGCTATACCGCCGTAGGAGCACTGATGACCGTCGAAAGCTCGTTTATACCCTTCCCCTCCGAAATCGTGATACCGCCGGCCGTGATGGTCGCCGCCGACCCGGCCACGCCCAACGATATGAAAATCTGGCTCATAGTGCTTGTAGGCACCCTCGGAGCCCTGCTGGGCGCATATATCAACTATTTCCTGTCGCGCTGGCTTGGAAGACCTATCATCTACAAATTTGTCGACAGCAAGCTGGGGCACACCTTACGCCTTTCGGGCGAAAAGATGGAGCGCGCCGAGCAATATTTCAACGAGCACGGCGTGGTCAGCACGCTGGTAGGACGACTGATTCCCGTCATACGCCAGCTGATATCCATCCCCGCCGGACTTTCGAAGATGAACATCGGCGTTTTCACCTTCTACACCTTCCTCGGCGCAGCCATCTGGAACTGCGTGCTGGCCCTGCTGGGATACCTAGCCGTCAAAGCCGGAGGAATGGCGTTCATATACAAATACAGCGGCCTGCTTTCAAAAATCATCATCGTTCTCTTTGTCGTGGCCGTTGTGTTTCTGATTGTAAGGGCTATGGTCCGCAAGCGCAAAAAACAGTCACAGCAATGAGCGACGAAGAGAAACAAAACGAAGGTCTCGACCTGCGGCGACTGCTGCTTCGCAAGGATCGCCCGCTGCCCAAATCCGGCTGCAGCTGGGCTTTCTATCTGGTGCTGCTGGCTATGGTCGCCTATCTTGTAATAATGTTCATCAAATATAAAAACCAGACATAATGGATATCGACAGCATACGTTCCCAGTTTCCCATCCTGAGCCAAAACGTCTATGGCAAACCGCTGGTATATTTCGACAATGCCGCGACGACACAGAAGCCACAATGCGTCATCGACTCGCTTTGCCGCTACTATACGACCCTAAACAGCAACATCCACCGCGGTGCCCACTATCTGGCAGCTCAGGCCACAGACGAATATGAGCAGACGCGCCAGCTGGTGCAGAAGTTCATCAATGCTCGCCACAGCCACGAAATCGTTTTCACTCGCGGCACCACCGAAAGCATCAACCTGGTAGCCAGCTCGTTTGGCGAACGCTTCGTTGGCAAAGGTGACGAGATAATTGTTTCGGCTATGGAACATCACAGCAACATCGTCCCCTGGCAACTGGTATGCGAACGGAAAGGCGCTCGACTGCGGATAATACCGTTCAGCGACGAAGGAGTTCTAGATCTGGAGGCGCTGGAAACGCTTTTCAACGAACGCACACGCATTGTTGCCGTGAACCACGTCAGCAACACGCTGGGCACGGTCAATCCGATAGGCGAAATCATCCAGATGTCGCACAAACACAACGTTCCGGTCCTCATAGACGGAGCACAAGCCATTTCGCACCGCCAAGTCGACGTGCAGGCCCTGGGTTGCGATTTCTATTGTTTTTCAGGACATAAGATGTATGGTCCTATGGGAGTGGGCATTATGTATGGCCGCGAGGAGTTGCTGGAACAGCTGCCGCCCTACCAAGGTGGTGGCGAAATGATAAAAGATGTCACATTCGAGCGCACCACCTACAACGAACTGCCTTTCAAGTTCGAAGCCGGCACGCCGTCGGTGGGCGACGTTATCGGCCTCCACAGCGCTATCGGTTTTATGCAACAGATTGGCATTGACCGCATTGCCACCTACGAAAAGGAGCTAACCGACTATGCCACAGAACAAATGCACACAATAGACAGCCTTCGCATTTTCGGCACCGCACCCGAAAAGACCTCTGTAATCTCGTTCCTCATCGGCAATGCCCATCCCTACGACACCGGCACGCTGCTCGACAAACTGGGCATAGCCGTTCGCACCGGCCACCACTGCACGCAACCGATAATGGACCGCTTCGGCATTCCTGGAACCGTCCGTGCCTCGTTCGCAATCTACAACACCCCCGCCGAGATCGACATACTTATTGCAGCCATCAAAAAGATTGCCCCCATACTACTATAACACAACAGGCTGATGTTAAGAACTCTATACATAGAAAACTACGCACTGATACGTCAAAGCGAGATAACGTTCGACCGCGGTTTCGTTGCCATTACCGGCGAAACCGGAGCCGGAAAGTCAATTATGCTTGGCGCTTTGGCGCTGCTGCTTGGACAACGGGCCGACGGCAAAACGCTTTACGACCAGACGCACAAATGCATCGTAGAAGCGAACTTCGACGCCAACAGCTTGAATCTAAAACCCTTATTCGACGATAACGATGTCGACTATAACGACGACGGCACCGTCATTGTCCGACGCGAAATACTGCCAGGAGGCAAATCGCGCGCCTTTGTCAACGACACTCCCGTGCCGGTTGCTTTTTTGAAGCAACTGGGTGGCGCACTGATAGATATCCACTCGCAACACGCCACACTTTTGCTGGGCGACAGCACATTCCAGACTTCGCTGCTCGATTGTCTGGCCGACGACAGCCGGCAACTGGACGAATATCGCGATGCATACAGACAATACGCAACACTGAAACGCCGCCTCGAGGAACTCACCGAAATCGAACAGCAGAACCGCAAGGACTACGACTACAACAAGTTCCTCTTCGACGAACTGACGCAGGCCGCACTCTACGACGGCCAGCAGGAGGAACTTGAAGATGAATCCAAGCTCCTGGCCAATGCCGAAAATATCAAACAGGCGCTGAGCGAGGCCGTCGAACTGTGCGACGGCGAGGACGATTCCGCCCTGCTGCGGCTCGGCAGCACCAAGACCCTGATTGGCAAAGTGGCCAACTGCCACAAAGACCTGGAACAACTCTTCGACCGGCTCGACTCAACCATTATCGAATTGCGCGACATCGTCAGCACATTGGAGTCGCTGGACGACGGAATAACATTCTCGCCCGAGCGCCAACAGCAAGTCGATGAGCAACTTGACACCATCTACCGTCTGCAGAAAAAGCACAGCGTCAACACTATTGGCGAACTGCTCGAAATTCAGAACGACCTCGAAAAACGACTCAACGAAGCCGACAACATCGACGAACAGATAAAAGAGGCTATGGAACTGGTGGACAAGGCTTTCAACAACCTGCAGCAAAAAGCGGACACCCTTACCCGCCTCCGCCAGAAAGCCGCCCAAGACCTTGAGAAACAGATAACTCCGCTGCTCGCAGATCTGGGTCTTGCCAATGCCACACTTCGTGCCAAAATCGACGCCCTGCCCAACTATAGCCCGCTGGGCAACAACGATATACGCTTGCTTTTCAATGCCAACAAGGGTGGCGAGCTGCACGAGCTCTCCAAAGTGGCCTCTGGCGGCGAAATGTCGCGCCTGATGCTGGCCATCAAGGCTTTGACATCTCGAAGCCGCCTGCTGCCGACAATAATCTTCGACGAGATCGATTCTGGCATTTCGGGCGACATATCCGTCAAAGTGGGACGGATTATGCAACGTATGGCCGCCAATATGCAGGTAATAGCCATCACCCACCTGCCGCAAATCGCCGCGCGTGCAAGCCAGCACTACAAAGTCTATAAGGACGACAACGACGGCAAAACAGCTTCGAAAATCAGACTCCTGACAACCGAAGAGCGCCGCCACGAAATCGCCGTGATGCTCTCGTCCGAACCACCATCACAGGCCGCTTTGCAGACCGCTGCCGAACTGATGGGCGAAAAGGAAGGAGACTGAACGATGAAAGCATTTCCCCTTTTCGCGACATTATTTCTTTTCTGCTGTATTCTGAATGCACAGAACGCACCAACCGGTGCCTTCCATCCTTCTAAGTTTCAGGTAAACAGCAAGGATTATTCCGTTTTGCCTGTCCGGCTGCCACTGTTGATGGCCGGGTCCTTTGCCGAAATTCGCCCCAACCACTTCCACAGCGGCCTCGACATCAAGACCGGCGGCAAGGAGGGCGAACGCGTCTATGCGCCCAACGACGGTTATGTGTCGCGCATCAACATATCCGCCTGGGGCGGCGGTAAAGTGCTCTATATCACCCATCCCGACGGCTACCGCACCGTCTATATGCACCTCAGCCAGTTCTGCGGCGCCATCGGACAATTTGTTCACGACTACCAGTACAGCAACCACACCTACGCTTTCGACATCGAACTGCCCAAGGATTCCATTCGCGTCAGCAAAGGGCAGCTCATAGCCCTTACTGGCAACACCGGAGGCTCCGCCGGACCTCATCTGCACTACGAAATCCGCCTGGCCGATAACGACCAGCCAATCAATCCGCTACTTTTTGGCCTGGAATACACCGACTTGATTGCACCGACAATAGCAGGCATCAAAATCTACCCCGCAAGCAACGACGCCACCATCGACGGCAAGAACGGGACATTCACCCTGCTTTCAAAGCAGTTGCCTCTATATGACACACTTACCGTCAGCGGACGCTTCTATACCGGCATCTATACCTACGACCAGCACGAACCCGGCTCGCGCAACAAAAACGGCATCCACCGCATCGAACTCTACATCGACGACACGCTTTTCTATGTCTATACCGTTTCCACATTTGTCTTCGACGAAACACGCGCCATCAACGCCATCATCGACTACCCACACTACCAACGCACACGCGAATACTACATCATTTCGCGCCACCTGCGCGGCGACCGCAACAATTTCAGCACCGCCTATCGCAACAACGGCTATATCCATTTCGACGACAACAAGATACACCAAATCCGATATCGTGCCATCGACCATAAAGGCAACTACGCCCAACAAACGCTCTACCTGCGCTCCGTCCCCGGCCAATCCACAACAGGCCAGGCAAATACGCCGGCAATAACAGCCACCGGCGAGCCAATAACCTACTTCAAGCATTTCAGGCTCGAGCGCGAAGGCTTCACCGCCAGCATCCGCCCCTACACCGTATACGAAAACGATATGCTCTCCTACCGGCGCACCAAAGACAACCTCTCCGTCAGCGACCGCCACCATATCAACCTCGTCAAGCACCCCCTGCCGCCGCACCAGAGTTTCGACATACAGATGGACATCCCACAGGGCATCGGCAGCGAAGAGCTCGATAAAATGACAATAGTGTGCATCAACGGCAAGAACGTCAGCGCGTTACCGACAACCGTCGAAGGCAACAAGCTCTGTGCACAGACACGTTCGTTCGGAGCCTTCGCCATTCGCCTCGACACCGTCCCGCCGACCCTGAAAGCCGTCAATTTCAGCAACAACAAAACACTGAAAAGCAACCGCATAACCGTAAAAATCAGCGACAACCTTACAGGCATCGTCAGCTATAGCTGCCACATCAACGGCGAATGGCAAGTGGCAGAACACGACGGCAAGACAGCGACGCTGAGCGTCGACGCGCGCCACCTGCGCAAAGGCACCAACCGCATCACATTCCGCCTCACCGACGCCGCAGGCAACGCAACAGAACAGACCTGGAAAATAAACCGCTGACACACAAACATATTCACAAATTAACGAATTAACGAATTAACAAATTCAAAGATGCGCATCTACCTCATAGGCTACAGCTACAGCGGCAAAACGACACTCGGACGCGAAATGGCGCATCGGCTTGGATGGCAATTTTTCGACACCGACAAAGCCATAGAGTTGAAATACCACACCTCCATTTCGACTTTTTTCAGCCACTACGGCGAGCAGGCCTTCCGCATCATTGAAAAACAGATACTTCAAAGCACCGCCGAGATGGACAACGTCGTCGTATCCACCGGCGGCGGCACGCCCTGCAACGACGAAAACATAAGGTTTATAATCCAAAACGGCACCGCCGTTCACCTGCAGATGAGCGTCGACGACATAATGCAGCGCATCGCTCACGCACGCCGCTCACGCCCCCTGCTGAAAGACAAAACCCCCGAGCAGGTCCGCGAATACGTCACCGCACAACTTGCCCAACGCCTACCATACTATACTCAGGCTCAGCTCACTCTGCCGGCCCTGCACGCCAACGCCGGCCAACTGATCGATTTGCTGAAAACCCAAATCCTCCGTTAGGATTTGACCGTCCCGAACGGTCAAAGCACCTTTTTTAAGCCCCACGTCTGAATCCGCACGTTCCCTCCGCCACCCACCCGGAAGGGCCGTTCCTATATCGTTCCTATATCGTTCTTATATCGTTCCTATATAAAAATATAAGAACGATATAAGAACGATATAGGAACGATATAGGAACGGGCGGAGCAGGTGGCTGCCATTTGTGCCGAACAACCGGCTATAGACTGGATTACAGTAACGGTCGGTTATCGCATCAATATATTAATAATCATCATATTATCATCAACACTTCAATCTTCCGCCCTTTCAAGCCATCAAGATTGAACCTTCAAAACCATCATCACTAATTTCGTATCTCCCTGACCGGGAAATTGAAATACCTGTCCGGATAGGGCTCGTTGCGCAGCGTGAAATGCCACCACTCTGTGCCCAGCGGGCGGAAACCGTGGCGCAGCATCGCTCCGCGGAGCAGCATACGGTTCCGGAACTGTTCGGCGCTGATGGTGTCGTTCGGGCGGTAGCGTCCCGTAGCGGGATCGCCGCCGCAGTCGGGATGGCTCTCGTTGCCAAACCAATCGAATGTGCCGCCCATATCGACCTCCTTGCCCGTGCGCATATCGAACAGCGTCAAATCGACCGTCGAACCGCGCGAATGGCCGCTCTTCGATGCTATATAGCCTAGTGCAAACAGCCTGCGCCGGTCCACATTGGGGTAGAAATAGCGGCGCATCAGGGTGTCGCTATAATCACGATTCCAGCGTACAAAGTGGTTTACAGCCATTTGTGGCCGATACGCATCGTAGATTTTAAGGCGGTAGCCGCGAGCCTTGAGGTCGTCGCTGACGGCTCGCAAGCTGTCGGCGGCACGCCGCGAAAGCAGCGCAGTAGGTTGCAGATAGCCTTCAATGCGCTGACCCACAAAATTATATGTTCCATAGTAGCGAATCTCCAGAATCGCGTCGGGCACAACGTCCGCCAGGTTGACAAAACCGCTGATGCCCGTCGTGTCATAGACGATGTCGGCCACGGTATCGCATATCGTATCGGCCTCCAAAGCGGGTTCCTCAATCGGTGCCACCCGATTCTCCTTGCACGAGACAGTCAGAACACAAAGCGCCAAAGCGAAAAAGAAGCCTGGTTTCGAGGCTTTCATCTTTCGGATATCTATCTTGGAACCAACGTTTTCGGTTTTATTTATCGGCATTTCCCCTATCGTTTTGTTTGTGCAAAAATACAAAAATAGTTCTGCACGCAACCAATCCGAATCGCTTCTCGCTGCATCAAATACCCATCGCGTCAAAAAAACGTAACAAAATCTTAACCGGAAAATTAACAGTATTTAAGTGTATTCTTGTACTTTTGCAAAAAATTTACAGACAGGAAAGCCTTATGGGATTTAAAGATATCCTATTGATTATTATCAACTTTGCCGGCGCACTGGCAGTGTTCCTTTTCGCAATGAAAATGATGAGCGAGGGACTTCAGAAGGTGGCCGGAAGCAAAATGCGCGCCGTTTTGGGCAAAATTACCGGCAACCCCCTGAGCGGAATCCTTACCGGTGCCGCTGTGACGGCAGCAATCCAATCGTCGTCGGCAACGACAGTGATGGTCGTCAGTTTCGTCAATGCCGGACTGCTTTCGCTGAGCGGCGCCGTCGCGGTTATTATGGGTGCCAACATCGGCACAACGGTGACTGCGTGGATCATCACCCTGCTCGGTCTGGGTGGCAGCGAAGGCTATTTCAGCCTGCCGCTGGCGCTGGCGGCGGCGAGCCTGTTTTTCCTGTTTGCCCACAAGGACAACCTCAAGTCGATGGGCCAGACCATCATAGGCCTGGGACTGCTGCTGGTAGGTATGGATTTGCTGCAGTCCGCAATGCCCAATCTCGAAGAATACCCCAACCTGCTGCAGGGGCTGGCATCGATGTCCGGCTTCGGTTTCTGGTCCATTTTGCTGTTCATCGCCATTGGCGCCCTGCTTACCTGCATCGTCCAAGCCTCGGCGGCAATGATGGCTATCACCCTGGTTATGTGCTACAACGGATGGATCGGATTTGATGTTGCTGTCGCTCTGGTGATGGGACAGAACATCGGCACCACCATCACCGCCAACATCGCCGCTATGGTTGCCAACTCCGCTGGCAAGAAGGCCGCACGTGCACATCTGGTTTTCAACATTGTAGGCGTAATCATCACCCTCTTCGCCTTCCGGCCGCTGATGAATCTGATTGCAACGATGACCACCGGTATGACGGGCTGTTCGCCATACGCCGACCCGTCGACAGCGGGCTACAACCCCGAATCGGTGCCGATGGCTATCTCGCTGTTCCACACCGTTTTCAACGTCGTCAACACCATAATCCTCTCGTTCTTCATACCTCAAATACTCTGGATCGTAGACCGTATGGTTCGCGAAGAGAAGAGCGACAAAGTCGAAAAGGAGGAATACAGCTTGACTTATATCAGCGGAGGCCCTGTTTCCACCGCCGAGCTCAACCTCCAGTCTGCCAAGCGCGAGCTGCAGTTGTTCGCGTCACGTGTCTTGGAAATGTATGCCCTGCTGCCAGGATTGCGCACCGCAAAAAACGACAAGGAATTCGAAGCAGTCGTGCAGCATATTGCCGAATATGAAGAACTTACCGACCGGATGGACCGCGAAATCACCAATTTCCTCACGGCTGTCGGCAGCGGCGGCTTGAGCCAGCACGCCTCGCAACGTGTTGGTTCTATGCTGCGTATCAGCGACAACCTAGAGAGTATCGGCGATAGCATCTTCCAGATAGCTTTGACTCGCAAAAACAAGCGCAGCGACGCAGTGCACTTCAGCGACCATCTGAATGCCAATCTAGCTCAGATGAGCGCAATGGTCGAGAAGAATCTGAATATTATGAACGCCAATTTGCTCGATTTTGACAACGCGGACATCGTTGCCGCCAAGAGAGCAGAACAAGATGTCAATGCACTTCGCGATCGTCTGCGTGCCGAACATATCGAAGCATTGAAAAAAGGCGTTTATGATTATGCCATCGGAAATGCATACAGTAGCTTATACGCTCAATACGAGAAACTTGCAGACTACGTAATCAATGTCAGCGAGGCTATCCGAATCGACGATTGACGCATATCAAAACAACGATATCCACAATATTCTCCGCTGTTTTTTCCGAATTACTATCAAAATTACACTCTATTTTCGTATCTTTGCAATTCTCAAATATCGCTAAAAAATGAGAAGCATCTTACCAAAGATACTGATTCTATTATTATTATCATTCGCTTTAGCCAGTTGCAAGACAGCGCCGCCAAAGCCTTTTGGGGCCTGTCCCACGCCGCAACAGGTCGAATGGCAGAAGATGGAGATAAATATGTTTTGCCACTTTGGCCCCAACACATTCAGCGGAGCCGAGTGGGGCGACGGCAAAGAGGCTGAGGATCTGTTCAATCCGACACATTTAGACTGTCGGCAATGGGCCAAAATAGCACATAATGCGGGGATGGGCGGCATCATCATTACCGCCAAGCACCACGATGGATTCTGCCTTTGGCCCAGCAAGCAAAGCACTCATACTGTTGCATTTAGTAGCTGGCAAAATGGAAAAGGCGACGTACTTCGCGAGCTGGGCGAGGCGTGCAGCGACGAGGGCATCGCTATGGGGGTCTACATCTCGCCCTGGGATCGCAACGCACCAAGCTATGGGACAGAACAATACAACAAGACGTTCCAGCAAACACTGGAAGAGGTGCTGTCGCAATATGGCGCGACAGGGAAAGACGGAAAAAGAAGAATCTTCGAGCAATGGTTCGATGGTGCCAACGGCGAAGGCCCGAACGGGAAACGTCAGGAATACGACTGGCATCTATTCAACTCAACCGTAGCCCGCCTGCAACCTGACGCTGTCATTTTCAGCGATGTAGGACCCGGATGCCACTGGGTGGGCAACGAAAACGGCGAGGCCGGCGAGACCTGCTTCTCTACACTCAACACAGAAGGTTTCTCGCCTGGCGCCAGTTCGCCACACACCGACACCCTGAACCACGGCAACCGTAACGGACAGCATTGGATTCCTGCCGAGACCGATGTCAGCATCCGCCCCGGATGGTTCTGGCACGAGGGCGAACATCCCAAGAGCCTCGACGAACTGCTGCGCATCTACTACACCAGCGTTGGGCGCAACTCGCTGCTGCTGCTCAACGTTCCGCCCGACCGCAGGGGACTGATTGCCGCCGAAGACTCCATCAGGCTGATGGAATTCCGCAGCGCTCTGGACAGCATTTTCGGCACCGACCTGGCACAAAAAGCCACCATCACAGCAAGTAGCACATACGGACGTAAGCACGAAAAAAATTATCGTGCCGAAAACCTTTTGGATGCAGACTACGACAAATACTGGGCAGCATCCGACCGCGACAGCGGACAGACTGTGCTAAAGCTTACTTTCGACGCTCCGGTCACCTTCAACCGCATTACGCTTCAAGAGTATATTCCACTGGGACAACGTATTACACACCTCAGTATAGCCTATATCGACACCGATGGCAAACGGCACAGGCTGACCGAGGCGACAACGGTAGGTTATAAACGCATCCTGCTGACGCCGACGGTAACCGCCAAACAATTAACGATTTGCATCGATGAAACACTGGCTCCACCCATAATGAATCGTGTAGGACTGTTTATGGACAATATCTATAACGCACAATAACAGACAGATGCCTCTAAAACGACACATAATCATATTACTCCTTTTGCTCGCGTGTGCTGCAACCGGCAGCGCACAAGAGCGCACCACGCTGGTACAGGGCACCGTAACCGATGCCATCAGCGGAGAGGCACTACCGTTTGTGCAGGTGGGTTTTGTCGGCACCACAATCGGCTGCACCACCGATATGGACGGCCGTTTCCGCCTAACGCGCAAAGCAACAAAGGAATACGACACCCTGCGGTTCCAGATGATGGGCTACGAACCTGTGATGCAAACCGTTGCAAGCGGAACGACAAAGCGCAACCTGAAGGTTGCGATGAAACCACACTCGACGATGATGCAGGAGGTTGTGATTACCGCTTCGCGCAAAGACCGCAAACGCTACCGCCGCCGCGACAACCCAGCCGTCGAATTGGTACGCAAAGCCATAGAAAACAAGGAGAAAAACAGGATTCAGTCCCTCCCGCGCTACAGCCGAGACGTATATGAGAAGACCACTTTGGCTCTCGATGACTTTAAGCCCGATTTCGAGAAAAAACGCATCTGGCGCAAACTCAATTTTTTGGAAAAATACATAGACCATACGCCCTTCGATGGCACACCGATTTTGACCATATCGATGCGCGAACAGATGATGCAACAATCATATCGCAAAAAGCCTCATCAAAGTCGCACACTCCTTACGGCCAAAAGGATGGAAGGGTTGGATGAAATACTGGGTCAAGAAGGTATCGACGTCAGCCTGAGCGAGATGTTTGTTCCCATAGACATCTACGACAACACCATCGAGCTGATGCTCAACCGATTCACCAGTCCGCTAAGCAGCACACTGGGCATCACTTTCTACAAATTCTATATCACCGACACCGTCGAAATCAACGGAACCCGCTGCGTAGAGCTCTCTTTTGTGCCGGCCAACGACCGCAGCTACGGCTTCACAGGACAGATGTACATCGCGCTGGACAGCAGCTATGCCGTCACCTATTACACGATGACCGTCTCACCTCACGTCAACCTGAACTTTGTAAGAGACTTAACTATAATACAGACATTTACACCGACAAAGAAACCGCATTCCGAGGAAACAATATACATCCCCGACCGATGCGACACCTATGGACGAATGTTCATCCACAAAAAACTGCAGGAAGTATATGCCCACCAAGTGCGTATCTATCACAAAATAAACATTTCAGATACAGCATCCTTACTGCCCGACAGCCTCTTCACGCCCTTGAGCAACAGCGCATCACTGCCCAAAACCAAGATGCGCCGAAAGGTTTGGAACGAGTTGCGCCCCATCGAACTGACAATGAAAGAGACACTTATTGACAGCCTTAGGTATGAGTTGGGGCGCCTGCCCGAAGTGCAGCGGCTACGCAAAGCGGCCGAAATCAGCTTCACAGGCTACATTTCCACTTCACACAAACGGGATTCGAGCCTTTTCGACATAGGGTCAATCTACAATTTTGTCAGCCACAACAACACCGAAGGATGGCGCATCCGATTAGGTGGAATGACAACAGCGAAACTCAATCCCCGCAACTTCGCAGAAGGCTATCTGGCATACGGTTTCAAGGACCATCGCCCCAAATTCAACACCTCGCTGATACACACTTTCGACGACAAGGAACGCCATTCGCACGAGTCGCCACAGAGCCGTATAAGCCTCACCGCCTCCTACGAATTGGAAGCCCCCGGCCAAAACTTCGACAATTTCGACCGCGACAACATAATGATGTCGAGCAACATACCACAGAAACTGCAATATGTGGCACAAGGTGTGCTGCGACTTCAGAAACAATGGCCCAGCCACTTGCGTATAGACACCTGGCTGGCAGCACGGCGATACGAACCCACAGGTCTTTTGCAATACCAGCAATATCAGGAAGATGGAACGCTGCAACCGGTAGCGCATTTTGGCGAGGTCGAATGGATGGGCAAGGTGACGTTCAGTCCCAACCGCGACCCCGACAGCCGCAGGCCTGGAGCAGCCAACATCACCAATCTGAAAAAAGATGCACCGACCATCAACCTGACCCACCGCATCGGGCTGATGGAAGGAGGTTTCCGCTACCAGCGCACGGACTTCAGTGCCGAGAAACGCTTCTGGCTCAGCGCTTTCGGCCACATCGACGCCAAGTTGCTCTCCGGTATTGTATGGAATCGAGTCCCCTACCCTCGCCTATGTTTCCCAAGCGGCAACGACAATATCTTCCTCTCGTCATCTTCTTTCAACACGATGCGTCCTATGGAATTCGTAACAGACCAGTATGCCGCATTGTTCGCTACCTATCACCTCAAAGGTTGGATACTCAACAAGATACCATTAATAAAAAGGCTGCGACTGCGCGAAGTCGCCGGTTTCAACATCCTCTACGGCAGCCTGTCCGGCAAGAACAATCCAGAAGGCGACAACCGCACCGGCCTGTTCAAACTTCCCGACGGCACTTCCAATCTCGGCGAAAAACCATATATGGAATACAGCGTTGGCATCGAAAACATACTGGGTTTCATACGAATCGAATACATTCGCCGACTGACATACAACGAAGGGATGAGCTCGAAAGAGAAAGGTTTCATCAAGATAGAATTCAGATTTTCAATATAAAACCATCAAAATTACAACCATTATGAGAAAGAACTTATATTTATTGGTAATAATGATTGTATTATCGCTGCCAGTTTACGCACAAGACGACACCTACGACACTGAGCGACAATACACCAGCTGGAGCATCATTGCCGGACCGACGCTGAGCGGATACCGGTTCAATCCGGAACAGGCCGACAATGCTCCCGACCAGATATTAGCAGGCATCGGCGGCGACATCGGTGCCGCCATAGGCTATCACATCGCTCCCCATTGGCAGCTACGGATGACGGCGCAGGGTTATCTGGAACGCTGCACGATGATATACGACGACCAGCAATCGGTTCTGAGCAGCGAAGGCATCGACCTGATACTCCAGGCCGCCTATAGTTTTGACATCAATTGCAAAAACCTGCTTGTTTTCCTCGGGCCATACACCCACTTCATCCTTGCCAGCAACAGCAGCAATCACCTCATATCCAACCCATTCAAACAACCCGTCTCCATCAATCCGCGAACAGGCAAACCACTCTTCGCGATGGGAGATACCGGCGCCGGTGCCGCAATGACACTAATGATGCAATTCGAAAAAAAATGGCATATAGCACTTGACATACGTCTCGGAATCAGCGATATGTTCAACTCCGAATCGCACAATACGTTCATAAAACCATACAAATTCGCGCTACAAATTGGACGAGATATATAAACCATCCGTAATTTAATGTTAAAATTTGTGAATTAATAAAAATTTTTACTATCTTTGCATTCTCAAAAAAAAGCAAAATATTCAGTCAGTTTATTCAATAACCATTAAAACTCAACACAATGAAAAAAACATTATTAGTTGCAGCAATGCTCTTGGCCACCCTTGGCCTCAAAGCACAGACCAACATCCAGGAGATGTACGACTTCAACCGCGGTCATTTCACCACGACCCTTGAGATGTTCAAGGCCGACAAGTGGGGATCGACCTTCTTCTTCAACGACATCTACCATCCCAACCTGACAACGCCGACTGGCTACTACACTGAGATTGCACGCGCCCTCAACTTCTGGCAGGACAGCAAACTTGGAGCCCTGAGCCTGCACGTCGAGTGGAACGGCGGCCAGTTTGCCAGCAACGCCTGGCTCTTTGGTGCCGAATATTTTCTACATAACAGCGACTTCACCAACACATTCACCTTCGAGCTGATGTACAAAGAGATACGCAACCTAAATCAAATCGCCACAGACTACATACCCCTCCAATTCACCTTCGTATGGGGTATGCAGAACCTGTTTGGTGTGAAGGGCCTGACCTTCAGCGGATTCCTCGACATCTGGGGCGAAAAGCAGACCTGGAGGATCGAAGACAATACGGCCCTGCTTGGCTACACTACCGAAGAGACCGACTGGGTCATCCTGACCGAACCCCAGATCTGGTACAACGTTGGACAGCACTTCGGCTGCGAGAACCTGAACATCGGTGGCGAAGTTGAAATAGCCTACAACTTTGCCGGCGGCTGGAAGGAGTTCGACCCCATTCTGGGCAACGTCAACAAGGGCCTCACCGTCGCCCCCTGCCTTGGCATCAAATGGAACTTCTAAGAATGTGTTAATTCGTTAATGTGCTAATTCGTTAATGTGTTAATTTGTTAGTCACTTTCGGGTTCATTCCAACATATCGTAATCCATAAACCAAAATTTACAAACAATGAAATTCCTGAAATTCTTGGGGTTCGATCCCGAAAAGCATAATGTGCGGACCGAAATCATCGCAGGTCTGACCACATTCCTTACGATGGCCTACATCCTGGCCGTCAACCCCAACATCTTCGACGCCCTGGGCGGCGAGATGTCGAAGTCAAACGGCGCCGTCTTCACAGCCACCGCGCTGGCCGCCGTCATCGGTACGCTGGCTATGGCATTCATCGCCAAGAAACCCTTCGTGCTGGCTCCCGGTATGGGCCTCAACGCATTCTTTGTCTACACCGTCTGCCTGCTGATGGGCCACACGTGGCAGTTTGCACTGACGGCCGTCTTCATCGAAGGTGTCATCTTCATCATCCTGACGCTCACCAATGTGCGCAAATGGATTGTCGATGCCATTCCTCTTTCGCTGAAATACGCCATCGGCGCCGGCATAGGCCTCTTCATCGCCTTCATCGGCTTCCAGAACGCCGGCATCGTTGTCAACAGCGACGCTACGCTGGTCACCCTCGGCCTCAAGCTGCACGATGCCAGCGGAGCCGCCTTCTTCAACGGCACCGCCCTGCTGGGCATCATCGGCCTTGTGGTGAGCTGCACCTTGGTGATGCTGCACGTGCGCGGAGGTATCCTTTGGGGCATCCTGGCCACCACCTTCCTCGGCCTGCTGCCTATCTATAACGTTATGGGTGCCGACGGCGAGGTTGTCCGCGCTGCCCTCACCTCGTTCAGTGGCATCGTCTCGACACCGCCAAGCATCAGCGGCATAGCCCTCCAGTTCACCTGGAGCGAACTGGCCACAAGCAAAGGCATCCTCGATATGATTGTCGTGGTCTTCACCTTCCTCTTCATCGATATGTTCGACACAATGGGAACCCTCATCGGCGTCAGCGAAAAGGCTGGCTATGTGGACGAAGAAGGCAACGTCGACGGCATCAACCAGTGCTTTATGGCCGACAGCATCGGCACCATCTGCGGCGCCGCCCTGGGCACCAGCACGACGACCACCTATGTCGAGAGCGCTGCTGGCGTCGGTGCCGGTGGACGCACCGGACTCACGGCCTTCTCGGCAGCCGTCTGCTTTGCCCTAGCACTGCTTTTTGCACCTCTCTTCCTGGCCATTCCGCCGGCAGCCACAGCCCCGGCACTCGTCATCGTGGGTATGATGATGATGCAGCCTGTAGTCAAAATCAATTGGCTCGACTATCGCGATAGCATCCCGGCATTCATCACACTTGTCGTTATGCCCTTCGCCTACAGCATCAGCGACGGCATCCTGATCGGTATGATCAGCTACGTGGTCCTCAACGCCTGCTGCGGCCGCTTCAGCAAAATCACCCCGACAATGTGGGTGCTGGCCATACTCTTCATCCTTCGCTACATTTTCATCTGACGAAAAAGCGAAACACAAACAACGTATTGCCCTCAGGCAACAACGCAAACCCGAACCGGCCATTAGTATCCTAATGGCCGGTTCGGGTTTGTTTGGATATGCTCCAAGTCGGCTTCGGCAGCCACCCGCTCCGCCATTTCCTATATATTTCTTATATATATCCTATATATATCTTATATCAAAATATAAGAACGATATAGGATATATATAAGAAATATATAGGAAATGGCGGAGCGGGTATGGTTACAAATTTCCGCAAATTGGATTTTTATTCGTACATTTGCATTATGAAACGAATAATGACGATAATCTGCTTTTTGGCATCTGCTGCTTTGGCATTCAGCCAGATAGCCAGCGATACAAACTACAACGACGACGTTAAAACCGTCGTTTTGGCGCCGTTGGAGACAAAAATGGGCGACGCCTATTCCGACAACGGCGGCGCCTTTACGCTGACGTTCGACATCCTGTGGCCCCAGCCCTATCATTTGCGCTACAGGATACGCCATTGCGATTCCGAATGGAGACCCGACGGCCTGGAAGAGAGCGAATTCTTGAGCGGACCCTCCGAGGGGAGCATCGACGACTACCTGTCGTCGTTCACAACACGCAGGGAATACATCCACTACAGTCTGGATTTCCCGTCGCAGTACAGCTATTTTACAGCTTCGGGCAACTACATCATCGAAGTGTATCCCGAAACGTCTACCGACAGCATCCTGCTGGTGCGGCGTTTCCGGGTCTACGAAGAGGCGGTGGATATCGATTTGGAACTGGGCAAGCCCTCCGGAGCCTACGGCAACATCAACCGCGACCAGCAGGTGAATGTCGGCGTCACACCGCGTCGCGGCAGTTTCCTGGCGAACCAGAACAGCTATTACAAGGTCTGCATACAGCAAAACCGCCGCGAGGACCTGTGCCGATGGCTGGATTTCAGTGGATACGGGGGCACGACGATGCGCTATGAATGGAGCGACAAGAACGTCTTTGCCGGCGGCAACCATTTCCGCTATTTCGACCTGAGCAACCTGTGGGCAGCGATGTACCACGTGCAGCGCATAGAGCAATGGGGAGGCGAAACCTTCGCATTCCTGCAGCCCGACGAAGACCGCTCACGAAAGCCCTACACGCAATACAACAGCCTGAACGGCGGAATGAAAGTGAACATCCGGGAACGCGAAAATCCCGACATCGAAGCCGACTACGTATGGGTCAATTTCAGCCTGCCTATGGAGCGTCCTTTGCTGGGGGGCAGCATACACATCATCGGCGACCTGACGCAATGGCGTTACGACGACGCCAGCCGGATGGAATGGAATGCACAGTACAAAGCCTACACAAAACGGATGCTGCTGAAGCAGGGCTATTACTCGTACCAGCTTTTGTTTTTGCCTGCGGGTTCGCCGGAGGGGCTTACAGCCACCATCGAGGGCGACCACTACGCGATGCCTAACGCCTATTCGGTGTATGTCTACTACCGTTCGCCAGGGGCTCCCTACGACCGCCTGGTGGGCATACGCAGGGAGGTGTTCCGCTAGGGCAATGAGGGCGTTACATCAGTCGGATGAAAGTCCACGACTCATCGCCGAAATGCCACACAACCAGCTGGTCGGAAACCAGCTCCACGCCACATTCCGCATCATCGCCTGAGCCATACGAGAGGCTGATGTTTTCGTCGCAATCCGTACCCGAACCGGCACCCTCGCTGATGATTTCAACAGGGCCGCTGATGAAGGGGAATATCGGATCGTCCATTTGCAGAACGATATAACCAGTAAATGAGTAGGAATTCGAGCTGACGGTGCTTCGGTCGATGTGCAAGACGATGCTGTAGCCATTCTCCTCGCACACCCACGTTTCATAGTTCGTTGTGACGTTGAAGCTGAAGTTGTTGAGAGCATAGGGATCATTCTGCGTATCGAGGTTCACGAGAGTGAAAGCATCGTTCTGGAAATTGAAATTGCTGTTGTTGAGCACAGCATAATGCATACCGTTGGTGGGCATCCCGTTGAGGATGCTGGTCATATAGAGGTAGGAATTGTTGCTGTTGGCAGCGAAACCCGAATCGGACGGATTGAAGTGATTGTAGGTGACGACACCCAGATTGAACTGGTCGTTGAGCAACAGGGACGACGTGACATAGATTCTGTTCTTGACGGTATCGGCAGTAATGAACAAGCTGTAATCGCCGAGCACATCGCTGCCAAGGTTGCAGGCATAGGTCTTGACCTGGGCAGCCATCGAAGGCGGAAGGGCGTAGGCATAGCCGTTCCAGGTACCCGTCTTGTCGTCATAGTCCATAACGACCGTCAGGCCTTCCTGTTCCATACGTTTGCACCACTGCTTCATTTCGTCACGGCTGGTGGTCTTGATGCTGTTCGACTTCTTGGGGCCGCCAGCGGCTTTGAGTTTCGGAGCGTTGCCGTGCTGCTTGAACAGGGCTATGTCCGAATTGAAGAACGTCACCGTATGGCCAGCCTGGACATAGTCGAGGAAGCTTTCCATCTGTTCGTCCCATTCGTCATCGTTTTGCAGACTCAGCGAAGCCGGGGCCGACATAGGGCCGTCGTATGTATTGCTGCTTTGCAGAGCATAGACGATATTGCGGTTGTTGTCGTTCTTGTTCTCACGGCACGAGCCGAAACCGAGTGCCATTGCTAAGGCGAGAGATAATATAAAAAACCTTGATGCTTTCATAGCAAAAAAAAGTGTTATTTGTTCTTAGTTGATTTTTTTGACATAAGGTCCATTTGATAGTCCATAAGGCATTCATACTCTGTATCGTTGTCGATATAATAGAGGCAAATGGTCTTTTTGGCCGGCGAGGCAAAGGCTTTGCAGGCCGGTTTGCCGAGCCATTTCTGGCGCGTTTCGGGCCGGTCGCCCTTGCCCGTCCAGGTCGACACGCCTTTCTGGCTCCTTATGTCGAATTCGGTGCAGAGCTTGTTCCAGGCCTTGTCGTTGTCGGCAACGATAATGAGGACGTCCACCTTGACCGTATCGTTCAGCTTGAAGCCGTCGATGATGGCAACAGCGAGGTCCTGCCTCTCGGCAAAGCGGTTGTAGACCTGCTGACGGTCGCTGTGCGTACTGCCTTGCGCGTAGGCCGACGTTGCAGAGAACGAGAAAGCGGCAAAAGCCAGCAATGATATGAGGATAAGACGTTTCATACTTTAGTTATAAGCATATCGTCGGCGATCTGGAGCCAATAGTCGTCAACAAGGTTGGTACGGTTGCAGGCGATAGAGTCATAACGTTTCTCGCCTGGAAGCATAGTGAAAAGCACTGAGGAGCCGATGAGGCACACGGCGGCAAAGCTCAAGAGGCCGTTGCGACGGTTGCGCCGCTGCTGCCGCCATTTGGGCAGCCCGTCGTTCATTTCGTCGACAAACGGCTTGACGGCGGCGCGACTCCAAAGTTGTTCAAAATCCTGTTCGTTAATATTCATATTACAGATGCGTATATTCTTTAAAATCAATAATCTTTGTTCATTCGTTCTCTCAGTTTCTCCTTGATGCGGACAAGCTTGACGCTGACATTCTTCTCGCTCAGGTCCAACTGAGCAGCGATTTCGGCATACGAGAAGCCGTCCATCTGTAGCCTTACGATTTTCCGGTCCAAATCGTCGAGTAGTGCTATTTGCTCGTAAAGGCTGTTTATCAATGAATTGTCCTCGTCGGGGATGTAAGTGGCGTCAGTTTCTTCGAGCGACAGGTGCAAGCGCGTTTTTCTGAGTTGGTCGATAGCAGTGTTGCGGGCCACTTTCCATATCCACGATTTGCGTTGAACGCCGTCGGGAACCGACCACAGCTTCTCGCGTTGGTCCCACAGTGCCAATGCCACCTCCTGCATCAAGTCCTCGACGGTAAGTTCGCGGCTTGAGTATCTGTTGCAGAGCCGATACAGCATATTCTTGTATGTCAAGAGCATAGCCTCGAAAGAACGAGCTGTAACGTTGGGTTTGTGGTTGTCGTGGACATTCATTTGTTTACTATAACGTAATTCAGACAGGAAAAACTACAAAAAAAATATTTTTTTTAAAAAAATTATCGGTTGGCAGCCAAAGTGGGTGACGGGGAGCGAGGGGGAGCTGGCAGGGCCGTTCCTATA
>JAFWYO010000214.1 GCA_017517715.1 Bacteroidales bacterium
ACCTATAACTTATTCTTCTTCGTTTTATTGCAGCATGTATCTGTAAAGTCGAGATGGCCACATTTACAGCCATTAAAATATTTGACTTCCCTTCATTGTTTTTTCCCAATATGACGGTCATATCTTGTAAGGACAGTTCCGCATCTGAAATACTTCGGTAATTCTTAATCTGTATTGATGATATTTTCATTGTATATTATTTTCGACTGCAAAGATACGAATCTTTTCTTATTTGGCAAAATTATTTATCTGTGGTCAGTGGTTAGTGGTCAGCGGTAACCTTCATTTCGCAATTATTCATCCGGGCAATTCTCCCAGCGCTGGTGGGCGGCTTCAAGGCCTTTATGCAGCTGGCGTTGCAGCAGTTCTTTGGAGGGAAGTTCGGTCATATATTGCGCCACTTTGATGCCGGATTTGTCGAGTTGCAGCAGTTCTATCTGCTCGTCGCCACCTTCGGTGCAGAGCAATAGGCCGAGGGGCTGCTCCTCGCCGGGCTCCATCTCGTGGGCTTCGAGCCAACGCAGATACAACTCCATTTGTCCTTTGTACTGCGCCTTGAATTTACCGAGTTTCAAATCGATGGCTATCAGCCGGTGCAGCCTGCGATGATAGAAAAGCAGGTCGAGATAGAAGTCCTCGCCGTCGATAATCATCCGTTTCTGCCGCTCGACGAAAGTGAAGCCATTACCCAACTCCAAGATGAACTGCTCCAGATGCGCCACAAGGCTGTCCTCGAGGCTCTTTTCGCTGTACATCCCTTTCAACCCTGTGAACTCCAAGAAATAAGGACTCTTGAAAACGAGGTCTGGAGTGAGAACGTTGTTTTCCCGCAGTTCCGACAGCTCCCGTTTGATCAGTTCGTCTGGTTTCGTCGCAATGGCAGTACGCTCGTAGAGCATACCGTCAATTTCTTTGCGCAATTGGCGAATTGACCATCTTTCGGAAGCTGCCAACGTCAGGTAGAATTCCCGTTGAAGGTCGTCTTTTAATGGAATAACCTCTACAAAATGAGACCATTGTAATTGTCGCGACAGTGTCGCGACAATTTGGAATTCAGGAAACAAGGATGCAAATTGCATCATACGACGAATACTTTTCGCATCGAGCCCCTTTGTTCCAAACTCTTCCTGCAATTGTCGCGACACCGTCGCGACAATTTGCTTTCCGTAGGTGGCGCGCTCGTTGCCAAGCACTTCTCGATTAATCCGCTCGCCGATATGCCAATACATCAGCGTCAATTCTGCATTGACATTGACGGCGACGCGGTTGCGCGCTTGGTTGATTATCTGCCGCAGGTCGTCAACCAACGGCATAATATTGTTATTCTGTATAGTTATGCTGTCTGCCATTAGATAGTTGTTAGCTATTTTTGTTTGCAAAGTTACAAATTATATTTGAATCAAACAAATCTTATTGTAGAATCAGACCTCCGTGCAGCCATCCCAACGTTATCTGGCCGCCTCAAGGCCTTTATGGGGCTGGCGTTGTAGGAGTTCTTTTGAGGGCAATTCGGTTATTTCAGATAATAGGTGCGGTTACGGTTACTTCCGTGAGCCTTCGGATAACTGAACTCAGATTACATTAGACTCTGTACAAATCGTGCAAATGCTTCGATGTTTTCTCCCACACTTGCTTGTTCCAGCGCTTCCATATATTCTTGACGGCGATTCATAGGGACCACCACCCAAGGATATCCCGCAGTCACCAACTGGCTGTTCATCACAAATCGAGCGGTGCGTCCATTGCCATCCATATATGGATGGATATAGACAAAGAAGAAATGCCCTAAAATGGCACGCACCAGTGCATTATCCTCCTTTGTAATCAAGTCCGACAAGGTGTTCATTGCATCCAGTACGGCATCTGGATTCAAAGGCGTATGCATCGAGTTTCGGATATACACCTGACTCCTGCGGTATCCTAACAAATCCGTCGCTTTCACGATGCCAGCTCTAATGCAGGGCTCGAACAGTTGGAAGTGCCAGTCCTGATGCATTTTTACATACAACAGCGCTGGTGGCTGACCCGAAAAGCATTCTGCTACCCCTTTCTTCAATAGTTCATACGCTTGGTAGTATCCTCTTGCTGCCAACGCATCTTTACGTTCCTTGTCCTCCTCGTCTTTCTCCAGGTTCCAGTTGCCACTTCGGACACGCTCCAGCAACTCTTCTGTAATCTTATACCCCTCAATCGACAAGGAGTTGTAGCTATCTTTGACATACGTGGCATCCATCATAGCTAACACGGAAGCTGCATCTTGCTTAACCGGTTTGACTTTCACAATTTCCAATACCACTTTACGCATCTGCATCCACATTAGGCGGATACGTGCTGCATACGGTGATTCTGCAAATATCTCCATCTTTATATTTTCCTCAAATGGATTCTCTTCCGATACCGTATAACCCACCTGACGCATCATACGCAGTATCTCATCGGCCATCTCCTCGCGGCCGATGGAGCGCAACGCGCCAGCCACACGTCCCGCACGGGTAGTATGTCCCCCATCAATTGCTGCTGACACCAATGGCGACACATCCTTCAAGCTGACCAGACAAGTCCTTGCCTCCAATGCATTGCTTCGATAATAATCTGGCCCCACCATCAACAGTGCATATTCCATTGGATATAACCGAACTCCATAGCGAGACTCCTGAACTACATTTGGAGGCAATGTAGCTTTGATGTCCACAATGGATGTTCCAAAAGGTAGTTGAAGTACATTGTTCGTTCCGGATTCGCTACGCACAATCAGCTGATTGGGAATCACCGTCTTGCCACTGTAGAAATAGAGCGAAAGTTCTGGCGACAGACACCATACTCCATTGAATTTCTTGTTTAGATAAGCCGTCACAAAACTCCAGTACGACACATACCATACTGTGGAGTCTCCTTCTTTTCCCGGCATTGACGGAATATACCAACCCTTGATGACCATTTGCAAATAGCCACTATTCACCAATCGTTCGGTATGAATCCTGCCCAATGTATCAGCCCCTTGAATCACAAGATTATCTCCACGATTATCTTGAAATGCTTTCAGGGCTGCCAACGATTCCGCCAATTTTTCCTGTATTGTTGCCATATTAGTGTTTTTTATGCCAATGCGATTATTATTTCCTACACTACCATCAGTTTTTTATAATACTACTGTTAGTTTATTTTGTATTATGAATATTAGTATATTTTGTATTTCTATTATTAGTTTTTGCCGTTGCAAAATTACAAACAATTTCTGATTCAGCAAAATATTTTTTTGGCATATTTTTAGTATATATGTGTTGATTGTATTATACTACATTTACTATAATTAATAAATAGTAAAAAACATTACCACTATTAGTATTTAACGTTGCGAAAACATTACTCACTGATATGACCAGTGGGAACATATATTTACCATATACCGAGGCAAAAGGTAATCAGAAGATGAACAAAAGGGGAACAAAAGGAGCAGTTATTCAATACCGAAGCCAATCTGTATGGTATGGCTCTCTTTTTCTTTGGGATACCGTTCTTCTGTCATAACAGGAAGGACAACGGAGAAACGATGGCCGCCGGGGATGGTGAAGGACCGGGCGTCGTAGGGTTCGTAGAACATATTGTCGCGGATGGAATAGAGGATGGTTGAGAATGCGTCGGGGCGCGAATGCGTTAATGTGTCAGTACCGAGGATGCGGAGCTCAACGAGGTCGTCGCTACCTACAACCTGATTATGAATAAACTCTGGCTTTCCGACAGTATAGGACAGGCCGCCTCGGTGCAGGGTAATGCTCTTGCCCAAGGGCACGGTGTCTTCGAGGACGATGAAGGTGTTCTTTACGGGTCGGTCGTCGGCATCCAACAGATTTTCGGAGGACACGCTGACAATCTTCACCGCACCATAGTTGCTCGTCGCCGTCAGCTGCATAGTGCTGTCGTGGTCGCCGCCGAAGCTAACCGAGTAGTCTACAATGTATTCTATCTTGTCCTGGTCATCCCAATCGGAGCCCATTTGGGGACTTCGATTGCAACCGGCCAACATTGACAATACTATCAAAACCAATATTATAAGTCTGTTTTTCATAAATAATGACATCCAATATTGCGTGCAAAGGTACTAATTAATTCCAAAATTCGGTATAACTGCTTTCAAATTGCAAGGAACGAAACGGGAACCGCGACGCCGAAGTGCTGATGATTTATGGACAAGCGCGCAACAAGGGCTATCACGGCTTCAGAAAAACGAGTTTTATACTTAAGTAACTGAGAAAAAATTACATAATTTTAAAATAAGCTGTAGTTTTTTCCGTTTGAAATACGTTATATTATATTGAATAAAAAAACGGCAAAAAATTATTGCGCCACAAGATTAACAAAATCATTAAAAAACAATACTATATGATAAGCAAAGCCCATCTTACGATTCTTCTGGCCACGGTGCTCTGTACGGCTGCCTTTGCCCAGAACAACAAGGTGCAGAGCAATGGAACCCAAACCGCAGCAAGCGGCACCGTGCGGATAAACAGCACCAAGGTGTCGGCCCATCTTGCGCAGATGTCGAACGGCAAGGTCGCCGGCAGCACCAAAGGGGGCGCCAGGTCGGTCGACGCGCTGGCGACGCTTCAGGTGCGCTGCGACGCCGCCAAGTTCTTTGGCCGCTACGGTTGTCGCCTGATTGACAGCATCGGGAGAATATATATCATAAGTGTTCCGCTGGAGGCTGTGCCGGCCCTTTCGAACAACGACACGTTGCAACGTCTTGAGGCTGAACGGATGCCGCGTCCGGCGATGGACGTGACGCCCGGCCAGGTGAACGCCAACGGAATCTACAGCGGCACGGGCCTGCCGCAGGCCTACAACGGCGCGGGGGTGGCTGCCGGAGTGTTCGACAGCTACTATGACTTTACGCATCCCGCCTTCCGCGACGCCAATGGCAACCTGCGCATCAAGTACTACTATGATTTCCACTGGCCAAACACCGACGGCACGATGGGCCACGCGCTGGAGTCGCCCTCCGAAATCGAAGCCCAGCAGCATTCGCTCTACACCTACAACGGTGTGCACGGCACGCACGTGACCGGCATTATGGTCGCCTCGCCCGTCGATGGACGCTATGCAGGTATGGCCCCCGGAGCCGACATATACCTGGCCGACTTCAACAGCGACCGCAACCAGTTTGAGAATCCCGACGAGCACACTTCGGCCACGGCAGTGCTGGGTTTCAAATACATATTCGACCGCGCCGAAGCCGACGGCAAGCCGTGTGTCATCAACTTCAGCAGCTGCGAGAGCATCACCCTGGTGCGCCAGCGCCAGCTTGAGGGCGAAGCGTTGCAGGCGCTGGTGGGTCCGGGCCGCATCATCGTGGCCGGAGCAGGCAACGACGGCACGCGCGCCTGCTATCTGGAGAAAGCGGCCGACGTGCAGCAGGCCGGCACGGGCATCGTCAACGGCCTGTACAGCGGTGGCAGCATCGACATTGACCTAGTGACCGCCGGCAACCAGACGGTGCGTTTCGACTTCTTCGGAATGGCCCTGTCGGGCGGTGGAATCGAAGGCACAATCACTTTCAACACCGACAGCATCGACACACAGAACGGCAGCCATTTCACCACCACCGTCAGTATGGGCGAGGTGACGATGGACGTCAGCCTGAGCCCCTACAGCGACCCGCGTGGCACGGTCTACCACATCGGCGCGACGCTGCCCAACATTGCCTACCTCTATCTGTGCGGCGCCACGGTGCTGCTATCGGGCAACAACGCAGCGTGGATGTATAGCGACATCAGTTTCAGTCCCTTCGCCAACCTCGAGAACGTGCCTCAATACGCCTATGCCCTGCCGGGCTACTCCGTGTCGTGGCCCGCCTGCCTGCCAGGCATCATCGCCGTTGGCGCAACGGGATACAAGTCGACCATCACCAGCATCGACGGCGAAACCAACTACGACTTCGTGATGTTCGAGCCCGACCAGCCGGGCCATCTGGCCAAATTCTCGTCGTGCGGGCCCACCTTCGACGGCCGCATCAAGCCCGACGTGGTGGCACCTGGATTCAACATCATCGCCCCCTATTGCAGCTTCTACGAAGACTTCAACGGCATCAAGAAGAGCATCACCGACCGGATCACCTACGGCGGCAAGGACTACTACTACCTCGCCGAGTCGGGCACCTCGATGTCGTCGCCTGTCGTGGCCGGCGTCATAGCCCTATGGCTGCAGGCCAAGCCCGACCTGACGCTGCAGCAGGCACTGGACGTCATCAGCCGCACCTCCACCCATCCCGAGAACAACCTCACCTATCCCAACAACACCTACGGACACGGCCAGATCGACGCCTACCGCGGCCTGCTCGAGGTACTGAACCTGCCCGTCGCCATCCCCGAACTGAGCAGCGAACAGCCCAAGGGCGTGACCTTCCGCGTCGAAAACCGCCACCTCTATGCCGACTTTGGCAACCAGCACCCAAAACGAATGATTTTCAACATCTACACCATCGACGGGCGCCAAGTGATGAAGCAAAACGGACGCGCCGACATCAACCTCGGCCGGCTGCCCAACGGCGTCTATGCCGTGCAACTGATAACCGACAACAAGTTCACCACCGGCTCAACCCTGATACGCCTGCAATAACATCAGTGAATTTCACGAATGGAACGAATTTGTTCGGCGCACGAATTGAAAACGAATACCGTTTTGCAAGCAAAACACGAATTAAAACGAAATATAGAAGTCAAAAAAATATCATTACTGAACTCCCAAAAACTTTCAAAGCTATGAAAACCAAATTCTTTCTTCTCGCTATGCTGCTGTCATTCTTCATAGGACAGCCCAAAAACACTTGCGCCCAGTGTCCCGACGGAGCGACACAATGCGCCGTAACGATAGCCTGCGGCGACGTGTATGGCGACGGCTGGAACGGCGCTGCCATCAAGGTGTGGCAAGGAACAACGCTTCGCGGAACAGCCACCCTCGCCTCGGGCAGATATGGCGAGGTGGAAATCAATATTTACAGTGGCGACTCGGTGCGCTTTGAATGGCAAAGCGGCCAGCTGGACAACGAAGCCTATTTCAGCATCGCCAACGGCGACGGAACGGTTGTCGTTTCTGGCATTTTCGGTGCCGACCTGCACAATGGCCAGACGATAGCCACCATCTGGCCCACCTGTCCCAGCTGCATCAGGCCACAGAACCTGAGTGCCACAGCCGACAGCACGTCGGCCTTGGTGTCGTGGACCCCGATGGGGAGCGAAAACAGCTGGCTCGTGTCGCTCGACGGCGGTGCCGCCATTACTGTCAACACCCCCTACCACACGTTCTTCAACCTGGCACAATCGAGCCACCACGTCGTCAGCGTCCGTGCGCTGTGCGGACAAGGCGACACGTCGGATGCCGCCCATATCAGTTTCCGCACCGCCTGCGAGCCGATAGCCATCCCCTACTTCAACAACTTCGACAGCGAGGAGCCCGACGACATACCCCATTGCTGGAACGACGTAGCGATGTTTGGCGATATGCCCAGAGTATACGACGAGATGGCCTATTCCGACTCGCTGGCCCTCCTGTTTGGCGCCACCCACGGCTACAACATCGTGACCACCCCGCTGGTGCCGCTGCCCGGCAACGAGATTGCCGTCAACTTCCAGGGTTTCATCGAAAACGGACTGGTCATCGGCGACTACAGCCTTATCAATTCGTGGCTGCAGGCCGGCGTGATGAGCGACCTCAGCGACACCTCGACCTTCATTCCTTTGGTCAACGTAGACACGATGGACAACAACTGGCACGAATATGAGTTCAACACCTCGTCGCTGCCCGCCAATCAGCAATACTACGTGGCCTTCCGCTTCTATGGCGACGACCTGATGTGGGGCAACGCCGCCGTCGACGACATCTCCATCACCCACTACAACGGCTGCGACCGCCCGCTGCTGACCTTCGTCGACTCGGTAGGTTCGAACGCCGCCCTGATTTCGTGGAACGTAGCCTGCGAAAACGCCACAGGCTACGCCATCTACATCAGCACCGACAACAACCCGCAGACCTCGACCTATTTCACCACCGTGCAGGACACCTTCTGCATCGTCGACGGCCTGCTGCAAAGCACCACCTACTACGCCTGGGTGCGCACCGAATGCGACAGCGTCTATGCCGACTACAAAGCCGTGCAGCCCTTCACCACAGGCCTGTCGTGCGCCACGGTGTCGGACCTCCAGCTCTACAATGTCAGCCACACGGCAGCAGCCCTCACGTGGCACTACGATACCTACTACGGCTTCCCGTCGGTAGGGGCACAGGCGATACTCTACGACCTGACCGACCTGACGCAGATGCTGCAAAGCACCTACACGACGTCGGACAATGCCTACTTCACCGGCCTGCTACCCGGCCACGCCTACAGGGTCTACATTCGCAACACCTGCCAGATTGGCGACGACGTCGACACTGCCAATGCCGTATGGATTGACTTTATGACCGAGTCGTGCAGTTCGGTCGAAGACCAGAACAACTATAGCAGTTCGGAATACCTGGTTGGCACCTCGATGACCCACTCCTACACCCAAAGTATCTATACTCGCGCCGAGATGCCGGCAGTCGACACCATCTATGGCGTTGCCTTCCGCACCGGAAGCGACGTGGCACAGGCGCTGACCTTCGACCTCTACATCGGCAACACCAGCCTTGCCGCGCTGAGTGCCAACGCTTATGTTCCCCTCAGCAACCTCACGCTGATGGCATCGTCCTACACCGTGCCGACATCAGCTGCCGGATGGCATATCATACCCTTCACAACGCCTTTCGTGTACGACACCAACCAGAATCTGGTCATAGCGACCCACAACCATTCGGGCGTGTTCTATCTTAACCCCGTCAGCTGGCGCTACCACTCCACCGGTGCCATCCAGACCTTCCAGTGGAACAACTTCGGTGCCATCGACCCCGCCGCCCCGTCGTCCTATTTCACTGGCTCGTCATACGGTGCCGCCGACGTGCGTTTCATAACCAACTGCACCGTTTCGGGCTGCCTGCCGCCATTCATCTGCCGCACCGATGCCGACTCGACCAGCATCAGCGTCACTTGGGTGGCCGAAGGTGACGACAATCCCTTTGTGGTTCAGTACCGTTCGGCCTACGCCGCCGCTTACCAGACGGCTTACGGTCCCATCTACGACACCACCTGCACCATCACTGGCCTGAATCCAGCTACCAACTACAGCATCCGCGTCGGCACCATCTGCGACGGCGACACGCTGTGGAACTACGTCAACCAAACCACCAACTGCGGCCCGCTGGCGACGCCCTACAGCGAGGATTTCGACTCGTATGCCGAGCACGTTATGCCTCCCTGCTGGACCTACAACCCCGAGCGAGTGGACCACCTCTATGGCGGCATCAGCTACAACGCGCAGTATGTCACCCATTCGCCCTCGACACGCGCCGCCGTCCTGCCGCCGCTTGCCGCCGACCTCTACACCCTCGAAATCAACTTCCGCGCCCGCCTGGGCGATGCCAGCCAAGGCAACGGCATCCTGATTGGCGTGGCCGACAACAACGGCGAGAACATCAGCTGGCTCGACACCCTGACGGTGGCCAACCAGTCGATGGACGACTACCGCTGGTTCAACTACAGCTTTGCCGACTATGACGGCGACGGTGGCCGCATAGCCCTCTCGTTCCTGGCCCCCTACAATACCCTCTACGGCGTCAGCGCCATCATCGACGACATCACCGTTTCGCCCATCTCCAGCTGTCCGGCGGTGACGGAGTTCGCCATCAGCAACATCAGCGACGCGTCGGCCGTGACCGTCAGCTGGAACAACCCTGCACAGGCCGCACAGTTCCAGATTGCCTGGGACACTATAGGAACGCCGCTTCCGCTTGCCGCCAACACTGCAACCGTCGCCGATACCTTCTACACCCTGCCGCAGCTTGTGTCGGGAGCCAAATACAGCTTCTATGTCAGCTCCGTCTGTCCCGACGAGCAGAGCACGTGGCGTTCGATTGATTTTGCCGCAGGCACCATCATTATGCGCACCAACAGCGACACCACCGTTACGGGATGCGGCCTGGCCATCTACGACAACGGCGGCCCTGCCGGCATCTACAGCTCCAGCAGCGTCTCGAAGCTGGTTGTCTATCCTTCGGGACAAGGCAACGCCGTGACCTTCCGCGGCGGCACCATCGACCTGTCGCAATGGAGCAACGACGCCCTCTACATCTATGAAGGCGACACCACCGGCGGCACGCCGCTGTTCAGCTGCACCTACACTGGTGGCACGATGACCATCGACACGCTGATAGTCTCCGAGCTGGGACCGATGACGTTCCTTTTCGTCACCGACTTCTACGATGTGGCAGCAGGCTATGAACTCTTCACCGGCTGCGCACCCCTACCCTCTTGTCTGCGTCCACGCAATGTGACAGTTTCGGCCGTGAGCGCCAACAGCGCACAGGTCAGCTGGACCGGCAGCGCACTGAGCTACAACGT
Organism: Bacteroidales bacterium; assembly: GCA_017517715.1. Taxonomy (GTDB): domain Bacteria; phylum Bacteroidota; class Bacteroidia; order Bacteroidales; family P3; genus Colimorpha. The sequence goes on from JAFWYO010000214.1 coordinate 10,469, forward strand.
CTTCTATCGCGAACAGGGCGTCGGCTCGTGGACTGCGCTGACATCGCCAAGCAACAGCATCACCATCACGGGCCTGACGGAAAGCTCGACCTACGAAGTCAAGGTGCAGGGCGTCTGCAACGGCGGCGACCTTTCGGAGATGAGCACCGTTGTGCTGTTCACCACCACCTGCGTTCCGGTGACCATCACCCCGTCGACCCCGATCGAAGAGGACTTCGAAAGTCCCACGGCACCAGCCAACTGCTTCACTATGGTCTATGCCGACCCCAACCCCACCAACCTGATGCAGCACGACCAGTCGGCTGCCTGGTCGGGCACACGCAGCTTCAGCTTCAGCTCCTACCACAGCTCGTCCAACTATCGCCAGACACTTATCTCGCCGGCCTTCAGCGCCAACGACAGCATACGCCTGCGTTTCCGCTACAGCGATATGATGTTCGGCAACGAGACGATGCGCGTGGGCTACTCCAACACGGGCAACTCGCCGCAGGACTTCATTTGGACCGACACCATCGTCACCGCAGGCACACCGTGGCTGCTCTATGAGAACGATTTCCCGCCCTCGGCACACTATGTGGCCATCGACTACCTGTCGGTGTTCCGTTACACCGCCTACATCGACAGCCTCAAAATCAGCGTCGTGCCCACTGCCGACTGCCAAACGCCAACCATTGTCAACATCGATGAAGGCCCCGTGAGCATCACCGCCCAGCTCAGCGGCATCAGCAACCTTGAAGTCCTCATCACCGACGGCGCCTGGAGCGACGGACTCAATGGCACCGTGGTGGGCAACGTCGACGAATACACTTTCGACGGGCTGACACCCAACACACAGTACACCATCGGTTTCCGCAACCGTTGCAGCAACGGTCTGCAGTCGGAATGGGTGGTTCGCAATGTCCGCACCGCCACGGTCGGCTGTCCCGCGCCTGAAGGCTTTGTGGTGAACGATGCAAGCTATCGCAGCGCCACCTTCGACTGGAATGCCGACAGCGAAGCCAGCGTATGGGAAATCAATGTCTTCAATACCGCATTCAACCGGACCTACACCACTACCGAGCATCCCTTCACGGTCGAAGGACTGGCACAGGACGTTGGCTATAGTGCCAAGATCCGCTCCGTATGCTATGGCGCCCCCGGCCAGTGGAGCCCGACCGTAAGCTTCCACACACAAAAGTGCAACCCCGTGACTAACATCACCTACGAAACGACAAGCCACAACGGCTACACCGAAGTCACCCTGCGTTGGGAAGGCGATGCCGAAAGCTATGAGCTGCAGTATGGTCCCGAGCACTTCAGCGTCGGTATGGGCACGACCGTGACCGGCATCACGGCAACCGAATACCACATCGACAGCATCCCCTCGGATGCAAGCTATGACATCTTCATCCGTTCGCATTGCGCAGCTGGCGTAACCAGCAACTGGAGCCAGGCCGTCACCATCCGTCCGGTGGGCATTGATGTTACCGACGATGCCATAGGTTTCGAGGTCTACCCCAACCCAGCCACCGACCACATAACGGTGTCGCTGACAGGTGCTCACGGCGAAGTGCACCTGCTGATGACCGACCTTAACGGCCGCACAATGCGCAACATCAGCTTTGTCTGCGATGGCGACTGCGGCCGCCAGATCAAACTCGGAGCCCTCCCCAAAGGCGTCTACTTCATCCGCGTCAGCACACAGTCGGACGCTGCGGTCAGGAAAGTCGTCATAAAGTAGCCACAAACAAGCATAAACAAACACCAGCGACAGCCGCCCAGTTCCGGGTGGCTGTCGCTTTTTTCAAACAAATCGTCCTTAGGTAGTTTTGGAATATCCGAGTGTAAGGTGCAAAAAAATTTTTCTCATTCAAGAGAAAATGTGTAATTTTGCAACTTTCAAATCGAAACAAATATGAAACATATATTTGCAATAACCTTGTTTGTAGCGATGTTAGTTTGCTGCGGAAGCAACAGGAATGCTGAACAGGCCCCGACGGGGTCGGTGAAAACCATCGGAGTGGAAGAATTTGCCAAAACAATAGGCAAAAAGAACGTTCGCCTTATCGACGTTCGGACACCCAAGGAATATGCCGAAGGACATATCGCCGAAGCTGAAAACATCGACGTAAAAGCCGCCGACTTCAGCAGCCGCATCCAGGATGCCAAAGGCAAAGTGGCCGTCTACTGCCGCAGTGGCAAGCGTAGCCTTATGGCCGCCGAGCAACTCGCCGCAAAGGGCTGCACAGTCTACAACCTCGATGGTGGCATCATCGCCTGGCAAAAAGCCGGCAAACCCGTAGAAAACTGACAAACACGTCCCCGCAAACAAACAACAAAACACGATGGCCGACAAAAACCATAATCCACTGGGCATCCTCTGGCTAATCGCCCTAGTGATTTACACTCCGGCTGTAGGTCTGGCACTCAACAGCAACGCATTTGCAGCAAGGAGCATACTTTTGCTGCTGACGTGGACAGCGGTGTTGCTGATGCCCTACGTACTGATGCGCAAGCGGTGGCTTTATGTCACAGCCGCAAGTTTGCTGTTTGCCGACGGTTTTGTCAACCTCTTCCACTGGACCGTGTTGAAATGCCCGCTCAATGCTTCGTCCATCTTCGTATTCCTCAACACCAACTGGAGCGAGGCATCGGAGTTTATGGCCATCAAGACGACACCACTGCTACTACTCTACATCCCTTATATCGTCCTGTTTATCCAGACATTGAGACACATTCCGCAATTCTCGTTCCAAAAGAAAGGCGAAATAGCGGTCTGGTCGGTGCTTTGGCTTGTCGTTGCTGTATTTTTTGCCGACAACATCATTCACCAGCGTTTCCTGCGCCTTGCCGTGCCCGACGTGGAACGCGCTGTCGTCTCGTTCTTCGAAGAATCAAAGGAATACAAAAGCCTTAAGAGCCGCAAGCTGTACGACATCGACACACAACTGACAACCAGCGACTCAACCCTTGTCGTCGTAATAATCGGAGAATCGTGCAACCGCAACCATCTTTCGCTTTATGGCTACCACCGCCAAACCTCGCCACGCCTCGCAAAGAGGAACGACATCCTGGTCTTCGACAACGTAATCAGCGCCAACTCCAACACCCTGCGTTCGGTGATGAATTTCCTGACGGAAAACAATACCGACAACGCCCGACCGCTCGACAGTTGCATACACATCTTCGACATACTCCATTCGTCGCCATACAAAAGCTTCTGGCTATCTAACCAATCTCCTATCGGCCTGTGGGACAACGGCGTGACCAATCTGGCACAAAATGCCGATGCCCTGACCTTTGTCAACATCACCGCCAATTCGTCGAAGGAGAGCACGATGACCGTATCGCCAGACCAGCGCCTGTTCGACCCACTGCACTCAGCGCTTGACGACGATGCCAAGAACAAGGTCGTATTCCTGCACCTGATGGGATGCCACACGCAGTACAACAAGCGCTACCCCACCCCATTTGCGCAATACGAAGACCGGGGCGACAAGCGTACTCGCACCATCAACACCTACGACAACGCCGTGCTGTACAACGACTTCATCGTCGACAGCATACTCACAATGCTCGACGCCTATGGAACTACGCACAACGCAGTGCGCATAACGGCCATCTATCTATCCGACCACGGCGAGAATGTCTACGACGAGGGTGACTATTCGGGACACGACTACTCCGACCACATCCCCAACGCCAATGTCGAAATACCGTTCATTATGTGGTTCTCTCACTCACAAAAGGAGTATCTGCAAAGCCGCAATCCCCTCCTCGCGCAGCAGACGCATACGCCGTATATGATCGACGACCTTTTCCACACCATAATTGACGTCGCCGACATAGCCACCGAAGTGCTCGACGAAAGGCGGAGCTTTGTCAACGCAAGCTACGACTCCACACGTGTGCGCCACCTTGAGGACGGCAGCATTTACACCCGACGGTAATAGCGGCAAAACATCAGGGTAATCGACGCCCCAAATGTTAAAAATTCATAAATAATGTTAAAAAACAAACTTTTTGGCGCCGCTATTCTACTTATAGGGGTGACAAGAAAAGTTTTTCAGCGTTCCTTGTCTTAGGAGTCCCCAATGGGCTCGGTTAATAAAACGGATTTATAAATGCAAAAAACAACACAACTATGACAAGAAAGACCCTCACCTTTGCGCTCCTCGCGCTGCTGGCAATCACCGCCCACGCCCAACACTTCGACTGGGTGAAATCCTACATTGGAGAAAGCGACAATAACGGACTGACCGACCTAAACACAATAATAGGAAGCGCGGTCGACAATGAAGGCAACTTATACATCTTGGGCGAGTTTACAAAAGGAGCACAGATAGACAGCACTGATCTCCTGCCTTTTAGTCCATACGGCCCAGACAATAAGACAAAGAGTGTTGTCATTGCCAAACTGAGTCCAGCAGGACAGCTGATGTGGCACAAGCCAATCCACACTAACTATGGTTCTCCCACAAATGGCATAGGCATACAGCTTGTAGGCGATACATCCATCGTCTGTATGGTTATGCTTTCGCGTCCTGGCGTTAGGTATCGAAATTACACTTACTTTTTGGACACGCTCTTTCTTGAAACCAATGATTTCGCCTTCCCCACAGACAGTGTCAGCGGTGCTTGGTTCCTTACGTACTTGGAGTTTGATTTGGATGGCCATTTGAAAGACAAACACTTCCTGTCTGCGGCTTGCATCTATTCCGACAGAACAATTATGATGGCAGACTCTTGCCATTACAGAGATTGGGGTTTTAATAGCGATGCTTTTTCGGTAGACGAAGATGGCAATATCATTTTGGCTCATCCTGTAATATCTGGAACCAATCTGTTTGACGACAGTACGTTTTGGGGATACCGACTCTTGATTAACGGAGGCGAGAGGCATTTTGATGTCCACGTACCCGCCTTTACTTCGTACAATAACTATCAGATTATTAAGTTTTCTCCTCGTTTCACAAATATCCTGCACCAACAACTTATTTTCGAACCTAACATACCGAATCTTAACGGGGTTGACACTTATATCACTTCTTTGATGTCATCCGGCAAAGACAACTCAATATATCTTTTATTGAGTATGAACGCAGGAACGGTTGCCGTTTTGGACTCTGTCGATTTCAGAATCACAGGAATGCCGGATATACATATCCAGACAGAAAACAGTCTCGACTATTCAGTCATACTAAAATATGACAACGTGCTGAATCCTCAATGGCTGTTCCAGCTTGATTATGAAAACACTAGCAACAATCATAATTTGTGGAATGATTATCTGATTAATGCACTAAGCATAGACGAAAACGGAGATGTGTACTGCCTCGGACGCATTTGGACGCTTTATCAAGAACAAATCTATAGGGCTGATACTTTTAATATAAATGTGCGAAATGGTATCTTTTTTGCACGATTAGACAAAAATACAGGACAGACCTTGGCCATTGGCGAAGTACGGTCATCCCGTACAACGGTGCCGCAACTATTAGAACACATAGAAATTGCAACCCATAACAACTTTGTTATTGCGCAACTTTTGTATCAGCATAATATTTACATTCGAGACAGCGTTATAACAAGACCAATGTCGACAGGTTTATTTGTGTGGGACAAAGACGGCCACGAAGTACAATTCATCGACTACAACTCTCCAAGCCCAACTAATGACCCGCGTGGAGTCATCCTTCGCGACAACATACTCTACCTGTCGGGAAGAATGAACGGCGGCGGCACCTTCGGCAATTACACGCTTCCCGCTGGGGAAGACCGGGCGTATGTGTTGAAGTACGTCGACACTTTCTTTTCTACTCCGTATGTCTATGTCGAACCCGATGACTCCACAAACCACGGCGGTGGCGGCGAGGTGCGCATCACCGTGGTGGGCGACGAGGGGGCTTTCGTGGCCTACCCGAATCCCTTCCGGCAGAGTGTGAAGATTAAAGTTGAAAGTGGAGAGTTGAAAGTTGAAAACGGGGTTGCAACCGCGTGGCTCACAGACCTCACCGGCCGCCGCGAGCAAGTGCGTCTCACCCCTGACGGCCCCGGGAAGTACTCCCTTGACCTCACCTCCCGTCCCCAAGCCACTTATCTCCTCACCCTCACCACCGCCGACGGTAAGCAGCACACCGTCCGCCTGCTGAAGCAGTCGGATATCTTTGTGAAATAATTTTACGGATATATGCGTAAAAATACAATAATAATTATTTTTCTGCGTTTATAGCCAAAAAAGAAACACGGGAAAAATGATAGCAAGGAAGGAATATTTGAATCGACTTATCACTTTCAAAGACAAACAAGTTGTGAAAGTCATCACGGGCATCCGTCGGTGTGGCAAGTCTACATTGCTGATGCTCTATGCCAATTGGCTCAAGGATGAGGGCATCCCGTCGGGAAGGATTATCAGCATCAATCTCGAATCGGCTCGCTACGACAACTTAAAAGACCACAAGGCTCTCTATGACGAAGTGGCATCGAAAATCAAAGCAAATGGGAAACACTATATCCTACTGGATGAAGTGCAGAATGTCGATGGGTTCGAGCGTGCCATTGAGAGCCTGACAATAGATTATGATGTAGACATTTACATTACGGGTTCCAACGCCTATATGCTTTCGTCCGAGTTGGCGACACTTCTCTCTGGCCGATATGTGGAGGTGGCTATGCTACCACTGTCGTTTGCCGAATACTGTACCGTATGGCCCAACGGGAACCCCGACCGTCTATTCCAACAGTATATGAAATATGGAGGGTTCCCTTTCCTGGCTGGTGAAAGTGACGAGAATGTCATCAACAGTTACCTTGACGGCATCTACAACACCGTGGTGCTGAAGGACATCATCAAACGCAATGCCATCCGCGACATCACATTGTTGGAAAATGTGCTGAAAATGGTTCTCTCTTCCATCGGTAGTGTGGTGTCGCCTGCTTCCATAACCGGGAATCTGCGCAGCGAAGGCCGTCAGGTGAGCAACGAGACCGTGGAACGTTATCTGGATATGTTCTGCAACGCCTTCATTCTCAACAAGGCTGTCCGCTATGACATCAAAGGCAAAGCCTACCTTAAGACGCTGAACAAATACTACGTCACCGACCTCGGGCTGCGCAACAATGTGCTTGGCTATCGTCAGATTGAGCCCTCACACGCATTGGAAAATATCGTCTACCTCGAATTGCTGCGTCGAGGCTATAAGGTGGACATCGGCAAGTTGAACGATACCGAGATAGATTTCATTGCCCGCAGGCAGGACACAATTGAGTACTATCAGATTTCGTATACTGTGAACAACGCGCCAGAAACCCTTGCCCGCGAGATTAGACCCTTCGGCATCCTCAGCGACCACTACAGCCGATATCTCATCACTCTCGACCGTGATTTTATATCGGACATTGACGGCATCCGCAAGGTCAATGCCGTCGACTGGCTGCTAAAAGCTAAGTAACTAGTCAAATTTATTTGACAGTTATGGCAATTCACGAACATTTGCGGGCATTAGCGTTCTATATATAATTTGTGGTTAATTCCTCAAAATCTTTCAAAAATAATATTTAAAATCTTTCAAAACTTTAATTATTTAAAGATTTTCATTATGATTTTTTGATGATTTTGAGGCCGGAGGCCGACCACATAAACTGTTGCTGCGGTTTTGCAATCTGCAAAACTATTTTCCGCCTGGCGGAGCGGCGCGGGACGGAGCGGCGACGGCGGTTGCGGCGTCGGGCGAAGAGACAGTGCTGTCCATAGGCGCTTCGCTGGTCGGGACTATAGCGTTATCAGTCTGAAAATCAACACTATCCTCTTCCTGTTCCGTCGGGAAATCGCCTAAGATGCCACTGCCTATGTAGAGGCTCTGCGAGGCGCGGCCGGCGCGGTCGACCACAAAGCCCCACAGGTGCACCTCCTTGCCCACCCAGGCCTCGTTCAGTTGCAGAACGGCCTGCTTGCGGCGGCGAGATGCAGGGTCGGAGAAGTCAAAATCCTTGTATTCAGGGCAGTAGGCCACCAGGTAGACCTCGTCGTCCTGACTGCAGTTGCGATGCAGCGGGTTCTTTTCGAAAGCGACGCTAATAGTCGCGTCGTCAAGCAGTTGCGGCGCTTCAAAGGCCACGGGCGCCACGGGGCCGTCGCTGAGGCGCAGCTCGGGCAGGTCGACCGCCAGCTCGCCGTCCTGCATTGCGAAGCATTCTTTGTTGATGCGAATGAAGTAGTTGCTCGGCGTGACGCCCGCGTTGCGCGAGGCTGCCTCGAGGCCGAGGGCCAAAATGCGCTTGGCACGCCCGGCGAAGCGCACCATCTCCCTAAAAAGCTGACGCTGACGCAGCTG